>CAIQWC010000046.1 GCA_903875425.1 uncultured Actinomycetes bacterium | reverse complement strand
GAGGCAGAGGCCTATAGTTCTTGTCCCGATTTCGCAGCTTGTAGTTTGAGTCGGCGCGCACCAGGCGGCGGTGCAGCGCAAAAATGGCGAGTGCCCACTGGGTCGCGAGCGTGGGTAGCTCACGGCCGAGTTGACCCGCGCGAGACAGGGTACCATGCGAGCGAATGCCATTTATCCAGGCCCCCGTGAGGGCATGCACGCAGGCGGCTGCCGTACGTGCCGCTGGCTCGTCGAAGTAAAAGGGTGGCGACCAGATGGCAACGCCCGCTGGTTGCTGTTCGATTGGGCCTAATCGCGTGCACTGCAGCAGGCACGTCAGGAGGGCCGTATCGTTGCCAATCACGTCCGGCATAGTCAGGCCCGGAAATTCCGCCTCGGCCCGTGTGAACAGGTGATCCAATTGGAGGCGTGTGGCGAGGCGCAGCGCTGCCATCTCTGGATGTGCGCAGTGTAGAATCATGTGCTCCAGAGTTTCGGGCGGCGCCGAGGCCGCCGTGCCGCACAGATAGCACTTGCGGTCCGCACGGTCCAGCCGGGGCAGAGACCGGCACTCAGCGGTCTTGGAAAAGGGGCGGCGGCGAACATAGTCCTCGTTGGGCCCCATGTCCAACCGCAGACGCATCTCGCGGCGGGCCGCGACGACGTCCGGGATATGCCAGTATGGTTGTTCGAACGAGTGAGCCGTCATGGTCGCCCAACGGCGCAGGCCGGACCCGTTCGACTGGTCACCATTCTTGATTTGATCCGCCAGAAACGAGGCCACGACCTGTTGTCGGCGGGCGTTGCCTTTCCGCTTGATCGCCGCAAAGCATGCGTCGTGGAGCTGCGACGTCCAGCGATCTGGCAACTCATCGTACTGGGTACCAGCCGGCAGCACCCATACGGACTTGTTATGCTGGTTTTCGAGGACGGGGGGTGCACCAATGACGGCCCACCGCAGCACCGCCCCGGGCCGCGCCGCCGCCGCCACGGCCGATGCGCGCTGGGCCGCATCGGCCAGTGTCGGATGAATGAGCAGGGATACCGTACCCTGATATTCGCACTCCAGCTGGATCAGTCCCACGGGGCACATATGCAGCATGGCCGCGGGGATGTCGCGACATTGACCCGCCGTCCCGAAGGGCACCGAGACCCTGCTCAGGTCCAGGCGCTGAGCTGCCGCCGCCAGCTGTTGCGACCACGGCTGGAGCTGGACTTTGGTGGCGGCACTGTTTTCCTTCTCCGGACGAGCGTCCATGTACAGGTAGGGGTACGAGCCGTTCAAGCTGAGGCACAGGGCACGGTATACCGTCGACTCGACCGGCATCGTGCACAGTTTGCACCAAAAGCGCAGTAACAGCGTGTCAATACGGGTCTGCTGGTCCCATAGACCCGCCTCAATTTCGAGCGCCTCCCCACGTGCAAATGTGTGTCCGACGATCGTCTGGAGCATGCCCTGGACCGCCTTGATGCTCGCACGCCACGCGGCCGATGATGCGGTACCACCCGCTCCCGTCAACGCTGAGATGTACGTGAGGTGGCAAAATATTTTCGCACGCGCATAGGCCAATTGCGAATGTAGGCTGCCAAACCTGTGTTGGAGGCCGGCCCGTTTGGCCACCCCCACCGCGTCAGCAAAGCGTTCCAGGGCCTCGGCCCATGCGTGATCCCAGTTCCAGCGCCAGTTCATCATCACGCCCAAGTATTCAAACGTATCGACGATTTTAATGGGCGTGCCATACACCGTGAGGGGGCTGGCCTTCATGGCATCGCGAGCCACCTGGAACTGGATATCATTGCGAGCGTTCACATTGCACACCATCAAGTGGTGCGTTTTGCCAATGTTAATGGTCAGCCCTATGCGCGTCAATGCAGAGACAACGCAGTCTAGCATCCGTTGCAGCATGACGGCATCGTCTGCGATAAGCGCCCCGTCGTCCGCGTAGAACAAGCAGGGCAAATAGTCCTCTTGGGTGCGGAGGGCCTTCTCCACCAACGGCATCCTGTCGCTGCGACCCCGGACCCGTGGCAATGGCACGCCAAAGTAGCGGCCCCCCGGGGCCCCACCCTGCCGCTGTCCTTCGGCCTCGAGGGCGCGGATCGCGTCGTCAATGTAAACGTTAAAGAGAGCTGGAGACAGGGGGTTGCCCTGGAGCACGCCACACTCGAGCGGGACGGGTGCGCTCAGCTCCCCGTTCATGTCAAGCACGCCTTCCGCGCCATGATAGATGGCTTGTAGCGTGGCCAGAAAGTGCCCACCAATGCCCTTGTCCACACACTTGCTCCATAGTATCGGATGAAGGACCGAATCGTACGCGCGTCTAATGTCGAGAAAGGCCACGTGCAGGTGGGTGAGTAGACTCGCGTGCCGTGACGCGGCACGCACCACTTCTGAGAGGACAAACGCTTGTTCAGGGGTGCCCCGCTGGCGCAGAAAGCCCCCTTGGGCCAATGATAGAGCCTTGGTTTCCGTCAGAAACTGGTCCAAGCGCTCCAGCATGACCAGTGACAGCAATTTCAACAGGGCCTGGTCGATGCCCAGGCCACGATAGTTGTCAACGCAGTGAGGGTCCGAGCGTTTGCCCTTGTAATGCAGCAGAATCCGATGCTGTTGCCATCGTCGAGGCAGCCGGCCCGTCTCGGCAATCCGGTTAAAGAGGATATGCACCAGCTCAACCGTCGGGCACGCGCCATCGTCGTCCTTGTCCAGTGCCGGACCGGCCTCGCCGTCCAACAGAGCGGCCAAATCAGCCCGCCTGTCCATCTCGTCACGGTCGCCGTCGTTGCACACGCACGCGTGGTGACAGCCGACAATGATAGGTGACGGCGGGCCCAGTCCATCGCCCACGTCCTTCACTTTGCCCATCCCCGCTTTGATTTCCGCCACTTTGTAGGGTCGGGTCAGGCGAGTGTAGGCTGCGGGGTGAAGCCGTCGCACGGCCTCCCCCTTGGATTCTACGGGCGCAACTGCCATGCGCGCCTCCCGCATGTCTTGAATCCGTAGCAGCACACGGCGATGCAAGTCCACAAGCCGAACGTCGACATTCTCCCCTCCACGAACCGTGGCCAGAGGTGTGGTCGGGTCTGCCACCGCTGCACACACCGCCGAGTCATGTGCCAGTTCGGGCATGGCCGCTACGAGCGCCTCGTTGGCCAAGCACGTGTTCGCCAGCGCTTCCACCAGCTCTGACTCGCACGCTGCCCCGAGAGTGGGGCCCACACTATGCACCTCCTGTTGATTCACCTGCAACAGGGGCATAATGACTTCTTGCTGAGTGCTGATGGTCGAGCCGTCGGGATTCGTCAAGCGTTCAAGCAACTCCTGACCCGGGGCACGGGGTGCCCCATCAGGAACAGAGGCCCGGGCTGCCTTGTTCCAGAACCATGCGGGTGCACTGCGTTCACCGCGGGCAAGCGCATCGCTTTCCAAGAGCCGGCCCGCCTTGCGAAACGCTGCCATGGCCGTCTTCTTGTCACGGTCGGCCAGTGTCACTTGTGCCACGAGGTCCACACGTTTCGAGGCATCATTGTTAGACTCCACCGCGCCTAGGGCAGTGAGAAGGTAACCCCGAGCCTGAGACAGCTTCTTCCAAGCCTTACGAAGGACGTGCAGGCGACGTTTCTCCAGCGTCTGCGCTTGAGCTTCCAGTTCAAGGCCGAGGTTTTCCCCACCTGTTCGGCCCACACCCATACTTGCCACGAGCGACGCTTCCACAGCATCCACGTCGGCGAGCATAAGTGTTGTCATGCGGGTTGCCACGTCTGCGTCGCTCGCCTCGGCGACCTTGGCCAAAACTTTGCTCGCATGCAACAGATTGGACGGCTTACGAAACCGCTTGTTGGTCGAGCGTGGTGCCGCCGGTGCTGCTGCTTCATGGGAGCTCTTGCTCGCCGCTGTCATCTGAGCAATCCGAGCGGCAGCCGACGGCGCCCACCGCACATGGCCAACAGTTACTCGATGGTCGACCGCAGTTGTCCACGCTTCTTTGACAACCCGCAGTCGCAGCATGTCGTTGCCGCCATGCTGTGCGGTAAGCGCGCGCCATACTAGGTCAGCGGGCACAAACACCACGTCGTGGGTGCCCCGTAGTACCCAACCCTTGCGGCTGCACGAACACTTGCCACCCGTTGCCGCATTGTTCGTCTTGCACGTCAGACATGGCGTGAAAGACGTCGGTTGCAAGTTTGACATGACACCATTGAGAGGAATCATGCCGCGCGCGGCCATCGACTCTGAAAAGGCCACACCCTGCGCCAGGAGCGCAGTACTATATTTCCCCCGTGCCGATTTGCTCTTCATGCGGTGCAGACGCACGCAGAAGTGTCCCACGGACAGGCGTGCCCGCTCCGTACGCTCCATCACCGGCAACCGCACCTTGGGCTGCAGGTGACGAGTGGTCGGGGTCAATGGGCGTTGTAGCAGTCCAGGCAGCGCCGCCACCACCGTCCGAGCCGTATCCATCCCCACCGACAGGTCCGTCAAGTCAAGGTCGCAGCCACCATCCGGCGCATTAAAGTGACCGAAACAGAGTGGAAACAAATCTTGTGTTCGGCGTGCCGTTCGGATTGCGTCATGGGCCCGTACCACGGCGTTAAGTACCATGTCACGCACAGCGGCACTCCATCCCTGGGTACCCGCGGGCGGGACGTAGGCCAAAGTGATCACCAGAGATCCTTGTGGTGGGCCATGCGCGGTACGACGAGCGCTGGTTGACGGCCGTACAGGTTCCGGGTCCAATTGCCACACCCCCAAGTGCCCTCCAAGGAGCAACTCTTCATTGGGCAGCATGGTATACTTGAACTCGCGCGCCCGGAGGTGCAGCCGCTTGTGGACGAGGAGCGCGATGCCCCCACCCACCTTGCGTCCAGAGGTAGCTGGGCCAGTGCCGTCCTTGGTCGTCGAGCGTTGCGACCAGTACGGCGAATAATTCTCGAGAAACCAGGGCCCCAGTTCCATCTTTAGGTCCCGATCGCCTGCGGCACCGCCAACCTCAGTGACAAGCACCAGGTCGGGGAGTCGCGTGTACTTTTTGAGAAAGTATTGTAGGCGTTCAATTTTACCCACGTCGCGGCTGATGAGCGTGTTGGCGTTCAGCAGCACATACGACAGGAGGGTACCCCGCCAGTCCACCGCCTTGGCGGTGGTCCGATGCGTCCCCCCCTCATTTCCCCCCGCACGACGCGGGGCATGGCGGCGACCCGCCACCACGCGGGCGCGCGTCGGTCGACGCCACTCACTGAAGTCCAGGTCAGCGTCGTCTGGCCCGTCCATCGATGCGTCCGGCAGAGTATAATCCCGTGCCGCCGCATCCACATCGGAGAGCTCCTCGTCGTCGTGAGGGCTCCCCGAGTTCGACATAGAGTCGCTTTCGTCAGTCGAATCAGCCGTGCGCGCGAGCAGCAGGGCGGTCTCGACATCCCCGGCGTCGCACCGTGTCACCTTGCGCGCATGCAGCAAGGCGGCACTGTCCCGACGCGGTCGCCGTCGGCGCGGACGGCGGTGCACCACTGACACAGTGGCGTCTTCTTCTTGGTCCGAAGGGAGATTGCTCTGCCCCCCGTCCAACAAATGGAATTGGTTGAAGAGAGTGGGGTATTGAACACCGCCACCAGGGTGCTGTGCACCCCTTGATATCGCACGGGCCCGATGCCGACGCCCAGGGAGGAGGAATGACCCGTCCCGCCCCTCAGCGTCCATGCTTCGGTTCCGTCGAACACCGACATGCCCCGCGTGTCGGTCACGGGCCTGTCTGTCAGATCGAGAGCCTGCCGCCTCTCGACTGCTAGACCCGTGTCCATCCGTTTGTTCGCCCTTATCACGTCCAACACGACGGAGGATTACGTGTTGACGTGGGGCAGGGCCTGAGCCCTAGTGGCCCGGTCCGGTGCCGGCAGGCAGGCCGAACTTGGGCCCGTACTGCTGCCACATGTGCATCATGGCCGCAAAGTCGGCGTATCCACTAGGTGCCTGCCAGTTGGAGACGGGCGGGGGCGGAGGGGAGGTGGACCGAAGCGGTGGGGGTTGTGGGGAGGCGGTACGCGCGGGTCTCATCCACGCCTGCAAGAAGTCCATCTGAGTTCCCAGGCGTTGTTCCATGTTTTGCATCCGAAGGGCCAGGTCCGAATCCGCTGAGCCGTCACCGGTCTGTGCCACAGGCGCTGCGGCGGGGGCAGGACGAGCCGGGGCCGCGGTTACCGGGGCTGCGGGTGCCAAGGCCGCAGTTGTCAGGGCCGCAGGGGGCGGGGCCAACGGAGCTGTGCGTGGCGTGGCCTTGTTGGCCTGGGCGGGGTGTTTGCGTCCACATCCCCCCGAAGATTGATTAGGGCACGCTTGGCCGTACTTGCAGAGCGAGGGGTCGCGGATGCCCGCCAACACGGTTTCACCAGGGACACCGCGGGACACCGCCGACTTGGTTTGGTAAACGAACTTCATGCGCCGATCTCTCCCCCAGTTTTTTACCGCAAAAAGCTCGTCGATTGCTGCCTGAATTTTTTTGGACAGCACCACATCATGTATCGACTTGGAGCCGGCGTCTTTGTCCTTGCCCTCCTCGGTGGCCTTGCTCTTGGTGGTGTCCTTCGTCTTTTTGCTCTTGGGCTTGACACTGCGCCACTCCGAGCCCCCGTGCGGCGCACATCCATCGCATAGGTGGTGCTTGGGGTCCGACGACGTGACAGCCGATCCACACCCACACGTACGGCCCGCCACATCGTTGCCCTTCTTGGTAGTGTCCACGGAAGGCACAGTTGGCTTGGGTTTCGTATGGCACGAGGGGCACAGGGTATGGTACATCTGAAGCGGGTTAAACATACCCTTACACTTCCCGCACGCGCGCTGGGCCGGCATGGTTTTCCCCTCTGCCCGGGCCTTTGCCAAGTCGAGAGCGTGTTGCGCCGCAGCGACGTCCGCCGCTTTTGCATCGTGCGCCTGTTTCGCCGCTGTGGCTTGAGCCACCTGGGCCGCCTCTTTCTGCTTCTGCAGGGCGGCCAATTCGGCCTTGGCCGTTTCCATTGCTGCTTTCTTGACCAACGAGTCGCGCGTGAGCTGCGACTTGTTGGTCAAGTCGCGGCACGCAGAGCACAAGATCACGCCAAGTTCCGTGAGGGCAGTGGTACACGCTGCACATTCTTGTTTCTTGACAGCCAGGTTCGCCTGGGCCTGGCACGGTATACAGGCGACTTGTTTCGGGGAGAGGCGCTCAAACGACGACTTGCAAGATTTGCACTCGGCTGGTTCCTTGCTGCCCTTGGAGCGAGTCGGCACACCATCCACCATGTGGGCCAACATCTGCCATACTTTCGCCACATTATCGTAGGGGGTGTCCAAACGTTGGTTGGAGCATTGCAGCTGCCCCAACGATTGCGTCAGCACGCACTCGTGGTGGCCCGGCTTGGAGTGGATGAGCACCAGTGGAAGGTTTGCGCCACCGGGACAGACGGGGCCGATACGCGACACTGAGCCGTAGATCGCGCCATCAGGAACAAGCATTGTCGCGACGCAGCCAATGCTGGCCGCGGACAAGAGCAAATCGTACGCCAGGAGCGCGCCGATTCCGGCATTGGTGCCATCGACGAAATCACGCAGCACAACCTCGAGCACTCGGGTGATGTCGAATGTAGTCGAGGCATCTTCGGTTCCGCTGACATTACACCACGCATGGATGACGTGATCGAAGACCTGTTTGCGAATTGGACAATCGCGCGTCGTGTCCTGGTACACAGCCAATACCCCAGCAGCAACCAACGGGTGGTTCGCAAGGGCCTTAAGCACGGCATCAACATCAAGAGGGGTTGATGTCCAAGCGCCAAACGACACCTTGCTCGCGTGGACAAGCGAAGAGACAACGGCCTCAAGGACGGCCGCCTTGTAGGCCAAAATATCGTCCGGCGAGGAAATAGACAGATCTTCGGTAGTAGTGGTGAGACCCCGCAGGATCTCCTCAGTGGACGTTTGGACCATGTGGGCCCACACCGCGGGTGTCTTGATGAAGTGGGTGGCCGCTGTGCGCAACGCAGAGGCAGTCAGGCCACGGATGGACTCACTGGCATCAACGATGAGGTTTTTTTCGCCCAGGCCGTCGCCTCCTTCCACGACGTCCCAAATGTTGCGAAGGGCGTCGTCCACGGCCAGAGACATACAGGCCGCACGTCCGTCACCGTCGTTGTGAACGGTAGACACGCCGAGGGCGGTGAGCTTGGCATTCGTGTCGGCCAGAAAAGATTTGACCGTCGTGCACATGCGAGACATGTCCAGACGCACGTGCGCAGCAACCTCCACGACGGGCACGCGCAGGACCATATACACCATAGGGGACGCACCGACAGGCGATTCCTTGAAGTGGATGATACCAACGCTGCCCTTGTCCGTATCGACGACGGTGTGGGCGGGGACCATTTCCCGGGGCATTGTAAATTGGATGGCCATGACCACTTGTTCGCGGCCGTCGGTGCTCGTACCGCGCGTATGCAGCGATACAACATCAAGCGTCACGCGAGTCGGGCACGTCGCGGTAGAGCCATCCGATTTTTTGTGGAGCAGGCGAACGATCGCCCCTTGGCCTTTCAACAGCCCCAACGCATGTGCAGGCCACGACGCCAGGTCGTCAGGTCGGCCGTTGTGCTGGCCCTTGGTGCGCACGATCGCCGAGGCCGAATCCGCATCACTCAAAGCAGCAATGAGGGCAACGTCATATGCGCGTGGGCTGCATGTGGACGTGCCGGACACGGCACCGCGCGTAGTAGCAGCGGTACCGGAGGTCACCACTGCGCGTTTTTTGAGGGCGGACAACGCCGACTTTTGCGCCTTGGCGATCTTGTCGGTACTGGCATCCTCGTCCACGTCGAGAAACTGGGTCACGACGACGCCGAGGTAGGGTTCCATGGCCGTGATGGCCGCCGCCTGGACTTGCTTCCACTCGAGCTCACACGATGACATCGCGATAGCTTTTTTTTTCATTTTCAGAAACACAAAAAAAAATTATGAGAATTTTTCGGGGGGTTGTTTTTACACAAGTCGAAGGAGACCCTTCGAGGCCACGGCCACTGACTGCGCGAAGCAACGACAATGGCCTTACGGCAATGGTTCAAAATTTGTTTGGTTTAGGGCTCAGGGGCCACAGCCTTAAATGAGCTAAAGTGCGTATGGGGTGACCAGGACCGCTGGTCGGCTCCAGGGCGCGGCAGATCGGGATCCGCTGGAGGGCGCTATCTCCGAGGACACCAGCCCTTCGGAGAATAGCCCCCCTTCGGAGAATAGCCCATCGTTTCTCAGAATTCCTACCGGTATTTATTTCTCCAAGCGCGTGTATCGCCCTGCCCGCCTCTGCTGCTAATACTATTCCCAGCCCCCCCGAGACCACGTACCCTGCCGTGGTGCCGGCGCGTAGGCCGCGAGCTACCAG
>CAIQWC010000045.1 GCA_903875425.1 uncultured Actinomycetes bacterium | reverse complement strand
ACGTGCCACACCTTATGCGCGTCCTCCACGAGCCGGAGGCTGCACCCCCAGGGGTCGATGCCCCCGAGCCGGACATGCTTCCCTCGTCGCCGGTCAGTGCCATCCACCCTCCCGACGTGCCACTCGTAGCCGAGGCCCGCCATCGACCAGACAGGTTCGATGCCACATTGGGCTTCCCCGGCGAAGGACCCACCTGGCCGCTAGCTACCTATGACCTGTCGCAGGAACACGCATCCCCGCCGCAGACTATGGCAGAAGTGGATGCCGACATCGCTGCCTTCGAGCACTTCTGGCAGGGGATGTTGGCAGTAGGCAGACCGACTCGTCACATGGACGAACTCCGCCGGATCCGGACTGCTATGCTTGCCCGTGACGCATATGACAGCCTGGACCACGAGCAGCGGCAGTTGTATGACGATATGCTCGACAAACTCCCACGAATCTTCTACGTGCTTCATGCCTGCCTACGCGACTACCTCGGCAGCCTCGAGGACGACTCGGCGTCCGATGGACAACCTGCCCCGGACCCTCTCGACCACGACTCGAACTGCATCGGTGACGCAACCAGTGTCACACCTGACGTCGCTACAACCGACGGGCACGTCGACACAATTCCCGAAAGACACCCCGAACCGGAACCCTCCGGGGTGGACGGATCGGCGGACGACGTCGCCGCAGGATCTGCACCCGACTCGGTCGCATCCGACGACCACGCCGGGGTGGCGCTTGATGAGCAGTATGACCCGGAGCTCGCCGAAGACGGCGCACAGGCCTGGACCTCTGTCCACACCTTGCCGCAAGGCACGACGCTGGTTGACATCACCTCTTCCGAGTCAGCTATGTGCACCCCCTCGACTGGCCCTGCGACACCCGTGGCGACACTAGTCGCATCTGTCCCCAAGAAAAAGGAGAAGCGCAAACACTCGCTCTCCGACGACCCTTTCGAGCGCGTGCTTTCCTCACTGCTGACCCAAGTCGAGCGAAGCGTTTCCGACGGCCATGCTGTCACCGAGACCCTGCGGCAAACGGTGGTGACACTTCAGGCCCTGTTGTTGCCCGCCGAACTACTCGATGTGCCCCGCTACTTCGGCCTCCGCGCGGCGCGCTATCGGGACGCAACCCTCCCCGACCAGCAGCTGCGGGACCTGGACGTTGGAGACGCTTGGGACTCCCAGGTTCGGGTGGCGTGGACGGACTGTCTCGCAAAAGAAATGTTCGTGATGTGCAAGGTGACCGTATATGATCTCGCCCGCTGGTACCCACCCATGGACATCTCGCGCCTCGAAACAGCTCGACGACTGCTGTCCGCTGATGCCGGCAGCCCGACATGTGAGCGCACCCTGGAGATCCTCGCCCTGTGTGATGACGCGTACACAAAATCTGGCGTCCGGCTTCGCAAGACTCGCGCCGAGATCGCTCTGAAAGGTGTAGACCCTCTTGACATCAACTCCAGTGTATGGCTCTGCCACGCTCAACACCTCGACGAAATCAAGGGACTGGCTCGCTTCAACATCGACCCTGTAACGGAGGCCATCTGCTCAGGATTCTTACGTCTGCTCAACACCATCCAAGCTGACGACACTGACCAACGGCTTCAGCTGCTCATCCGCGTCGAAAATGATGTTGACGCGAACCCCCGCACGTCGCACCAACTGCAGTCTGCTCTCGCATTACAACATCACGGACGAGACCTTCCGGGGTCTAGAGTTGTGAGAGTTGTGAGTACAAAGCGAGGGCGTGTGTATACAAACCCACACTCTGTTTACATGTTCTCCACGGGACAAGCCGCCTCGGATTCGGCACAGACTTCATCTGCGCCCGCAAGCATACCACCGGCACCCGGCAACCAGACCGTGCGCCTCCCGCCGCCTCCGCGAGCACACCCCGACAACGCCACTCGGCGTAATCGGGGCTCGGGGGGACGTTAGGGATCAGGGCGGAACCCCGTCGACCTGGCGACGACGGGACCCGCCGCAACAACTGACTCAGCAAGCACGATGCTGAGCCCACCGCCACCGGACGGCGCACCGGTAACCACACCAACCCACTGCTACGACGACAGGCACCGCGAGTACTACCAACCGCTCTACGTGCCTCTCAGCATGCAAAACCCCTCCGCACCTGACGTGACGGTCGAAGCGCTCGGCTTCCACGACTCAGGCTCGGACTACACCATCATCACGTTCGACATCGCCGTTCGGCTCTCCTTGGATGTGATACCTCTCCACTCCCTTTCGCTTTCATTTTCGCCCGACAGCCCACCACAACCCCGCAGCGAGACCCGTTTACGTACCCTCTAGTCGAATTAATACAAATCGCGATCGGGAGTCGAACGGTTAATTAATTGGTAGTATT
>CAIQWC010000044.1 GCA_903875425.1 uncultured Actinomycetes bacterium | reverse complement strand
TGGCCCAGGGCACGGCCCAGGTGATGACGCAGGACAGGACCTAGGACCCATGGGCCCAGACCACATACACGGCGGATTTGGTGGACCTCCTCCTCGGGGCAACTAAGCAGAGCCGTGGTGAAGAACAGGCGCCGGGAGGTGTGGGATGAGTCTCGCGCCTCCCGGCGTTTTCGTCTGGGCGCGTCTACCTCGTCGTTTAGGGTCCTTCTCGCTAGAGTGAGGTATGGCTAGACCGTCAGTTTCTCCTCGCGCCCAAGCTGTTGCTCGCGGTGACGAGCCCGCAGATTTACTTATTCGAGGCGGTAGAGTCCTCTCGCCGGCCGCTCATGAATGGATAATCACCGACTTGGCTATCGCGGACGGAGTCGTCTGCGGCTGGGGACCTCGAGATGCCCATGACGTGCTCGATGTCGGCGGAGCCGCAATCGTGGCCGGCTTCGTTGATGCTCACATGCACCTTGAATCCACCAAACTCTGGGTCGACGAATTCGTTCGCACGGTACTTCCCCTAGGCACCACAGCAGTGGCGGCCGATCCCCATGAAATTGCCAATGTTTTAGGCATCGCCGGTGTCGCCGGTCTCCAGCAAGCAGCGTCTCGACTTCCCTTCACCTTTGGTATCACCGCGTCGAGCTGTGTCCCGGCTTCGCCCTTTGAGTCCTCAGGAGCCCAGCTCGACCATCGAGATGTTGCCGAACTGATCAATAGCTATGGGGCTCTCGGAGTCGCTGAAGTTATGAACTTTCCCGGCGTCATTGCTGGCGATCCCGAAATGCTCGCTCGCATCGGCGTTGCTAACGGGCGGCGTGTCGATGGACACGCTCCCCTTGTGCGAGGTAGAGATCTCGATGCCTACCTGGCTGCTGGCGTTGAGTCCGATCATGAGTGCACCTTGTTGGAAGAAGCCGAAGAGAAGCGCGCTAAGGGAATGTGGGTCTTTATCCGTCAAGGGTCAGCGTCTCAGAACCTGCATGATCTGATCCCCATGGTGTTGCGCGGCGGCATCGGTCACGTGGCGCTCTGCTCTGATGATCGCGAACCCGATACCTTGCTGAGCGTCGGCCACCTCAACGATTGCATCAACTTAGCCATTAAAGAGGGTGTTGATGAGATCGATGCCTTCATCATGGCCACCATGAACCCCGCGGAATATCACGGCTTCCATCATCTTGGATCGCTGGGGCCTGGATACCAAGCCGACCTTTGTATTTTTGACACCATCGAAGGTGTTCAGCCCGCGCATGTCTACCAACGTGGACAGCTCGTCGCTAGTAGCGGAGTCGTTGTTCCTGGTGCCGTCGAAGCTGCACCCGCTCCCGAGTGGATGCGCGAAACCATTCACCTCGCTTCAGCTCCGGCTGCGGCTTCGTTAGATCTCAAAGCCCCACCGTCAACGAAAGCCCGCATTATTGGAATTGAGAACGGCTCGCTGACCACTAAATCCCTTGAAGGCGATCCCTTCGACGAAGTGCTCAACACGGCTCGTCTTGCGGTTCTAGAACGCCACCATGCCACGGGCCGTATCGGCCTCGGCTGGGTTAGTGGCTTTGGTCTGGAGAGGGGAGCGTTCGCCTCGACGGTCGGTCACGATGCCCACAACGTCATGGCTGTTGCCTCTCGCCATGATCACGGCCCCGCAGCCATGGCGGCTGCTATCGAAGCCGTCAGCGCCATGGGCGGAGGTCAAGTGGTCGTTGATGAACGAGGAACGGTTTTGGCGTCGCTTCCCTTACCAATTGCTGGACTGATGAGTGATCAACCCGCCGAAATCGTAGGAGAGGGGCTAGACCGTCTCCTCGATGCCGCGAGGGGTCTTGGCGTCAGCATTAAAGCACCCTTTATGCACTTGAGCTTTCTTGGTCTTTCGGTGATCCCAGAACTCCGATTGACCGACCAAGGTTTGATCGACGTCAACGCCTTTGAGATCGTTGCCGTTGATCTTTAGAGAAACCGAGCGGCGCGTAGAGGACGTGGCCGCAGTCTCGTAGGCGATACATCAGCGTCAAGTTCGCAGGGAAGGATCGCCTCTGGTCCCTTTCACGCCAACATAACCAAAACCCGGTAATCGACTCACCTCATGCGGCTGGAAGTTCGGTATGGTTTCTGAAAATTACCGCAACAAGTAGATCCGAGGACCATCAGATGACGAAGCTACTCTCAAAGGTTGCGCTAAGCGCACTCCTGGCCTCGGGCCTCGCCTCGGGGACATGGGTCGCAGCCGCTAGCGCGAGCAGTCGTGCACCTGGCGCACCAAGGATCACGTCCGTCGTAGCCAAGTCTTCAGCGGTCCAGCTCTCGTGGAGCAATGGTGCCGCCAACGGAGCCGTTATTCGCAGTTACCGAGTTTTTGTCTACTCTTCGTCGTCGCTCAAGAAGACCGTGAATAACTGTGCAGCTTCGCCCTGCACGATTCAAGGACTTAGTAATGGAACCCGGTACACCTTCAAAGTTGCCGACGTCAATAGGTACGGTGTCGGAAAATTATCGAACGCTTCAGCGGCTGTGACGCCTCAAGCCGTGCTGACATCACCAGTCATTTCGGCAGTGCTAGTCGCCAACTCCTACACTGCTAACGCAAAGACGCTGGTTGACGTGAGGGTAAGCGCGCACGCAAGCGCGCACATTGCTCCGGCGGTCACCAGGATCGTGATTAGCGACGGAGCACCGGCGACGTGCACTATTAGAGGAGTGAGTGGCTCGTGTTCGTTAACGGGCCTGACGTCCGGGAAAATACTCAAGCTCTCTGCAACGGCTGTGAATGCAAGGGGTTCAAGCCTTGCGTCCTCGGCTCTCACCTTCAAAGCCCTTCCGGGTGCCTCATGGCCGTATCGGACTAGCAACGCGAAACTCGCCCTGCAGCTCAAGAGCCCGGCTTCGGTCCATGCCAAGGCCCTAATTGTGGGTGCTACGACCCACGTGTCAGCGGCTCCGCTCCGTGCAGGGTTTCAGCGAGGCATTTGGCAGAACAAGGCGGTAGTGAGAGCTGCAGATCCTCTCTCGACGACCATTGCTGCGCTTACTCCAGACGGGTCGATTGTTTCTATGGTCCAGTCAGGTTCGGACTCACTCCTTTCTGCGATTCAACAGATTTACATCTCGCCAGATGGTCGGGCGCTTATCTACTTCGAATCACCGCAACCAATCGACAACAGTGAACAAAGCTGTTGGATCGCTCAAATCAATAATTCGACGGGAGATGTAACGTGTCTCAGCACCTTGGTCGACGGATTTGCATACTCAAATCTGGGCGTGGAGGATCAAGCTGCGTGGGGAGTTAACTCCGTACAGTTTGATGCAGCAGGTTATGCCTATCTCACGTATGAGCTTCCAAGTGAGCGAGGTAATGATCTCATCATGATTGCTCCCGACGGGACCTTGACGCATCTACTACCTTCCAATATGTGCCTTCAGCACTGGCGTGTTCTGCCAGGTGGACAGGTACTCATTGAGGGTGCGAGCGATGGATTTTGCTACAACCTTGCTGCCGCAACAAATTTCACTGACGTCATCAATACCGACGGCACCATCACGAATCTCTCGGGTGATCAGTTGTTGTCGGTGGCCCCAGCGGGGGACGGCGGAGCATTGCTCGGAGATGGCACAACGGGCTATCACTATTCGCCGGGCGCAACAGCCCTTGATGTCGTTCCCTGGATAAGTTCCACGGTGCCCGATGGATCTAATAGCGCCGTGGTGTGCGCCGCGCCAGACTCGGGATGTGGATACGCGCCGGCGTTATTTGCTCAACCACAGCAATTTGGAAACTCGGTCTATGCGATCGCAGATGAGTATGCGGGCCAGATGGTTGGACCATCCATGGGCCACCTCATGCAGTACTGGCCAAGTTTCCGATCCATTAACGCCACGGCCGTGCAGGTCCCGCTGCTCACGTCAAAACTTGGATCGTCAAAAATTGCCATCTACGGGCTCGGAGGGCTCAATGGCCAAGCGACGAGTTGTTTTAGGGATCCGCTCTTTTACTTCCGTTATGACAGTTGCACCGCGGATCATAAACTTTCGATCTTTAATGTTGCGACCAATACGGACACCAATATCGTGCTCCCAGAACAAATTGGGATTTACTATCTGACGGGTAGCACAGATGGGTCAACGGTGTACTTTGGCGGTCAGGTGATCTCGGATAATTCCTTTGTTGTTGGCACGGTTGATGTGGCCACAGGAACGGTAAATCTATGGAGTGCGCTTGGGCCCAATGTCTCGGCGTTCGCTGTTTATCCAAGCTGACACTTGCCACCTAGCCGCGATTTTTAGATCGTGGATCTAGGCGTTTTCGAAGACGAGGAATTATCTCGTCATCGGGGTCAACGTGTAGAGGGCATAAAACGTGGTCGCGATTGCTCGAAGGATTCAATCTCGTCTTCGTAACGAAGCGAGAGGCCGATGTCGTCCCAGCCATTGAGGAAGCGCGCACGGGTGAACTCGTCAAGGGGGAACTCGATGGTGAGACCGAGAGCGGGGACTTCTAGGGTTCCCTGTGCCACGTCAATGGTGATTTCAAGGCTTGGGTCTTTAGCCACCTCTTCAAGGAGTCGCGCCCCAACTGCTGGCTCAACCACCACGGGAAGCAGACCCTGCTTGGTTGAGTTGTTCCGGAAGATGTCTGCGAAGCGGGGACTGATCACCGCTTCGAAGCCATAGTCAGTGAGTGCCCACACAGCGTGTTCACGAGAAGAACCGGTTCCAAAGTTCTCGCCAGCAATCAAAATGTTGGCACCTTGATACTCGGACTTGTTCAGTACAAAATCGCGGTCGTCGCGCCATTCGCCAAAGAGTCCTGCGCCAAAGCCGGTGCGCTCAACACGCTTGAGCCAGTCGGAGGGGATGATTTGGTCGGTGTCGACATCCGAGCGGTCCAGGGGGACGGCGCGGCCAGTGATGATGGTAACGGGCTTCATGGTTTAGAGGTCCTCCGGAGCTGCAAAGTAGCCCTTAACCGCAGTAGCTGCGGCAACGGCTGGGGATACGAGGTGGGTACGACCGCCGCGGCCTTGGCGGCCTTCAAAGTTACGGTTCGACGTGGATGCTGAACGCTCACCGACGCTGAGTTTGTCGGGGTTCATGGCCAAGCACATAGAGCAACCTGGTTCACGCCACTCAAAACCAGCGGCGGTGAAGATCTTGTCGAGACCCTCAGCTTCTGCCTGCTCTTTGACTCGATGTGATCCAGGAACCATCAGGGCGCGCATACCGTCGGCGACCCTGTGACCTTCGAGAACGGCCGCGGCTGCGCGGATGTCTTCGATACGGCCGTTGGTGCACGATCCGATGAAGACCGTATCGACCTTAATCTCTCGCATGGGAGTGCCTGCGGTGAGCCCCATGTATTCGAGGGCCCGAGCGGCAGCATCTTTCTCAGAAGCCGTGGTGAAGTCATCGGGGCCGGGCACGACTGAATCAATGAAGGCGACCTGGCCGGGGTTGGTGCCCCAGGTAACCGCTGGCACGAGCGTGGAGGCATCCAAGGTGACGACGGTGTCAAAGACGGCGTCGTCGTCAGTGACCAAGGTCTTCCAGTACTCGACGGCCTTGTCCCAGTCTTCGCCCTTGGGGGCGTGGTCGCGACCCTTGACGTAGGCGAAGGTGGTTTCGTCGGGAGCGATGAGGCCAGCGCGAGCGCCTGCTTCGATGGACATGTTGCACACGGTCATACGGCCCTCCATGGAGAGCCCTCGAATGGCTTCGCCACGGTATTCGATGATGTGGCCGATGCCGCCACCGGTACCGAGCTTGCCGATGATGGCGAGGACTAAGTCTTTGGCGCTGACACCACGAGGCAGCGAACCTTGAACCTCAACGGCCATCGTCTTTACTGGCAACTGCGGCAAAGTTTGGGTCGCGAGTACGTGCTCCACTTCAGAGGTGCCAATACCAAAGGCCAAGGCACCAAAGGCTCCATGGGTTGAGGTGTGGCTGTCGCCACAAACAATGGTCATGCCCGGCTGGGTGTAGCCCTGCTCGGGACCCATGATGTGGACAATGCCTTGGTTTTTGTGGCCCATGGGGTAGCAGATGATGCCGAACTCGGCAGTGTTGGCGTCGAGGACGTCGAGTTGCTTGGCCGAGATGGGGTCGGCGACGGGCTTATCGATATCGGTAGTGGGGACGTTGTGGTCAGCAGTGGCGAGGGTTAGCTCGGGGTGACGGACCTTGCGGCCAGCGAGGCGTAAGCCATCAAAGGCCTGGGGCGAGGTGACCTCGTGGATGAGGTGAAGGTCGATGAAGACCAAGTCAGGCTCTTCAACTCCTTTGTGGACGACGTGGGCGTCCCAAATCTTCTCGGACAGCGTGCGTGGGCTCATGAGCCAATCCTCACAATCTCAACTTGGAGCCCCCCACCGGGGGCTTGGTATTCAACGATCTCTCCGACAGCGCGGCCCAAGAGGGCCGAACCAAGCGGTGCTGATGGTGACGCAACGGGAAGGCCACCTTGGCGTTCTTCGATGGATCCAACGAAGTAGTCCTGCGTGTCGTCTTCATCGTCACCGACGTAGCGAATGGTGACCACCGATCCTTCGATAACGCTGGATCCATCGTGTCCGGATTCGGTAATGATGGCCGTCTTGAGCAGTGCTTGGAGTTGGCGAACGCGGGCCTCCATCTTTCCCTGGGCGTCCTTGGCGGCGTGGTAGTCGCCGTTCTCTGAAAGGTCGCCAAGGGCGCGAGCAGCTTCGATGTGGTTAGCAATCTCGATACGACCGCGGGTCGTGAGGTCCTCTACTTCCGCGCTGAGGCGATCGTAGGTTGCTTGGGTCAGTTTGGTAGGTGTGTCACTCATGAAGAAGTCTCCAAAAACACTGGAAGTTAAGGTGCTAAGGCTACCTGCTGGCTGATCGGGTGCCTCCAGGTGCTTCCAATTGGGCCGGAATTGACCAACGGCGCCTGCTTTGGGAGACTGGAGGCTGTGAAGCACGCTGGATGTGACGTAACTATTAGATAGGCACGCGCTAAGCCGCGTGCCCTTCGCCGTCCACCGTGGTGGACGGTTTTTTAACATTCGGACCCCTATGGAATTCAAGGAGACAAGCAACGTGAGTGGCACCCACAAGATCGCCGTCATCGGCGGCGACGGTATTGGCCCTGAAGTCACCGCGGAGACCATCAAGGTCATCCGTGCTGCAGGGGTACCGATTGACACCACGGACTTTGATCTGGGAGCTGGTCGCTACCAGCGAGACGGCGAAGTACTGAGCGATGAGACCTTGGAGCAGTTGCGTACCTATGACGCAATTTTGCTTGGAGCCGTCGGTCCGGCGATTGGAGACACCTCCATCCCGTCGGGAACGCTTGAGCGTGGCCTCTTACTGAAAATGCGTTTTGCCTTTGACACCTACATCAACCTTCGTCCCTTCACGGGGGTGCCGGGATCCATTGCCCAAGGTTGTGACTTTGTGGTGATCCGCGAAAATACCGAAGGCACCTACGCTGGAGAAGGTGGCTTCTTGCGCAAGGGCACGGCACATGAGATCGCAACCCAAGGTTCAGTGAACACTCGCTTTGGTGTAGAGCGTTGCGCTCGCTTTGCCTTCGAATTGGCTCGATCTCGTCCCCGAAAGAAGCTCACCTTGGTACACAAGACCAACGTCTTGACCTTTTCGGGTGACCTTTGGGATCGCACCGTCACTGAGGTGGCCCGTTCCTACCCCGACGTCACCCTTGACTACAACCACATTGATGCGGCGTGCATCTACATGGTGGAGCAACCTGGTCGCTACGACGTCATCGTGACCGACAACCTCTTTGGTGACATCTTGACGGACCTTGCAGGGGCAGTTTCTGGAGGAATTGGGTTTGCGTCTTCTGCGAATCTGAACCCAGAGCGCACCGGCCCATCAGTGTTTGAACCCGTTCACGGTTCAGCACACGATATCGCCGGCCAAAACAAGGCGAATCCGCTGGCCGCGATCAGCTCAGGAGCCCTTATGCTCCGACACCTCGGCGAGGATGCCGCAGCGCAGCGCATTGAAGCCATTGTGCGCGAGTTTGCCTTTGATCCTGCCGCTCAAACCGCTTCAACCATCGAGATCGGCGACACCGTCGCAGAAAGGTTGTAACCATGCCTATTACTCCCACCAAGTACAT
>CAIQWC010000043.1 GCA_903875425.1 uncultured Actinomycetes bacterium | reverse complement strand
GGACCCAAGAAGTAAGGACACACCAATGGACCAACTTATGTGGGCAGCAGACGTCAAAGTCAACGGCAAGAAGATTCGTGCTGAGTACACCGACGAGGCCAAGTTTAGGTGTGAAGATGAAGATGTTACAAGCGCTTACAACCGAGCGGTTACGTGGAACGACACGTACTCGCGTCCGATTAACCAAGCGATTGGCAGTGTCTTGGTTGAGGTTGACAACGCTGTTTCGGTCGCGGCGCTTCTGTTTCAGGTGTTGAGCGGTAAAGGCATTGAAGACTTCACGCTGTATGGCAGTGGCTACATGATTCCAAACGAGCCGCTTGACCCCGACATGACTTACCTCGACACAGTAGAGATAGATCAAACGAACATGGTTGCTCAACTACCCGAGAGCAAGTTCGGGTTTACTACGCCTGCGCTAAAAAGCGCAGCAGTCAACAATTACCTGGATCTTGCATAGTCCTTGCCCAAAAAACGCCAGGGCATCTCGAGCTCTGTGTGCCTAGTCGGCATTCTCGTATTTGAAAAATATCGCAACCAGACTACGCAGTCTCCGGAACAGCCAAGGATGCCGGGCTAGTCGATTCGTGACGGCATGTACGGCTTGATAACTGAGACGAGATTCGATGGCCTTCAACATGGGTGCAATAGCTTCGACCTGCTCTAAAGCATCCGCGCAACGTCGCTGCGATGCCACGAGGTAGGCGTTGCTTCGATCTAAGCGCTCTTCGAGTTCACTGATCGTTTCGTCCCGAAGACGTAGTTGGCTGTTGGTGGCTGCAAGGCCGGCTGCAATTTCGAGACGGGTCTCATAGAGAAGGTATTCATCCAAGACATTTACTGGCGTTGATAGGGCTGCCAAGAACGATGGATCAGCAAGCTCCGATACGTAAATCCGATTAAGACCGTCAAATAACGCGAAGCGATAGCCCTGGCGAATAATCAACGGCTCCCATACTTCATGAGAGGGCGTCGAGGTACCTGGTTTCGTTGCCTCGACCATAATCACTGTTGGTCGCAAGGCCCTAAGATCTACACCTTCTAAAACTGATGCTTCGTATCCCTCCACGTCAATCTTTAAAAAGTCAACCGATCCATGAATATATTCAGAAACAAGTTGCTCGAGCGTGACGACAGGGACCACAATCTTTTCAAATCCTGTCTCCAAGAGGGCTTCCCCATACTCCTTGACAAGCGTGGACATGCCACGATTCTCTGGTGGGCCCGCATAGAGTACGGCGCTGCCCGCGGTTGATCCCACAGCAACCTTGACATTGATGTCGTTCGGGCGATCGCGGCAGAGGAGGGCATACTCGGCTTCGAGCGGCTCGATATTGAGGCCACGCCATCCAAAATCGCTGAAGAGTGCCGTCACTGATCCTTCGCGAGGATGGCCGGCGCCAACGTCAATCCAGAATCCCGTTTTCTGCCAAGGCTGAAAGGCTCGCGCCAGGAGAACATCTTCCCGATTTTGGGCGTAAGACGTCAGGGGCTTAGGTCGTTTCATGTGGTCGCTTTCACGCGTGAGCGTCGGGAGCCCTTCGCGGTTGCCAAGGTTTCATATCTATTCATAATCCATGATGCTGCGATCTCGGGCGACGCGATCGAGCGCAGATGATCGCGTCCCCGTTCGCCGAGTTTCTTCGCGGCTTCTGGGTCATGGGCCAGACCTTGCATGCTGAGCACCGCGAATTCCTCATTGGGTTCCGCCCATAGAGAATCAGCAGGGTAAGGATCGCAACCCTCGCCAACAGGGCGCATCTCATAGGGAACCAAGACTGCGGTTGCCTCATCCATGAAGCTCATATTGCCTGACCACCCCGTGGCAATAACGGGCGTTCCAGCCAGCATTGCCGATGCCATCGTCAAGCCAATCCCCTCACTTCGGTGAAGCGAGACGTAGCAATCGCTCAGTTGATAGAAGGCCCGCATCTGGGCCTCGCTCCAATGGCCGGTCACCACCGTGATATCGCTTCGGTTTCCAATTACCTCTTGAAGTTCTTTTATGTGCTTTGGCGTAGCCCTCATGACTTTAAGTACGAGGCCCGTGGAGCCATCGTCGCTGAAGGCTTTACGGTACGCGCGGATCAAACCGATGTGATTCTTACGCTTGGCCACCGACCCAAAGTCAAAGGAGAAGGAGAACAAGAATCGATCCTCGTCAAGGCCTAGATCACTACGCACGAGACGCGTCGCACGAGGAACTTCTAAACAGAGGGGATGTACAAGCACCTCGCACTGTGCTCCCGAGCTTCGAATCGCATCGGCCGCGAAGTGAGAACCGCACCAAATCTCGTCGAGGAGACCAGAGATCCGAACCATAGATCCGGGCATGGACCCTAACTCCCAATTCCAAACACCAACGGTTGGCTTCGCCTCGATTTGGCCCCATAACCCATCGTTCTCCAGTGAACGCAGCGCGTCAGCATTAACACAGACCATATTTACCTTGTAGGCGAGTGCTTCACGCCCAGGTAACGCTGGGGCCTCGCGAGAAATATTTGGTGCGCTGAGAGCCACCAACCCGAGAGGGATGCCTGCGGTGAGCACACCCGCTCCCAAACTTCTCGCATGGGACCCGAGCCCAAATTCGCCTCGCAGGTAGCCGATCAGATTGATACCCGGTTTGCTCCTTGAGACACTAGGGAGCATGGATCTCAGGACATCAAGATCCTGTTGACGAGCGACCGCGAGGAAACTTTCATCGTCGAGTAACGCTCGCGGGAGCCATCGAACGTTATCGTGATTGATTGCACCGAAGCTCGCAGCTACGTCAGGTTGATACCGAGCCCAAGCGAGTGCGATGCGGGGAAGGTCAAAATCGATACGCTCGCTCCACCACTCATCACTAGCTTTCGAACCTTCTTGGTCGAACGGGGAAGGAGGTAGGGCTTTACCTCTGCTCGAGGCGTGATCAACCTCCATCCAGTACGCCACGCGAAGCGCGGGAGAGATCACTCTTCCATCCGGGAAATATCCCCATCGGTAGGGCTCAACGGGAAGCTCCATCGCCAAAATGCGGCGGGAACGCTCTATAAAAATTTTTCTAAGGGCGTGATCACCGGCGATATCGATGGGAAGTGTTGGGTTGTGCGCGGTAGCTACTAAGGCCTCCGTTGCTCGATGACCGCTGTAGTGAAAGAAGCAAAGTGCTTCCCCATTGACCAAAAAGGAGCCTCGCCCTGAAGGACCCGGCGCTCCGGTGTCGACAAGGTCACGTTCATGGAGATTCCAATACGCCACATTCCAACCGGCATTGCGAACCACAACGTGTTCGAAGAGACTCGGGACAGCATCTACCCATCGCTGATCAGTGAAGTACCCCGCCTCGACTCGAATCAGGCAGTGGCGCTCCAGGCGCTCGCTCCAGTAATCGAGAAAACGATGTGCAGCCCTCGAAACGGCGATGAAGCCGAGGTTGAACTGACCCGACAGCAAAAAGTTCTCTTCAGCTATCGCTGATGTATCTCGAGGTACGGGGTTCAGCACGTGGGGCGTAAGGACGATGTCGTGTGTGCGCGCGAGGCCTTCCATCTCGCCCAACTCACCAAAAACCTCGATATCGGGGTCTAGGAAAATGACAACCTCAGCTTCACGGAGAAGGTGCCGTAGCAGCCACGGCTTCAGCGCGGTGGCGAACTCAGTAATGCCATAGTAAAAAGCCATTCTTGAAAGCAAAGAAGGCTCAATCCCTAAGGCGTCTGCGCCAATCCACGTGAAGTCCGGAAACCGCTTCCGAAGTCCTTCGAGATCGCACTCAAGCGCGTCAGTCACTAAGACCGAGAACTGCGCTTCGGGATGAACGCTGAGGGTGGACTCGGCGAGAAGTAACACAGAGGCAAGGTAATTTCTTGCCGCGATAGTGGCGACCATGGTTTTCATACCCAAGCTCGCCACTTGCATCCACTCCCACTGTGAGCCTAGGGCGTCCCCAAGGGTTGATACTCGGAACGCGGCTCCGACATCGCTATGTTATCATTCTCGACCACAATGTTGTAGCGCTGGCCAATCAGCAGCACCCTCCCTTCCCTGACGCCTGAGCGCTCCACGCTTGATCAAAACCTGCTCCCTAGAATGCGGTGTTGTCATCGAGCCAAGTCTGCGTAATTATTGCGGCGCGCAATGCGGAGTCCTTCATACAAGAAACACTGGAAAGCTTCCGAGGTCTTGATCACATTCTTGCAATCGTGGTGGTACATGACCACTCGACGGATGGGACCCTGGCGCTTGTCCAAGGTTTGGTAACAACGCTTGGTTTACCTCTACGGGTCATCGACGCCGATGGGAAGCAAGCGCTTGGCGCTGCCGAATCTCGTAACCTCGGGACTCACACTTCCTTGGGCAATATCTTGAGGTTTTTTTGACGCTGACGATATTTGCGAGCTGACCGCGCCCGATCCTCGCCTACCCCTTATTGAGCGGGGCTAGCGCATTCGCTGGATCGACGATCTCATTTTTCCCTACCACCAACATGGCGATTCCGTCACGAGCAACCTTGATGACGCTCGAGCCAAGGGGCTACTTGAGGCCACCCGAAAACGCATTCTCAGAGCTCGCGGCGACCCTTTAGAGAACGCGACATCCTAACGTGCGGCACCAAGCGAAAATATTATGCTGGCCACGTTTGGCCTCCCCATAGGGGTTGGGCCGTTGCATAGGCTCAGTTTCTGAGACGCCGCCTTGATTTACCTTCTATCATCACGGTAGTCCTACCCCCTGGTTTCGACCAGCACAATCTCATTGACGGAGCTTCACTATGTCGCAAGAACCTGAATACACGATTGACGCCCTGGAGGTCATTTCAGAGATCTTTGATGGAGAAGCGGTTGTTATCCACATGAAAACCGGCGCCTACTATTCGTTTCCCCCAGAAGCTACCGCGCTGTGGGAACAACTGACCGCTGGTGTAGCCATTGGTGATTTGACGAACCAGGAGAACCGCTCCGAGATTTTGGCATGGCTCGCTGCGGAGGAGCTGATCGACTTGACCGACAGTGCCCTGACAACTCGATCACCTGACGAATCTGAGACGGGTCCGCTCGGCATCACAAAATTCACCGATATGGCTGACATGCTGCTCGCAGATCCCATCCACGATATTGACTATGAAGCCGAAGGTTTCACCATACGAAACGATAGTGACCCAGGACCCAAGGACTCGTGACGAGATCACGACGACGCACACAATTCGAGACGCTCTGGTCAAATTTCGAACACCGTGATCCCCATGGTGGTGTTATCCATCAAGACCTACTCATCGGTGAAAACCGCATTGGCCTAAGCCTGCATAACAATGCTTTCGCAACTACTATCTTGAACCCTCTTCGGTCGCGATGGATCGAGGGAGACACAGCAGCTACGCAGGTTCGCGTCATGGCAGGCCCCCTCCCCGATGGCACGGATGAGGTGGTCGATCTTCGCTCAACGAGCTTTTCAGTAGATGGTTGCCTCTACGCAGTTGATGACGATGGAATTACTTTTTCGTATACACCCGAGGCAACCATGCTCTCTATGTGGGATCGCCAAAGCCAACGAGGTCTTTTTTGGATTAGAGAACTTGCGCTTCTACCATCGTGGGAGCAATCAGCGCCGCTCATCCATCTCTTCCATTGGATCAGCGCTCATCACGGTTTAGCACTCGTCCACGCAGCTGCTGTGGGTTGTGATGGCAAGGGGCTCTTAATCATTGGCCCTGGTGGGACTGGTAAGTCAACATCAGCCATCGCCTGTCTTGATGCCGGCTGGCAGTACGTATCAGATGACTACACGCTTATCAGCAATACCCCTGTGCCCAAAGCAATTAATCTCTACGGGGCGGGCAAACTCTCACCATCGTCGGTTGACTACTTTCCAAGTCTCCAGCGTGCCGTGGTGGCGATACGAGCCGAAGACGATAAAACCATCTTCGACTTCGCGGCAGAGTTCCCTCATCAAATAGTCAACTCCCTCGAACTCGTTGGCGTTGTGTTCCCTCACCTTGGCACCGCACCCCAACCAGCCGTTCGAATTGCTTCCATCGTCGCTGCTCAGGCATTGGTGCCAAGTACCGCCTTCCAACTCAGAGCAATTCGTCCAGAAACCATTGGCACGATAGGAGCGATCCTCCGATCACTCCCCTGTTTTTCTGTCGAATTGGGGACTGACCGCCATGAGGCTCCCCGCCAACTCAAGCAAATCCTCGAGGAAGTCGGGTGAGCACCTATCTATGGCAAGAAAAGCCTGTGACCGTTGTCATGCCCGTTCACAACGCGGAACCTTTCATCGCCGATGCCATAGCGAGTTTGGCAAAGGTCGAAGGAATTCGCGAAGTTATTCTTATTGACGACGCTTCAAGCGACAACTCGGTATCGGTGGCAGCAATAACGGCTAATCAATGGGGCCTGCGCCTCCGAAGCGCCGCCACGACGGGTGCCGGCCCCCAAGGTCCTTCGGCATCTCGCAACCTTGGCGTAACAATGATCACGACACCTCTCGTCTGGTTTTTTGATGCTGATGATATTTGCGAATTACAAGGGGTCGATCCTCGAATTAGCCTTGTCGGAGATAGGGGTGATGTGATCATGGGTACGCTCCGCTACTTCGAGCACGGAGCAGTCCCCCTTAAGTATTCGAAAGCTCGAAACCCCGTTTCGACTGGGCTGCTCTTTATGACCGTAGAAACCTTCCGGGCGACGGGAGGCTTTAATGAATCATTGCGCTTTGGCGAAGATCTGGACCTCGCGGCTCGTCTGGAGCGATCCGGTTCCATCATCTACAACATTGAGGACCTCATTTTTTCCTATCGCCAATATCCCCTCTCGGCCGTACATGCAAACCCTCGTGGGCGATCAGAGGGCTATCTCAAGAGTGTGCACGCTCATCTTCAGCGATCCAAAGCGGCAAGGAACGAAACGAGTCAGCCATGACCGATCCACTCAGCGTGAGCGTTGTCATTCCGGTGAGAGATGGTGCGAATTATCTCCTCGAGGCAATCGATAGCTGCATTGCCCAGACCATGCCACCCTTAGAGATCATTGTTGTCGATGATGGCTCGACTGACCACAGTGCTGAGCTTGCCCGATCTCGTGGCGTTACGGTGCTTAGCCAGAAAGCCTCTGGTGTTGGCGTTGCGCGCAACCTCGGTTCATCTCATGCAAACGGTGACCTCATCTCGTTCCTTGATGCCGATGATCGGATGACATCAAGACGCCTCGAACTACACGAGCACGCACTTCGTATTGATGATGCAGCCATTGCTGTTATCGGATCCATGGTGCTTTTCGAATCTCGAACTTCTGAAACCGGTAGCACCGAAGTCTTCTCCAAGCCCGAACCGGGATCAGTGGCCGGGAATCTCACCGTGAGGCGTAGGTTCTACCTTGCATCGGGTGGCCAAACAACCGAACCTGAACTCGCAGGAACCGAATACATGGAGTGGTACATACGGACGAAAAGGGCAGGTTTTAGCGTTGCAGTTATCGACGACGTCACCCTAGAGCGCCGAATCCACGATGCCAACTGGACTCGCGATATCACAAGGATGCATAAGAACTACCTAGCTCTTGCCCGTAAGACGATACAAATGCAACAAGGTCCTCGCCAGACTTAGTAAGTCTCGATACTCGCTAGAGACACACCGATGGGTCGTGTTCCTGGCTCAAAACATGCTTCCGCCGGACTCATGGGCCGACGGATGACGAATCGAATATCAGTGTTGGCATCACCGTGAATGAGCCCCGGGGGAAGGTCTACTCGCAATTCCCTGGTCTCCCATACCTGGCCTTCCAACATAAAGCGTCGGCTGTATCGGTTATTTACCACCACCTCAAGGTCCACTCGTGAGTGACCGGGGGCCAAAAATGGTGTCACGGTCAGGACAAGACCCTTCGCGTCGCGAAGGCCTAAGCGAAGATTTGATTCCGATCCCTGTGACCATGTGCCATGGGGCTCAGGATTGGACCAGCCGCGAAGTAGGTGATCGACCCCATCGGCCCCAAGCGTGAACCAGAGTCGCTCACCGACCTGTAGGTAGCGCTCTTGCGTGGTGAAAGGTAGCTCGGATACTCTCAGCCTTCGCCGTAGCCACGGCGGTCGCCCAAGGGCTACGAACAATGCATGCGAGAGCACCGAGCCCGAGCCAAGGGACCACCAATCGCTGAGAAAGCCCCGAAGGCGATCCATGCCGCCCACCTGCTTGATGTCTCCGGAGAGATACTCATCGTAGGCGTCAAGAAAACACTCCGTCCTCGTGGCGGGCCGCGCTGAGCCATCGTTGCCCAAGCGAGGTCGCGCGACGAATCGCTCCAGTGATGACGCGCTCTTGAGTCTCTGGAAAACTAAATCGGCAACGAACAAGTCAGTCGACTCCATCGCTACAAGCAGTGCTTGGCGAACAACTTCTTGGGTTCTCGTGATCCTTGCCGTCGTAATGACGTCGTCCCATTCGAAGGGTAGTGCCGACCTAGTAGCGAGTATGTAGACGTCCGCAATCCATCGCGACTCTACAAAGGGCCGGTTACCAAAGGCATGGGCTATGGCATGCACAAGACAATCTTCTCGTGAGGCAACGAGACACGGTGAGCCCACCAGCGATCCCTGAACCGCTCTGCTCCAGAATCGCTCTGCTGTTTGCTCATTCCGGGAGCAAGCAACGGGATGCCAGTGGAGATCAATTTCCATACCATCGGGATCCCTAAGGCCAATCGCATGGCGATGCTCCATGAGAAGCAATAAGTCACGGCTAGACATCGATACTCCATCCAGCGTAAAGCCAGCATCAAGGAAGGCTTCGAGAGCAGCAGCCACATGCTCTGGCCTGACTAGTAGGTCAATGTCATGCATAGGTCGCGAGCGAAGATCGCCGTCCATATGCCAAACCACGGCAGAGCCTTTAATCAACATAGAAGGGATACCACGCGCGTGTAACTGTGAAATCATTCGGGCCGCGGCACGAGTTCTCAATTGACTCTTTAACCAATACACCCGACTCGCCTTCGTGAACTTAGCGATGAGGTCATCGTCTTTGAGCGATTCAATCTCTTCGAGATTTTGTGAGGCCAGCGGCAAAAGGCGATGCTCGGCTACCGGTAAGTCGTCAAAGATGACACCCTCTCGCCACTGCATGAAGGCGCCAAGTGCCTCCTGTCCCGAACCCAAAGCCATCGTGACGGCCCAGCGTTGCCGCTCGGTAAGTGAAAACAGATTGTTCACGCTCGCACGCCTACGCGGTGCGCTCCAAGCCATGTCAGCATCTTACGGTGTTATCGACTCACGATGGTTGTCACAGCCATATTGCATCATGAACGTCGGTAGCAGGAGGGAGCCTTCATGAATGATGAACGCTTTGACGAAGAGTCCGAGATTTGGGCCGAAGAATTCGACCAGACCATTGATGTAGTTGCGATTCGGCATGGTCTCGAAGTGATAGCCGAAAAGATCGCGTCAGGCGCTATCGGCGCCGCGGAAAACTTCCAAGGAGCCGACGTACGAATTAGCACTGTACGCTCCGGTAATTTCAGCACGTGGCCCACTGATTACCAAGAGGTATCGAGTGAATTCGCTCCTCAGATCAGCTGGCTGTTCATCGAATTACGCGACTGCTTTCAAAGCTTCTTGAACCACCAGAATAAGTACTGGTTCTTTGGAACGCTGGCTCAATCAACCAAGGTGAGCGTTGGCGCCCAGATTCCTGCCGAGCATGAAGACCTTCTGAGCAGTTTAGAAGGACCACTACGGACGGCCTTTACGATTCAAGCTGCCCTCGAACGGTCGAAGCTCGTCTGAGGCTGAGCCCTCTATCCTGTGATGATGCGAGATGGATTGAAAGTTGCCGCGGCGCAGTGGTTACCCACCCCTGGTGATGGGGTAAAAAATCTCGCAACGGCGCTAGACATGATTGACCGCGCGGCTGGCAGTGGTGTCGATCTTGTCGTCCTACCTGAGCTGTGGTCTATGGGCTACAACCCATCGACCTTGGCTAAGGATGCACAGGCGCTTGCCGAAGCTCTCGATGGTCCGCTCTTACAGGCGCTCGCCACCAAGGCCAAAGAGCGAGCCATCTGGGTTCACGCTGGTACCGTTCCTGAACGAGACGGTAGCCATATTTTTAATACTGCGACGCTCTTCAACCGAGACGGCGATCTCGCAGCAACGCACAGAAAATTTAAGCCCTACCCATTAACGGGTGAGCATCTCGTCTTTGCGGCAGGATCCGGAATTACCGTTTATGAAGACGATGAATTGGGTCGAGTGGGCCTCGTCACCTGCTTCGATGGAGACTTTCGCGAAACCCAAGCCGCCCTCCGACAGGCTCGAGTCGAATTAGTCCTTGAGCCAGCCGCCTATGACATTCCAGGAGCACCAACCTGGGACCTTTGGTATCGAGCCAACGCCTTAGCTAGCGCGCAGTTTTGGGTAATGGCGGGGCAATGTGGGATCAACCCATCGACATCCCTGCTTGGTGCTAGTCAAATTATCTCCCCAACTGGAGCGCTGATGGCTAAGGCACCTACGTGCGATGGATTGACGACACCGGATCCATCGTTGATATTCGCTGAGCTCACCATCACCGCCGAGATTCGTGCAGCGCTTGAGTACGCAACCTTGCTTGATGAACCAGACCTTGACGTGCCCACGACGTGATCGCTTCTTGCTGAGCTACCTCTAGGGTGAGCCTGTGGAGTTAAAGACCTCAATAGAAACCGCACGCCAGCACGGCGAACGACTTACGTCCTCGGCTATCTCGAATCTCCAATCCAATCTTTACCAAGGCCTGCGCAAATCCATTGGACTCCCCACAGACCCACCACCACCGTGCATGGACGAAGCAGACGCTTATTTCTCCCCGAACTCGATCGTGCGACAGGTGCATAGTGACCTACCCTCGATGGTGATTGGTGGTTTTGCTTCCCTACTACTCCAAATGCTTCACCCCTTAGCGATGGCTGGAGTCGCGCAGCACTCACGGTACCGGCAAGATCCACTGGGTCGCATGGAACGAACCGCTTTCTTTATTGGCGTCACGAGTTTTGGGAGTCGCAGCGATGCCGAATCAGCGATCGCGACCGTCAAGGCTGTCCATGCCCGCGTGAATGGCGTAAGCCCGGATGGACGCCCCTACAGCGCAAATGATCCGGATTTACTCACCTGGGTACACGCCGCAGAGGTGTCGTCATTCTTGGCCGGAGCTGAGCGTTACGGAACCCTGGCGTTACATGACTCCGATAAAGACCATTATCTCTTGGAGATGAGTCGAATCGCCTACAGCCTTGGTGCTGAGTGGGTACCGACAACTCGTCAAGAGCTTGCCGACTACTTTGTGGCCATCCAACCCGAGTTGGAATTCACAGAAGAAGCCAGGCAAGCTCGTAACTTTGTCTTGCGAGGAGTCCGACGACTCCCGCACGAATTAGCGGCCCACATCACGCTAGTTAGCGCAGCACAGGCGCTACTCCCCAAATGGGCGCAGCGCCAGCTCCGCATCCCCCGCCTCGAAGTGCTTGACCGCGTTACGGTAGAGCCCGTCGCGGAGCGATTCAGCGCAGCATTGCGCTGGATGTCGATGGACCCTCAACCCTCAGGTTGAGCGGCCATCACTCAGGAAGCCTTGCGAGGACCCTTGCGCCGTGCCGAGGGTCCGCCCGCGCCAGCTTTACCAGCGCGAGCGCCGGGGCGTCCACCCTTGCCGCGAGCGCCGGGGCGTCCACCCCCTTGACCACCGCCACTATGGGAGTGACCGCTGCCACGGTGACTCGAACCACCTGAGCGAGGCTTCTGGGGGCGCGGCCTAATTTCAGGTTGCGTTCCCTCAATCTGCGGGCTGAGCTGCAACTGATTTACGATCTGGGCAGCGAGTCGGTTGGACTCAGGGATCACGAGCGCAACGACTTCGCCGTCAGCCCCGGCGCGAGCCGTACGGCCTGAGCGGTGAACGTAGTCCTTGGAATCCTGAGGGAGGTCATAGTGAACCACGCAAGCAACCGCGTCAACATGAATGCCTCTAGCAACAACGTCCGTAGCAATAAGTGCTTGGACTTCGCCTTTACTGAATGATTTCAAAGCTCGTTCACGCTGCGCTTGGCTACGGTCGCCGTGAATCGCAGCTGCCCGAATACCATGGTGACTCAGCTGCTTGGAAAGACGGTCCGCCCCGTGGCGGGTTCTAACAAACACGACGGATGAGCCGTGCTCGCTTATCGCTTCTGCTGTGCGGTCAACACGTGCATCGGGGGTCAAGTACACAAATTTGTGTGTCATGGTCCCGGTCTCATCGTCTTCAGGCATGAACTCGTGGATGACGGGGTCGTTCTGATAATCACGAACGAGTGCGTCAACGGCGCCATCCAGGGTGGCCGAGAACAAAAAGGTCTGGCGCTTCTTGTTGGTCTGGTTCAAGATGCGCTTGACCGAGGGCAAGAAGCCCATGTCCGCCATACGGTCGGCTTCATCAATGACGACGAAGGCGACATCCTCCAAGGTTAGGTAACCACTTTGCAACAAGTCTTCGAGCCGACCGGGACAAGCAACGGCAATGTCGACGCGTCGCTCCAGTGCCTTGATCTGGGGTCCGTACCCTGCGCCACCATAGAAGGCGTGCACGAAGAGACCCTTCGTTTTAGCCAAAGGAATAAGGTCCTTGGCAATTTGATTCGCGAGCTCTCGCGTAGGAGCCAGCACGAGGCCAGAAGGGCGCTTCGGCTTTGACTTCTTTATATGCGACACCAACGGCAAAGAGAAGGCCAAGGTTTTACCCGAGCCGGTCGGTGCTTTCCCTGAGATATCGCGGCCCTTGAGGGCGTCAGGAATCGTCGATGCCTGAATGGGTAGGGGGTGGGTAATGGACTTGGTCTTGAGAACTTCAATGAGGTCGTGACTCAGTCCGAGGTCAGCAAAGGAGGGGGATTCGTTAGACGCCATGGCGCGGATATTCCGTTTCTGTTGGGCAGTTACTCTTACACCCGAGCGAAACAATCACGCGAAAAAGCAGAGCAACTCACGGTCGAGACTGTTCTTGACCGGACTCACAGGTTAGCAGAGTTCGCTCTCATGTTGATTGTAAGTTTGCGATTTGCAAGATTATGTAAAGAACGAGCAAGAAACTACGGATTTACTACCGTGTTGCGGTGAGGGGCCGAGAATTTCTTGACCATCTTGGAAGGACGTACATTCGTGACGAAACAACTACTCCTTGACATTGACGATGAGATTGCCACGGTAACGCTTAACAACCCAGCTCGGCGCAATGCACTCTCCATGGAGATGTGGCAAGACCTACCCCGTGTTCTCGAGAGCGCCGCACGCGATGATATCCGCGTCCTTATTCTCAGAGGTGCCGACGGGCACTTCTGTGCCGGGGCTGATATTAATGATGTCGCGGGATCCCTCGCTGACGCCGGGGTTGAAGATGGATACCGGGAACGAAATACACGTGCCGACAAAGCCCTTACGGCCTTTTCTCGTCCCACCATCGCTGCCATCGAAGGTAGTTGCGTTGGCGGTGGCGTGCAGTTGGCCGTGGCCTGTGATGTTCGCGTCGCTACCCGCTCAGCCACCTTTGGTATCACTCCCTCGAAATTAGGTGTGACCTACCCGTCAGCAGCGCTGATTCGAATCGCCTCGCTCATTGGCCCATCGCATACCAAGCGTCTGGTGTTTACCGGCGAACTCTTTGGGGCAACGACCGCCTTTGATCTCGGACTGGTTGACATCCTCGTCGAGGATAACGAACTCGACGGTGTCATCACCGCATTAGCCAACTCCATGGCAACAAAATCCTTGCTTACCCAGCTAGCCACGAAATCGGTACTCAACGAAGTGGTGGCCCATGGCCACGCCAACAACACCACGATAGAGGCGTGGGAAGCAACTGCTCGGGAAGCCGGCGACCTCGCCGAGGGGGTAGCGGCTTTTCGGGAACGACGGGCTCCACGCTTTACTTGGTCGCCTTCCTGAGCGGATCCACCAATTTCAAATAGATTCCATTTAACATCTCGAATTGGAACTCGGCCGACAAGGGACGAGGTATCGGGAGGTGTCCATGTCACTCATAAAGCGTCTCATTGCTGAATTTCTCGGCACTGCAATCTTGGTGTTTTTTGCTTGCGGCGTCGCAACTTTGATGTTTGGTTTCAAACTTGACGGCGGAAACGTCGGGGTCGGCGTCGTGACCACTGCCCTGGCCTTCGGCCTCGTACTCTTAGGATTGATTTACACCATTGGAGCAATTTCGGGTTGCCATGTGAACCCCGCCGTCACCATTGGTGCCGTGATCTCGGGCCGAATGAGCATTATCGAGGGTCTGAGCTACTGGGTAGCCCAGTTCGCTGGTGGCATCACAGGAGCCCTCCTGCTCTGGGGCGTTTTCTCCGGTTCACCCCTGTACAACCGGACGACCACAGGGCTTGGCGCCGACGGCTACGCAAGCAGGTCACTGACCCATATCTCCATGGGCGCTGCATTCTTAATTGAAGTGATCTTGACGGCAGTCTTTGTCTTTGTCATTTTGGCGGTTACGTCGAAGATCGGTAACGCGCTCACGGCTGGCGTTGCGATCGGTCTGACGCTTACGTTTATCCACCTCTTTGGAATCCCGCTCACCGGCACCTCCGTCAACCCTGCCCGAAGCTTCGGTCCGGCTCTCGTTGTGGGTGGCGCCGCGTTGAGCCAAGTGTGGCTCTTTATTGTGGCTCCTTTGGTAGGTGGCGTCATTGCCGCAGGGGCCCACCTCGGTATCTACGGTCGCCACGAGGCCTAAACCATTTTCTCAACCCCACACAGACCTCGGCTGTGTGGGGTTGAATGGAGTCATGCCCCTTGACCTTGCATCGATAGATCTCAGCGCTTCGTTATCAAAACCAGAGGCCGAGGCACGATTACTTCGGGCTCAACAGCACTTACTTCATCTGCGCCTCGTTAATGGAGGGCTGATCGGCGACCGTATCGGACCTCCCCTCTTAATCCTCTTTGAAGGATGGGATGCGTCGGGTAAAGGCGGAGCGATTCGTCGCTTGGTATCTCCGCTCGATCCGCGCCACTATCGCGTTGATTCTTTTGCTACGCCGAGTCCTAACGACCAACGGCACCACTTTCTCTGGCGCTTCTTTGGTTCCATCCCCGGCAACGGCGGTATGGTCGTACTCGATCGTACGTGGTACGGCCGCGTTCTCGTTGAGCGAGTAGAGCAACTCATTGATGAGGTTTCGTGGGAGCGCGCCTACGGCGAGATCAACGACTTTGAGCGATCGATGGCAGCCGAAGGCGTCATCTTCGTTAAATTCTTTCTCCACATCTCAGAACAAGAACAGCTTCTTCGTTTTGAGGGTCGTCGCGATAATCCGCTCAAACGCTGGAAACTAACCGATGAAGACTGGGGTAATAGGGCTCTTCGCCCCAAATACGAAGTGGCCGTCGATCAAATGCTTCAACGTACCGATACCAGCCACGCCCCTTGGATCATCGTTCCGGCAGAATCTAAGCACTATGCCAGAGTTTTCGTTGTGGAAAAAACCATAGAAGCCCTCGAACGAGGAATGCGCCGCGTTGGCCTCGAGCCACCACAATCTGAAGGCCTCGACTACGACAGTATTGAGAAAGCGTGAGGATCAAAACGTGACAACACGATATGGCATCACCGTCCCCTTTGACGGTATCTCTCTCCTTGATCACCGTGAGCTCATTCACGAGATTGCGGATCTCGGCTACAGCGATCTTTGGTCGTTGGAGGTTGACGGGGCCGATGCGTTCTCCATCTTGGCCTTCGCAGCCGCCATTGAGCCGAGCTTGCAACTCGGTACCGCAATTATTCCGGTCTACACACGCGGCCCTGGCCTTATCGCCCAATCCGCAGCGGCCCTTGCTGATTTAGCTCCAGGTCGTTTCACGCTTGGCATTGGGGCGTCGAGTCCCGTCATTGTTGAACGCTGGAACGCCATTACTTACGAAAAACCTTTTCAACGCTCTCGCGACACGCTACGGTTTTTGAAGCAAGCACTTGCGGGTGAGAAAGTCGACGAAGAGTACGAAAGTTTCCACATTAAAGGCTTTCGACTCAGCCGGCCCCCGGCGACAGCTCCAAAAATCCACCTCGCAGCCTTACGAGCGGGCATGCTCAGATTGGCAGGCAGCGAGGCCGATGGGGTAATTCTCAATTGGCTCAGCGCCAACGACGTCTCGACGGTTTTAGCCGAGTCGGGTCGCGCTATTGAAGTGACCGCCCGGGTGTTTGTCATCCCTAACGAAAACGCCGAAGAGGCACGCGCCCTTGGTCGGCGCATGGTGGCTGCCTATCTCAATGTCGCCGGCTATGCCGCCTTTCAAAAATGGATTGGTCGAGGTCCGCAACTCGAAGCAATGTGGGAAGCGTGGGGGGCGGGCGACAGGAAGCGGGCCCTCGAGGTCATCCCCGACCAGGTCGTCGATGACCTGATTATTCACGGCAGTTACGAGCAATGCCGCCAGCACATTCAGGCTTACGTCAACAATGGCGTTACCATCCCTGTCTTGGCCATTACCGCTTCGGGAGAGCAGTTGCGACAAGCGATTCGCGAGCTCTCTCCTGATCGCTTCAGGACACATCTCTCCTAGGCTCAGCGCCATGACTAAGTCAAAGCACTACCTCGATCGAGTTCTCGAAGCCTCAGTGGTGGGAAGTTTTTCCTCACTTGGATGGGAGTTGCGACGCCGGGTCGAACACTTCACTCCCCTTCAGGCCCGTCCAGGGCGAGTTGTGGTGCTTACGGGGGCAACATCGGGGCTTGGTCGCTATAGCGCACTCGAGCTAAGTCGACTCGGCTGTCACGTACTCGCGGTCGGTCGAAATCAGTCGCGGCTCGATGAACTCGTTCGAGATGCTGGCTCGACGGAAGGATCGATAACCGGCTTCGCTTGCGACCTCTCGGACATGGACGCCGTACTTGGCTTGGCCGATGAACTCGTCGCGACAAAGCTACCCATTGAGGTCATCATTCATAACGCGGGTGCGCTAGCGAGTAGCTATAGCACTACCGCTCAGGGATTCGAGGTAACGCTCGCGACGCACCTGCTTGGTCCCTACGTGTTAAACAAACACCTCAACGTCAACCGAGAAACTACTGTCATCTTTGTCACCTCAGGCGGCATGTACACCGAGGCTTTTAATCTTGAAACTCTCGAGATGTCGGCTACAGGTTTTAAAGGTTCCGTAGCGTATGCACGCGCCAAGCGTGCACAGACCGTACTCATGACCTACCTCAGTGCTACACAGCGCTGCCATGCTTTAAGCGTGCACCCTGGTTGGACGAATACTCCAGGCCTTAGCGAATCGCTGCCGGGTTTTTACAAGGTGCTCAAACCCGTACTACGAAGTCTCGAAGCGGGAGCTGACACCTTGCTCTGGGCTGCTACGCAAGCTCCCTGCGAACCGCCTGCGGGCCAGCTCTACTTTGATCGCCGACCACGAAGCATGTTTCGTTTGGCTAAGACCAAAGTCAGTGACGTCGCCCTAGAAGCCCAAGGTGTCACCCTGGCTGCATGGCTCGATGATCGCCTGAGTGCCTGGTTGACTTAGAGCGAATTCAGCATTGCAGCGAAGTGCTCTTTGGCACTCTCGGCGCGAGCGGGAATATATTCAGTGGGTATATCGGTCGGCGTGTACTGCTTGAGCTTCCAGCGAGCTACCGTCATGCGGTGTACCTCGTCGGGTCCGTCGTAGATTCGAGCAGCTCGCGCGTGGCGGTACATCGATTCAAGGGGTAAATCCGCCGAGTATCCCAAACCACCACAGGTTTGTATTGCTCGATCAATAACGTTGTAAAGCACGGTGGCGCCAAAGTACTTAATCATGGCAATTTCAACTCGGGCAGCCGGAGCGCCAACCTTGTCCATCTTCCATGCAGCATGCAACGTCATAAGGCGAGCAGCATGCATCTCCGCCATGGAATCAGCTACCCAATTTTGTATCGTCTGTTTCTCCGCCAACATTGACCCGTGCGCATAGCGCGAGACAGCTCGCTCACACATGATGTCGAGAGCTCGCTTGGATTGACCCAACCAACGCATGGCGTGGTGAACACGTCCTGGTCCCAAGCGCTCTTGCGCGAGGGCGAAACCTTGACCTTCAACGCCAAGCAAGTTACCAATGGGCACACGCACGCCATCAAAGAGAATCTCTGAATGGTTAAAGTACTGCCCGTAGCGACCTTCAGGGTCTTCGATAGAAGCGATGTCGCGCACCACCGTAACCCCTGGGGTATCGGCAGGCACGATGATCATGGAACTGCCCTGGTAGGGATGCACATCGGGGTTCGTAACGGCCATGACAATGAAGAAGTCAGCAATGGAGCCATTCGTGGTGTACCACTTATGGGCATCAATTACCCATTCATCGCCATCTCTGACTGCGCGAGCACGAAGCAAGGTGGGATCAGAGCCGGCGACTTCGGGCTCGGTCATTGCGAAGGCTGAGCGCGCAGTGCCATTCAACAAGGGTGTGAGCCACTGCTCACGTTGGTCCATGCGTCCCGTCTGGGCTGAGCCAATCGCGATCAGCTCGCCGTTACCTGAGTCGGGTGCGTTGTTACCAAACACGAAGGGCGCGTACATGGACTGGCCAAGGATTTCGTGCATTAAGCCAAGCTTGACTTGTCCAAAACCTTCGCCACCGAGTTCCGGCGGAAGATGAACCGCGTAGAGCCCTCGTGCCTTCACCTCTTCGCGGAGGGGCTCAATGAGCTTCATAAGTTGCTCGAAGGGGAGCCCAATGACCTCGAGAGGGAAGACCTCCTCGACCACAAAATCTCTCATCCAGGCAAGTTTTGCTTCGAATTCGGGTTCGGTCTCAAAGTCCCAAGCCACGATTTCTCCCTCTGTGATTAAACGGAACGCTCTCCACAAAATACGGCGTTTCGGCCTCCTGCCGGAACTCTTACGAGGCTACGACATCTCATCCGCCAAGAGCGGGCAAACTAGAGGTACCAGTGCACCTGGTTTCACACAAGGAGTAGCCCACCATGATCACTATTGGCGTCGTCGACACCATGTTTGCCCGGTACGACATGGGTGGCGCTGCACTTGATGAATTAAGCCAGTGCGAGGGATACAACCGTTCGTTCCGCGTTATTCGACGTACCGTGCCAGGCTTCAAGGATCTTGCCGTGGCCGCTAAAATCATGATCGAACAAGACCACTGCTCCATAGTGGTTGCCTGCGGCATGCCCGGTTCAGCCGATGTCGATAAGGTGTGCGCCCATGAAGCCAGTCAGGGCATCATGATGGCGCAGTTAATGACCTCTACGCCCATCCTTGAAGTCTTCGTCCACGAAGACGAAGCAGATGACCCAGACATCCTGGCCAGCGTGTTCGATAACCGATCTCGCAAGCATGCCCGTAATGCCTACTGGATGCTCTTTGAACCTGAGCAACTCGTTGCTCGCGCCGGAAGCGGGGAACGGCAGGGCTACGGCAATGCCGGCCCTCTGTCGAGCTAGGGCTTAGACCTTGGTGAACCCGTAACGATCGCGCTCGCGGACGCGTTGTCCATAGCAAGGCGCTCTGCCGGAGTTGCTGGCCGAGCGCTTTGAGGTAGAAGTACCGCGATATCGTTTACGACGTCATAGACGTTCTGCGTCCTTGGATTTTCTAGGAGCGATAGTGCTTCGTAGTAGCGCAGGCTTCCCCGGTCATTCGGACAAACCAGAATTTCGAGCAAGCTGGCGTTCAACATCACGATCCCACTGACTTAATAAGTGCGATGACCTCATCGACGCGAGCAGCGCCAGAAATATCGTCAGGTGCTTCCACGTTGAGGCGAAGCAAGGGCTCGGTATTCGATGGGCGAAGGTTGAACCACCAGTCACCGTTATCTACCGTTAAGCCATCAAGTCGATCCATCGTGGCACCGTGGGCTTGGAGGGCCGCGGCAACTGCTTCCACCGTATCTGCGGGCGATGCCACTTCGGTATTGATCTCACCCGATGCCCAGTAGCGTCGGAAGGGCGCAAGCATGGCTGACATTGATTCACCGGAGCGACAGCGCATTTCAAGAACGATAAGTGCGGTGATAATCCCTGAATCTGCCTTGTAGTTATCGCGGTAGTAGTAGTGACCCGAATGCTCACCACCAAAAACTGCTCCGGTTTCAGCCATGATCTGCTTAATGAATGAGTGGCCTACTTGCGTACGCACTCCAATGCCACCGTTCTCGACGATTACCTCGGGTACCACTTTCGAGCAAATCAAGTTGTAGAGGATGCTGGACCCAGGATCACGCTTGAGCATCGCGGAGGCCACGAGTGCCGTCGTCAGAGAACCCGAGATTGGTTGTGCCTTTTCATCTATCAAAAATACACGGTCGGCATCGCCGTCAAATGCCAGACCGATGTCGGCTCCGGTTTCGAGGACCCGTCGCTGTAGATCAACCAAGTTCTCAGCTTGGATGGGATCGGCAGGGTGATTAGGAAAGGTGCCATCAAGTTCAGGGTAGAGAATCTCTACGTCAAAGGGAAGATCGTGAAATACCAAGGGAGCGATCAGGCCCCCCATACCATTGGCCGTATCGCACACCACCTTTAGGGGAGTAAGAGCAGCAAGGTCAACAAAACTGTGCACGTGGGACGCAAAGGCTTCGAGCATTTCGACGCTGCTCTCAACCCCACTGATCCCCTGGGCTGGATTCGCAAGGTACGAGAGAGTGGCACGTTCAATCTCGCCAAGTCCCGTGTCTCTACCCACTGGTTTGGCGCCAGCAAGGCACAACTTGATCCCGTTATATTGAGCAGGGTTATGACTAGCGGTAAACATGGCGCCAGGCATATCGAGCTTGCCGGCGGCAAAGTACAAGAAATCGGTAGAGGCGAGACCTAGGTCGACAACATTGACTCCAACGGCTCGCGCGCCTTCGGAGAATGCAGCAATCAGCGCTACACCAGAAGGCCGCATGTCCCTCGCCACGCAGATTGAGGCAGTACCGACATAGCTGGCAAAGGCCGAACCAATAGCCCTGCAGAGTCCCTCATTAATCTGATCTGGATAGGTTCCTCGGATGTCGTAGGCCTTAAAGATGGCGGATAAGTCAGTCACGGATTCCAATCCTAGGCGAGGCCTAGGGCTTCGCCTCGGTAGCCTGGCACGATTGTGCGCCCCCAAGGCACTATGGTGACCCATCGTGAAGCGCTCGTTTATTCTCGCCCTCGTAGGCCTCGGTGTCCTTACTGCCGCCTGCTCCTCTAACTCGTCATCGTCATCGTCATCGGCGGTGAGTGCGACAATCGTTCGCATCAATGCCGCGGTTACCAAAGTCGGGACGGCTCACTTCACCGATACCACGAAGATAGGTAGCCAAACAGAAGTCATCGTTGGCTCAGCCGGAGCAAACGTTGCCGACGAAACCCTCTTAGTCAACAACAAAGTCAATCTACGAATTCTCAAGATCGACGGCGTGCTTTACCTCAAGGACACCTCAGCGAGCGCGCTCGAAAGCGTCTTGGCAATTCCAAATTCTGTAGCTCCAAAGTATGCAGGGGCTTGGATCTCAGTGCATAAGGGCGATAAGGCTTACAGCAATCTGGATCAAGCCACCACCTTGGTATCTGAACTTCACGCCTATATCCCCACTTCCAAGGGAACACTGCTTTCCACGTTTGGGCCCACGACGAACCTGACGCAAAAAGCAACGCTGTCAGCAACAAGTAAGCGTCTTTCGAACCTGACGATCGAGACGAGCAGTGCGCTACCGATCTCCGGTCTCATTTCAGTGAGCAGTACCTCAAGCGCGGAGACAAAGTCGGTAACGCTCTCGCGGTGGGGCAAGACGATTTCGCCAAGCGTCCCAAGTGGCTCAGTCGCGCTTAGTTCGCTACTCGGCTAGCTCGCCGGCGTGACAAGCCAAGCATGGCGAGGCCGATCACGAGTGCGATAGCAAGCCACGTCACAATCGTCCCAACGGTAGTACTGGCATCGGAACCGTAGGTCAGTACGACATGGTGGGCGGTCGGGATGACGACCATCAAGTTTGGACTGACGCGATACGGGCCGGTCGCGCCGCTGACATGCCAACGTGGGTAGTACGAAACCTTGACCAAGACAGGTTTTCCAAGCTGCGAAGAGTCAAAGCTCATGCGCTGGAGGTCCATGACAAGGTGGGAAATTCTCGTTGGGTTTGCGACATGGCCATAATCCGCTGATCGGTGCTCGGTACTTCTCGCCCACGACGCTGGGCCTGATGCGGCGAGCAAATGACCCCAGGCCGACGGGTTCAAAAACCAAGACACATTGGCATTGAGCCAGCTGGTGTGATTTTTATCAATGCCGGGCACCACAGTAGGCGTCTGATGTAAACCCACCACCACCGGCGAGTCCTTAATCAGCCACACGGTCCACGTCGATCCTCCGACCCACGGACCCGTCGAATCAATCTTGGTCAAACTTGACAAGGCGGCTGCTTGGGCCGTCGCCGCCGGGGTCTCAGTAATGAAGTAGCGGACGCCCAGCATTCGAAGGTGCTGGACGCCTAAGGCAACGTCAAGACCACCGTAGGGAAGTCCCACCTGGGGATTAGAGGGAGATTGAGATACTTCAGCTTGAATCAAGAAGTGGTACGGCGTCGTGGCTGATGACTCAAAAACCAAACCCTCTTGTGAACCGATGCAGTTGTTGGTCCAGTATGGCAAGAGCATTAGCGACATGGTGGTTCCAAATCGATTCTGGTCGCTGTTGTATTCCCACATCGCACGGCCACAGCCATAGCTTGCGCCGACCTTATTCATCATGGTCATGATGGCGTGGTACTCCGGCCATGCTGGCTTGCGTTGATAACCCGAATAGTTCCAATCTGCCCACGAAGAAATCTGACTCGATCCAGCAGTCACACCGATCTTCGAAAGCGCCCTATCGAAGGATGTATTGGGGATCAGGGGCGGGACGACGACGAGCAGCGCCAGCAGTAAAAGTACCAGAGGGCCGAATTGAGCTCCCGGAGCGCTTGAGGCCTCACCGAGCTCGCGTGCGTGTCCACGACGCCATCGTCGCGCAAGCTCCGTAGCGACGCCGCCAACGAAGTAGCCCATCAACAAATACATCGAGATAAACCACAGAGGGATTAGTCGTTCGTTCCACAGGCTTCCCTGAGGAAGAAAACGGTATGCCAGTCCGAACACAACCAGCCCAAGTGCCATCGTCGCGCTAAAGCGACTTTTGCGACTCATTCCATAGAACACTCCGCATAGTGCCAGCACCGCAACCCATAGGTCGGCACGAGGAAAGAGGTGAGCGATGTAGGCGGTGTCATTGGTGTAGCCCATCGGATTCGTGTAGCGCTGGCCTACAGCGAAGGGTAGTACCCACCACGCGCTCAGCGCTGCACTCAGACCACCGACGATGAGAACCCAGCGAACAACTCCTCCGCGATCTAGCTCCTCAACCTGCCCCACGATGCCCTCGGATACGCCGAGGGTGGCGTCGCCACGCAGCTGCTTGGGGAGTACAGCCAAGATGCCTACCACGAGTCCCATGACGATGACGTAGAAGTAAGGAACGAAGTGTGCGGCTAAGCAGACCATGGCCACCACTGGTGTTAGTAGTTTGCCCCTCCCCGTCTTCACTCCACGCGCTATAAGGCCAACCACCAAGAGTGCCACCGACAGCGACAGGGAAAACGAGTACTCACCTTGCAGCGTCGAGATCAGATTCCCGCCGTCCATGGAGAAGGTGGTGTCGAATAAGAAGGGCAAGGTGGCTACCGCAAGCGCCGACGGAAACACCCCCTTGAGGCCAAAGAGCCGACCCATCGCGTAGGCGCAGATTGGTAGTAGTACGGATCCGAGCAACGTGGCCAACTTGAAGGCGACATTGAAACCGATCACGTGCGCTCCAAGCGCGGCGAATAGATCGGGCAGCACGAAATAGTACGAGTAGATCGGATAGCCGTCGTACCAACCTGGGTACCACCCGGTGAGATGCCAACTCGGGAGCAAGGTATGGCCGAGATACGAAGCCATCGCAACGTGAGCTCCCGTATCACCCCCATTATCAAGCGTGTTAGCGAACACCAAGGCCGGGTGCATCTGCCAGAGCGTGACCCAAATCACCCCGATCACAGCAACGAGTGCCGAGATCTTAGGCAAGTCACGAGCATTCGACCACGACGAGCGTTTCACGCGTTTTTGCCTCACCATAGATGCCACACCATCGAGTTAGAACCGACAATCGATGCCATGGCCAACCCATTAAAGGTTGCGTGGCTCACGATCGACATGCCAAGACGACCCGTAAGTCTAAAGACCGTGGCAAGCACCACCCCAAAAATCGCCAAACCCGCGAACTGGACAAGCTCAAAGTGCGCTGCCCCAAAGAGCGCACCGTCAATGACAACGGCTCCTACCGAGCTCACCATGTAGGTCATCGCTTTACCTCCCACCATGGCGCCTTCGAGTCCGCGAAGCAGTAACCCCCTGAAAAAAAGTTCCTCGGCAATTGGCGCGCCGATCACGGTAAGAATCACAATCACCCAAAGGCCGGCGCCGTGGCTCGAACCCGTTAATTTGTGCACAGGTCCGGAGAAGTCCTTAATGTGTTTCAGGAACGGTCGATACGCCAGGGCAATGAGCAGTTGACTGGCCACGCCTACCCCAATACCAGCGGTGTCGATCCATCGAAAAGAAAAACCTAAGCGGCGCCGTTGGCCACCGAGCCGTACCGCTACGAGCGGTGCGCCGATGAATCCCACCCACACGCCAATGAGCGAAGCCAGTACAACCCACTGAGGCGGCGACGCCAATTTTGAGAGGGTGGCCACCTCTTTACTCTGACCTTTGATCGCTGCCAAAGCGTAAAGCGCACCCATCGACGTCACTTGAGCCACGATGAACCCGAGTAGGGCAATGAAAACCCAGCGCCAGGCCAGGGGGCGTTCGAGGCGGTGGGCTCCAAAGAGTTCAGGCGCCATAGACCCCTCAAGACCGCTCGCCGCCGCTTCCATGGCCCCAAAGTTACTCAAAAGCCCCGCCGTCACCTACCCAGGGCGATGACCAAGGTGTTACGACCTGCGCCTAGCATGGACGTGTGCCGAATCCCGAGACCGCAAGCGAAAAGTCCAAATCCAAGAATCCCTTTATGAAAGAGGGTAAACCCAACACGCGCCGCATATGGGCCGTGTTGGCCATCGCCGCTTTTTTGATCATTATTGTCCCGTCGCTGCTCCCTCATACGCAAGCCAAGTCCTTGACCTATAGCCAGTTCCTCGCCGACGCCAACCACCACCAGATTAAAACTGCGACCTTTGACAACACCACCGGCTCTATCTCGGGAACCTTTAAAGATGGTGCTTCCTATACTTCTATGGGTTTTAACCCACCCCTCGCAACCGATATCAGCCAGGTACGAAACGATGGCGTTACCGTCAATGTCGTTACACCTTCGAATACCTTGTCGACATGGCTTCCGTACATCTTCTTCATCGCCCTTTTCATCGGGATGTTTTTCTTTATCGGTCGCCAAGCCAAAGGACAGATGAACGGCATCATGGGCGTCGGCCGCTCAAAGGCCAAGCTCTTTAACGAAGACAAGCCCAAGACGACCTTTGCCGACGTCGCGGGCTACCAGGGCGTGAAAACAGAAATCTCTGAAGTCGTCGACTTTCTTAAACATCCAGAGCGTTTCACCGAGATCGGTGCCAAGATCCCCAAGGGCATTTTGCTGGTGGGCCCTCCGGGTACCGGAAAGACATTGCTAGCACGTGCCGTGGCTGGCGAAGCAGGTGTTCCCTTTTTGTCAGTATCGGGTTCCGACTTCATGGAAATGTTCGTCGGCGTAGGAGCGAGTCGTGTACGAGACCTCTTCCAAACGGCACGTAAGCAAGCACCGGCAATCATCTTCATTGACGAGATCGACTCTATTGGCCGCAAACGCGGTGCTGGCCTTGGTGGCGGACACGATGAGCGCGAACAGACCTTGAATCAGATGCTCTCCGAGATGGACGGTTTCGATCCGACCGAAAGTGTTGTCATTATTGGTGCCACTAACCGACCCGATATTTTGGATGCCGCCCTACTACGCCCAGGCCGCTTCGATCGCCAAATCGTGGTTCCCCTCCCCGACCTAGAAGAGCGCCTGCCGATACTCAAAGTCCACGCGGCGACAAAGAAGCTCGATCCTTCCGTTGACCTTGAGTTGATCGCTCGCGGCACCCCGGGGATGAGCGGTGCTGATCTTGCGAATCTCGTAAACGAGGCTGCGCTCTTTGCCGTTCGCCGCGGTTCACAAGAAATCGCTATGCAGGACTTCGAATCGGCACGAGACCGAGTCCTTATTGGGCAACCTCGCGAGTCGACTGTCTTGAGTGAGTCTGAAAAAGTCCGCGTGGCCTACCACGAGGGTGGACACGCGGTTCTGGCATACGTGCTTGAAGAGGCTGACCCCGTACACAAGGTCACCATCATCCCTTCAGGTATGGCCCTTGGGGTCACCATGCAGATGCCCATGGAAGAAAAACACATCCACGGCAAGCAACAGATTGAAGACTCGCTCTGCGTCCGCATGGGCGGTCGAGTCGCCGAACTCATTATTTATGGAGACCTCTCGACAGGCGCATCAAACGACCTGGTCGGCAATACTGAACTCGCGCGTCGTATGGTGCGCGAGTGGGGCATGAGCGACAAGATCGGCCCCATGGCTTGGGGTTCTCAAGGACAGGTCTTCTTGGGTGAAGATCTCATGCATACCCGTGATTACTCCGAAGACACCAGCCGCGTCATCGACGACGAGATGGAAAAAATCCTGCGCGCAGAAGAGACGCGTGCAATGGAGCTACTCAACCGCCACCGTGGTGGCCTCGAAGCCGTTGCTAACGCTCTATTGGAGCGTGAAACGATCGATGGAGTAGAGGTGGGTCGTCTCGTCGATGAGGCTTACGGACAGCCCGTTCATCCCGAGGGCAAAGCCTACGTTCCACGCTTGGGTTCGAGTGTTCTCGCTGGTGACCCCGCGGCTAGTCCAACGGTGCTCAGCGAATCGGTCCTTGGCGCTGACGACCTCTTCGAGATCTAATTCTTCGCTAGGGCCGCAAAAGCGCCAAGCGCCGACAGTACTCCTCCGGCGTAGTTACCACCAGTAATCACCGAGCCAGTAATCGTAAATGGTGTACTGGCAAGTTGACTGAGTGTACCTACCGGTAGCGCCACCACGGTGCCTGCAGGTACCGTGACCGCTTGGCCAGGCGAACTGCGCTGCGTCCCGATCGTGACCGCTACCGCCTTGCTGCCGGGGTTAAACAAGCTAAGGGAACTGAGCGCTGACCCAGGCCACGCTGGCATCAGGGTCGATCCAGTGTTCGTCATGGGATTGAGTGGGATAAGGGATAATCCGGCATGGCTCGCATGCATCGCCAAGACTCTTAACGCCGTGCTCACCCCTCCACCGGTACTCGTGACGGTGAGCGCAAACGGTGACGTTAAGGGAATACGTGAGCTACCCGTGAGATCGAGGTTCCAAATCGAATACGCGGGCATCGTTTCAATCCAAGGTGCAGTACGCCCATAGGGCGTGTGTGCCGACACCGTTACGGTCGAAGCGAGCGACGTTGGGTTCGCCACGATCAGCGTTTCTTTACTGACAGGATCCTGGGTGGCATGGGCAAGGACCGCTTCGCCATAGAGAGAGGACTGTCCAGCCATGATGGAACTTGATAACCCGCTGGGGTGGAGCTGGGTGGCGAAGGCAACCACTGCGCCCTGCTCGGCCGTGATCGTCGTAGCGAGATCGTTGAGGTTGGGCGCCTCTGACGCACCTGACACGATGTACTCCGCACCCGCTGGTACCAGAAGTCCTTGAGCATTTTGAGGACTCAGGACTCCTGAATTCGTCACCATGGTGACGTTGACAACAGCGGGAGTCTCGGTGGGATTAAAGATCGCGTAATCAATCTGATCGCCATGATTTGTTGAGCCCCCGGCGAAGTACCAGTGTTGAGAGGTCTGCGAGATACAGGGCGTAATAGTTGCCGATCGACCCGACGTGGGAACGATGACAGCGCTGAGTCCACCACCATTCGCGAGCAGCCGAACGGAGAGCCAGCTGCCCTTATTCAAAATGTGCGACGGATTAAACGTCCACGAACTTCGCGGGCTAACGCTAAAGGGGGCAGCGGTCACGCTGCCAGAAACGCCATTAGTCACCAAGGCAGTTACGGTGCGCGCCGTCGGTGCATTATTGGTGATTTCTATATTTGCCGAAGCTACAAAATCACCTCTGATTCCTATCCCGCCACAAGAAAGAGCGGACGACGTTGCAGTATCGGCAGCAACACTGGTCGGCGACAGGGCCGCAGCGACACCTGAGTTTGAGCCGCCCAAGCCTCGATCAAGAAAGAAGCCGCCCACGAGAAGGAGTACGACGAGTACTAGGACAAGAGAGCGACCCCTCGTGTTTCGAGAACGCCTCGCGTGAGCCGGACTCACCGCTCTTCTCCGTCTTGTTCAACTTTGGTTGTCGCTCTGGATTTCGGCCACCACCAGTCAAGCCAGCGGTGTCTACCAATCAGTAGGAGTGCCAATGCCAGCCACGCGACGATCATGGCACCCTCATAGAAAACGTTAAGGGCGAGGGTATGGAGCTCAAGCCTTACTGCGCCCACGGGGGCGGGGTAGGTCGCGGCCCAGCCAAGCGCTGATGTTCGAACAGCCTTCCCTGTCGCCGTATGAAGACCGAAAGCTCCAGCGGGAGCGTATCCAGCGAAGATCGTCCCAGGTGCACTGAGGAGACCGCCGCGACTCGTGGCGTTCGCCAACGGTACTACCGTCGATCCCTTCGATTCACCGAGCGCTGCGTAGGCGTACGCATTGCGATACACGATCGTGGAGTCGGAACCGGGAACCGACGTGAGGTCAACTTGCTGTTGTAGCGATGCCACTAACGCTGCAGGTACCGGAACGCTCCTGGCGTGTTGGAGACCAGGAACATTAGGGGCAATAGACCGTACGACGACGATGACGCTGACACTCTCAGCCGCGAGCAAGTGTCCAAGCGTCACCGTTCGACCAGCTAGGGCCTGCTTGATAGGACCCGTAATCTGTGATGCGGCAGTCGCACTGGCGGGATTGAAAAGGTTGCTTGGTCCCGACAGACCCTCGGTGGTCGTAGCCCATGCCAGATCCTTATTGACCGACCAACTGGCGGCGGGAATTGCTGAAGGCTGCCCCAGCCATAGAACCCGGTCCCCCGGTCGCAGGCTGCTTGAAACAAAGCTTAATGAGTCTCCGTATCCCGTCGTCGCTAACTGCCAACGACCATTTCCCACCGCCAGCACGAAGGGCACAAGTCCCACAATGGCTGCGATAATGCCGCCCACGGCCATCACCTGTCTCCAGCCAAAGTGTAAGGATTGGATGTCGAACTCAAACGCGGAGACCAAGAGGCCGCTCAAACAGGCAACACCGACGGCGGCGGGGGCAAGGGCCACGCTGAGCGTCGGTGCAAAGTTGCCCATGACATCGCGCGCCACCAAAGCACTGAAGCAATACGAAACGGCCGCGATGGCTGCGAGACGAGTTGCTAGGACGAAGCGTTCCTCTCGAACTAATAAGAGCGCGCAGGTAGCGGCAGCCGGAATAAGCCACGCAGCCCAACTGACGGAAAAGGGACCCGTCGCAAAGCGAAGGAGACCTCCGAAGCCCGGAGATGCCCACGAAGCCTGCGCGGTTCCAAAAATACCCAAGAAGCCAGATCCGCTGACGAGCCCCGGTATGGTCAGGGGCGCCAACAAAACCAGTGAGCCGATCACTGCGCTCGCGATACGACCTTGGCCGACGAATGCCTCTCCAGGACTCAAAACCAAACCAAGGAACAAGACGCTGAGCGCCGCGATCTCAAGGACCGGGATCGTAGCGGGGCTAATGGCGCCAACGACGGTCAAAAGCAGCGCAAGCGAAGCGGCTTGACCAGTCGCCGACATTCTCCATCCACGAGTTCCAACGCGAGTTTTAGGACTAAACGACTGGTCGAAAGGCGCTACCCGGGCAAGACGAAGCACTCGTCGTAGCAAGAACGGCATGGCCCCGAGCGCGAAGGTTGTACTCACGGATCCCGCGCTTATGGCGTTGATGCCTAGGCCGGTAGCCAAGTAGGTGGCTCCAGCAAGCACCCGCGCTCTTCCCGTCGCGATCGGTCCAATCAAGCGAGCGACGCCAATGGCGCCGAAGGGAAGTGAAACGAGGAGCAAGGTTCGAATCACGAAGCCAACATGGCCAAGGGTAAGAATCCCTAGCAAGAAGATCACGGCGTAACCCGGATGTCCTGGCGCTGTAGTTCCGAGGCCAGCACTCTGCCACGAACCCGTCACCATATGGAACATTGCGCCCCACGATCGAAGCGGTATTAATTGTCCAATCATGGGTAAGCGCGCTCCGAGAAGGTTGCGCGAACCTAAGGCAAATGCTGCCGCGATCACCACAGTGAGGACGCTGAGCGCTTGAGCCGATCCCCAACGTCTGCGTCGTGCGCTTCGTTCAGCAAGTTCGTCAAGTTCGTCGAAGGTCTCATCATCGCTGAACGCTCCACCAAAGCTGCTACTCGCACTATCTTCAGTATGTTCCTCAGGAACTAGTGCTCCTCGCGCCACGTCAAAGCCATGTCGAGCTAAGGCCACGATAAAACGACGGAGCCGAACCGGACCAGGCGTCATCTGCTTGTGAATGGCGTGGTCAGAAATCGTCCGCAAGATACGAATCTGCTTCCGAGCCTCGTGATTGGTTTTTCTCTCACGCCATAGGGCGCGCCAAGATTCTCGAATATTGATTGCCCGTTCGATATCCGTACCAAACACTGCAACAACGATTTCCGCCACATTAAACAGGGCAAGCAGGAGCAAGGTCCAAATTCGTGCCGCGGTCCCCCAGTAGAGCCACAAGCTACGTAGTTCGTTGCGACGATAGAGCCGCTCACGACTAAGTTGCTGCGTTTCGCCAGCGGGAGCCGGTAGCGCTGCAAAGCCCGAGCCCAGTCGCTCGGCGTGAGCGATCACCGCTGAGGGTGCACACACAACTCGAGAACCAAGCAGGTGAGCGCGCCAAGAAATTTCAAGATCATCACCAAGCGCCACGTAGCGCTCGTCGTAGCCCTTCAAGGTAGTTAGTAAATCTTTTCGAAACAGCGTCACGCCGCCAGGAGCGACAAACACATCTCGGACGGCATCATGTTGACCTTGGTCTACCTCCCCTTGCTGAACTCGCTCTACGAGAGTTCCGAATCGGTCAACCGCTTGGCCGACGTGCAGCAAGACTCGATGGTCGGCATAGGTAACCACCTTGGGAGTCACTACGCCAGCGTTGGAGCGGAAACTCTCCTCCACCATCGCCGACACAGCATTGGGTGCCACACTGACATCATCGTGACAGACCAGAACGAAATCGGCTCCTTCGATTTGTGCCAATCCATGGTTGACTGCTGCGCCGAATCCCCGATTCTCAGGAACTCGGCTGACGTAGGACCCGGGAGCACTTCGCGCCACCTGTGCTTCGATGTCGGCTTCCCTAGAACTGCTAACAACCAGAATGCTTAAGGCGGGGTAATCTTGGGCAGCTAGCGTGCTCAGCGTGGCAGCCAACAGACTGTCGGGTTCTGCCGCCACCACAAGGGCGACAACTGCGGGTACCTGGCTCTCCATCAGGCTCCCGAGGTTAGTTCTCGAAATGACCGCTTCTTGGGTGCTTGCTAACGTTTAACAATCGCTATACTTTGCATCGAAGCGCTCTCGAGGCTAAGAGCATAAGGAGTCAGCCATGAACACGAACGATGACCGGTGCGCAAGCGCCAAACAGCGATTCAGCGATGCCGCAGGCGCCGCTGCGGCGAAGATGGGCGACGCGTCCCCCTCAGCGGCTGAGATGGCCTCCAAAGCCAAGGACACCGCCAATACGGCAATCGGTTTTGGTCTCATGGGTGCTGCCAAGATTCAACGTCAAGCGAAGGCTTTCTTTGAGAAACTACCTAGCGAATCGCAGACTCGTGTTAAAGATTTTGCCCTTCAGGCCGATTCACGCGTTGAAGCACTGATTTCGAAAGTTGAAGAAGCCGTGGCGACCGCTGAGGGCCGCCTTCCAGAACGTGCAGCCGAAGTCGTGCGAAAAGCTCGCGAAACCGGTACCGAGGTCCGCGGGAAGATTCGCGACAAGGTGATACCGAGCGCGGATAGTTCCGAGGCGGCTGCTCCGCAAGAAGCCTCCGAGCTTTAGTTAGCGCTCGAACTCAGCGACAATATCGCTGAGTGATTGTGCAAGATCGATGGTCGGCCGCCAACCTAGGGCGTCATGGATCTTGCTTGCGTCTCCTCGTAGCACCGGAGTATCGAGAGGCCGCAGTAGTTCTGGATCAGTCGTGAGCTCAACGTGAGTTCCCACGACCACCTGCAAACGTTCCACAATCTCCGCCAGCGAAACGTCATGTCCTGAACACAGGTTGTAGATCTCACCAGGAGTTCCTGTCTCGATCAATGTCCGGTAGCCAGTCACGATGTCTCGGACATCAGTGAAATCTCTCCGAGCCGCCAGGTTGCCGACCGAGAGCGTGCCCGCCCCCGTTCGTTTCGCTTCAACAAGGCGCGCCGCCAAGCCAGCTACCGCAAAGCGTGGAGACTGACCAGGGCCGATGTGGTTGAACGGACGGGCGATGATCACGCCTTGTTCGAAACTACGCCACGCCTGCAAAGCAATGATCTCGGCGGCGGCTTTCGAGGCGGCATAGGGGTTAGCAGGTGCTAGTGCCGCGTCCTCGGTGAGGGGTAGTTGTTCTTTGGTCACAGCGCCGTAGACGTCGGCTGAGCTTGTAATGAGAACACGTTCAACCTCTGCACGGCGAGCAGCAGCCAGCACATTAGCGGTCCCAATAACGTTGACACTCAACACAGTGCTGGGGGTATCCCACGATTCACCGACATGACTCATCGCCGCTAAGTGATAGATCGCATTCGGTGCCGTCGACGCCACGACCTTGGCGATGGCGTGAGCATCGGTGATGTCAACCTCGAGGTCGGTGACGATGACCTCATCTCCCAAGGTTTCTAAGTGAGCCCGGAGATGAGCCCCGACGAAGCCTGCCCCCCCAGTAATCAGTGCTCGCATGGGTAGGAAGGTTATCGGTTCTACCGGGACTAGCTGTTAGTCGCCATAGCTTTGGCATAGGCACCCATCGTGGCCTCCGCGCACCTCGCCCAGGTGTAGCGCTGGGCGCGCTCTTGTGCGTCATGGGCGATGTCAGCTCGCTGTTGTGAACCGAGATCAAGGGCGTCACGCATGGCTTGGCTCAACGCCTCAGTATCGCGCGCGGGTACGTAGCACGCCGCTGAACCAGCAAGGTCGGCCATCACTGAGTCTTGGGTAGTAATGACCATCGCTCCGCACGCGAGTGCTTCCACTACGGGAAGGCCAAAACCTTCATCGATGGAGGGGTAGATCACTGCGGTAGCGCGTCGATAGAGCGCAGGAATCACGGGATCTTCGACGTAGCCGAGAACACGGATGCGCTCACGCGACGGAGACGCAGCCAGCCGAGCGTCAAACTCACCGAGATTCCAGCCCCGTTGGCCCGCCATGACGAGCTCAACCGTCTTATGATGCAGAGCGAGCGCCTCAAAGGCGTCGAGCAAGGTAGTAAGGCCCTTTCGGGGCTCTAGGGTACCCACGCACACCATGAGTGGCCGCTCAAGGTCAACGCCAACACCATGCAGTAAGCGAGCATCTTGTTCATGGTCTTGACTAGGGGCAAAACGACCATGGTCGATCCCAAGTTCGGCCACGGTGACGCCACCTGCAACATCGAAGAGTTCACTGAGCCGTCGAGCCGTGCGTTCGGAATCGCAAATCACCCCGGCGGCATGGTTGGCCGCGTGCTTGATAGCCCCGCGGAAGTAGAGAACTTTGGATTGTTCGTGTACCTCGGGGTGATCAAAGAAGGTCAAGTCGTGGATGGTCGCCACCATCGGGATCGATAGTCGGGCCGGTAACGAATAATGGGGACCGTGATAAACGTCCAGACCCATTCGGTCAGCCCGGCTACCAAGTCGAAGCTGTTCATAGAGCAGCCGCATAGGCCGCGAATTAGGCACTATGGCTAAGCGATCACTATGTGGCAGCATGCCACCCCAGCGATCTTGATCATTGCGTCTCGTAATAGCCGTTAACGAAACAATGTCGTGGGCATCCAACTGTTTTGCGAGCTCCACGCAGTAGCGACCAGCACCAGCTGGTCGTGCGGGGACTGCCGAAAGATCAAGGCCCACTCGATAGGCCACTAGAAACTCCGCCAAATCGCCGTATGGTGCTCGGCGACCCTACGCCAGGTACGCGCTTGTACAGCCTGATGTGCGCCAGCAGCCAACTCCGCTGCTTGCTCGATACCATCGCTTAGTCCGCGAGCGATAGCGTCGATGTCGAGGGGGTCAACGACAATCACCGATTTGCTACCTTCGACGCTCGGGGTCGCCGTTGAAGCCAAAACTGGCGTTCCCTGCCACAGGGCCTCAAGGGGGGGTAAGCCAAATCCTTCTTCCACCGGAACGTAGGCCAACAGCGCGGCCTCGGCGTAGAGCCCCGCGAGCACGTCGGGGCTGACGTGCCCTTCAATAACAACAGTATTCTCACGAGCGAGATCAGCACCCCACCCTCGAGGTCCAACGATGACGAGGGGTGTAGCGAGTCCCTGAGCCTGAGCCTTGGCATGAGCCTCAATCAGTCGCACCAAGTTCTTTCTTGGTTCCAAGGTCGCAACGCAAATAATGAAGGCGGCACTGATGCCATGTTGAGCGAGAAGCGTTCTCGCTGCGTCACGATCGGGTGCGGGTAAGTGATCAGCACCCTCTCCAATCACGGTGATGCGATGCGCCGAAACACCTCCGTCGGTAAGGTCATCGCGAACCCTCGTCGAAGGAACCAATAGTGTCGCGGATGATTCGAGGAGTCGCTTGAGTTGGCGCTCGTGCCACCGCCGACCTCGTGCAGTGGTCAGCTCAGGAAATCGCCGCCACGACACGTCGTGCACCATGGCCGTACTCGGCATCTTGCTCCCCATTGGCGCAGCGAATGAGCAAAGGTGCGCGATATCGCCGTCGTCGGGGAATGACCCTAGTCCCCACGTCCAAGCGCGAATTTGTAGCCGATGACTTAACGACGAAGTCACGAGGGGAAAATCGCCCTCAGCCAAAGAATCGGGCCGCGAACCTTTAGAAGCAAAACGGACAAAGGAAAAGTCTGGATCACGCAACGCCGCTAAGCCTGTGAGGAGGCCTCGCGTATAGGTGCCTATCCCGCCCGGAATACGCTGGCGTAACTGCTCCACCCCAATGATGACGCGCCTCATTGGGCAGCCGCCCGTCGATACAGTTGTTCCATACTTGCCGCGGTCGAGTCCCAGGAAAAATCCTGAACCCGCGCGTAGCCTGCCGCGATAAGAATCGAGCGCTGCGCTTCGTCACGTGCCGCAACCATAAGTGCCTCGCTCAGCGCTTCGGAATCGCCGACAGAAACCATCAGGGCTGCCCCGCCCACTACCTCATCGAGTGAACCCGCTTTGGTCGCGACCACGGGCACCCCAAGAGCCATGGCACTCAAGGGCGGGAAGCCAAAGCCTTCATAGATCGACGGGTAGGCCAATACCCGTGCGCCCTCAATGAGCGCAGCCAGGGTCGCATCCGCTACAAATCCAGTTTGCATAATCCGATCACGATGGCGTACGGAATCCATCGCTCGCTCAAGCGCTGGGCTGCCCCAGCCTTGAGGGCCTACGAGTACAAGCCGTAGGTCTTTATCGTCGTCGGCGACACGATCGAATCCAGTAATGAGACCCGGGAGATCCTTCCGAGGCTCGGCCGTAGCAATGGAAATCACATAGGGCCACGCATCGCCAAGCAAAGCACGGGCAGCCTGATAGTCGGGTGCTGGCGCCGTCGGCACCCCTGAGTGAATTGCTACCACTCGGTCGTGGCCGACGCCGAAGTACTCGCACACTTCGTTGGCCACATAGGCCGATGGCGTGTGCACGATCGCTCCGTGACGTAGGGCACGTTTAATGAGTGCCGGGTAGCGAAGCGTGTCACGTTGACACATTTCAGGGTAACGAAGGCACGTTAAATCATGGACCGTAACTACTCTCCCCGATCGACGTGCAGGGGGCACCGTAAAGTTGGTGCCGTGAACGACATCGAGATCCGCTACGAAGGACTCGATACTTGGTAACTCGCTACGCGCCCACAAAGCTTTGAGCGGCCGAGCCGGCATCGCTCGTTGCTCCAGCGAAACTGATGCGGGAACCTTGCCCACCAATTCTCCTCGCCGTCGCCAACTCACCGCGAAGGCGCTAAGGGAAACGTGGTTCCGCTCGGCTAGCGCACGCACGAGTTCTCGAGTGAAAACGCCAACACCGGTAGGCTGCCCCAAGAGCGCCGTTGCATCGATGCCAACACGAGGTAATGCCGACATCTCCTCGTTTACCATGGCTCCATTCTCGCATCTACGCCGAGCCAATGAGGGAGCCTCAGGCCAGCGCGGCTACCGCGTCGGTAAGCTCTGGCCACAACTGTGCGGCCCACGGTCCAAAGTCCACGTCGCCGAGGGCGACAATTCCAAGCAACGTCGTGGGGTCTACCAAAATAAAGCCGCCAGCACGACCAAAATGTCCAAAGGATTCAGTTCCGAAGGCTTCACCGCTCCAGTGAGGAACCTTTGAACCTTTAACCTCGGCTCCCGCCCCCCACGGACAGGGATTCATACGACCAAAACCGGGAAGCACGCCGACAAGCTCGGGATACTGAACACTACGTAATGCTGATAGAGCCATCTCGCTCAGCAACTGCGGATGTAGCAGTGCGTGAACCAACACACTCAGATCACCCACCGTACCGAAGGCCCCGTAGGCAGGATGCGCATCACTGGTGGTCTCGCTCATCGAAAGTGGTCCCAGTACGTGCTCCGATACCAGCTGCGCGAAGGGGGTTCGAAGCTGCGACGCCACGTGCTCAGCGGCAACCAGGTAGCCATGGTTTGAATAGATTCGACGGGTCGCTGGCTCAGCCAAGATTCGCCCTGTATCTGGCGCGTAACCACCGGCGTGGCTCAGCGCCATGCGAAGCGTTACGCCTCGATCATCGATGACATCGTCGAGCGTGGCGTAGCCCTCATCAACCACACTCATGAGTGTCATCGCCGAGATCACTTTGGTTATCGAGGCTAAGGCGTAGTGCTCTTGGCTATCGCCCAAGCTGAGGAAAGCCTCAGGCTTAGGGCCCGACAGGTCAAGGCCTACGAGGGCATGGTGCTCCCCGGGCCATGTGCCGAACAGGGATGAAATATCCATCGACATCGAACCTAGCGCTCCTCCCCTAACCTCAACGCATGACTACGTGCGTCCTCAGCGGAGGAGTCGGGGCGGCGAGGATACTCGCCGCCCTATCTCAAGTACTCGATACCTCGGAATTTTTCGGCCTCGTGAATACCGGGGACGACCTAGACCTTCACGGACTGCGCATCTGTCCGGACCTTGACACCATTACCTACACCCTGGCAGGACTGAATAACCAAGAGACGGGCTGGGGTCTCACCGGTGAAACGTGGCGAGTGATGAAGGAGTTGGAAATTTTGGGAGGGGAAGCTTGGTTCAGCCTCGGCGATCGTGACCTCGCTACCCACCTCTACCGAACCCAACGCCTGGCTCAGGGAGCAGATCTCACCACGATAACCGCTGAGCTCACTAGCAAGCTCGGTAGCCCTGTGACCTTGTTGCCGGCGACGAACCATCTCATGCCCACGCGATTCACCACGAGCATGGGAGCATCGATAAGTTTCCAAGAATACTTCGTCAAGTTTCACCACGATGTGGTCATTAGCCACATTGATCTTTCGGCCGCCCAAGAAGCCACCTTGACTGACCAAGCTCGATCGGCCCTCGCCGCGGCCAGTCGCGTTGTGATCGCTCCCTCCAATCCCCTCGTCTCTATTGGCCCACTCCTGGCCATCCCGGGGGTTAGCGAACTCCTTCAGGCCAAGCGCGATCAGGTGGTTTGTGTCTCCCCCATCGTGGGAGGTAACGCCCTCAAAGGTCCCGCCGACCGGCTTATGCGCGAACTGGGTTTTGAGGCCAGCGCCTTTGGTGTGGCCACCCTCTATCAGGATCTAGCCTCGAGCATCGTGATCGACCACGCCGATGCCGACCTTGCTGGTGCTATCGAAGCGCTCGGTATGACCTGTATTGTCACCGACACCATCATGGATGGCGGTCCCATATCTCGGGCACTCGCGGAAGCAGTCTTGAATGCCTAGTGCCATCATGCTTATTCCCGTTGAAGGCGTCGGTGAAATTGGTATCGGCGACGACTTACACGAAGGCTTACTTACGGGACTCAACACCCTGCCCGACGATCAGCGCTTGCGTAACGGTGACGTCCTCGTCGTTACCCAGAAGATCGTATCCAAGGCCGAGGGACAAATTGTTTACCTTGATCACAGCGACAGCGCTGCCAAGCGTGACCTTGTCCTCTCACTCTCAAAGCGGGTCCTTCGTAGGCGAGGCGACTTGGTCATTGTGGAGACCGAACACGGTTTCGTCTGTGCGAACGCCGGTGTCGATCTTTCTAACGTGGATGATGGCACGGCCGCGCTACTTCCCGTAGATCCCGATCGATCCGCGCGCAAACTCCGCGGAGCGCTACAGCGCAGTCTCGGGGTTGAGGTCGGTGTTTTGATATCCGACACCTTTGGCCGAGCATGGCGAAATGGTGTCTGCGACGTAGCCATCGGTGGCTCCGGAATCAAACCCATCTTGGACTTGCGCGGCTCCTACGACGCCAATGGGCGTCTCCTCGAAGCCACCGAGGTTTGCATTGTTGATGAGCTATGCGCTGCCGCTGAACTAGTTATGGGCAAAGCAACAGGGGTCCCGGCTGCCATCATTAGAGGCTGTCCTGATTCTTGGTTCGGCGAAGGATCGGTCGTTGACTACGTTGTCCGCGCGCCCGAAGGTGACTTATTCCGCTAGTACCTAAGCTTGAGCAAGTTGCTGGCGGATGAACTCGATCGTCGCGGAGGTGCCCTCCTCGATCGTGGTCCACGACATCCAATCCAGTTGCATCTTGGCCCGAGCGACATCAAGACAACTGCGATTGATCTCTCCGATCCGTGCAGGAGCCTTGAACGCTGGTGTCGTCACACCCAGGGATGAGGCCATCGCGTCATAGAGCTCATTTACGGAAGTCTCCGAACCCGTCCCGATATTGATTACAAGACCGCCAGAGCGCTCACTGGCGCGCACGAATGCATCTGCGACATCGTCGACGTAAACAAAGTCACGAGTCTGTTCGCCATCACCGAAAATCTTGACCTCATGGCCCCGAAGTAGGCGCTCAGCAAAGATCGCTACCACCCCAGCTTCGCCATGGGGGTCCTGGCGTGGGCCATACACATTGGCCAGAGCGAGGGCTACGTACTCAACGTTGTGCAAGGCGCGGTACGCGGCCAGATAGTCGATCATGGATTTCTTAGAAACACCGTACGGTGATAATGGGTGGTGTTCTACCGTTTCTCGCGTAGGGATATCTTCATCGGCCGGCTCGCCATAGAGCGTACCGCCCGACGCTGCGGCGACAATGCGTCGGGTACCGCCCAAGCGCGCACCCTCCATGATGTTGATCGACCCAAGAATATTGACAGCCGCGTCGAATGAGGGTCTCTCCACAGAAACGCGTACGTCAGCCTGGGCTGCGAGATGAAAAATCACCTCGGGGCGTCGACGTTCAATAAGGCCAATTACTGATTCACCTCGAATATCGAGCTGATGAAAATTCAGCCGTCCCGTCTTTCGAGCCTCAGCGAGATTTGCCAGCTTCCCCGTTGAGAGATCATCGATAACGTCGACCTCGTACCCTTCGGCGATCAGGCGGTCAACAAGTGTCGAGCCAATGAATCCGGCTCCTCCTGTTACCAGCACCCGAGCCGTCACGCTTCTACCTTCTCTGCGTCAATCGTGACACCGGCCGACACCGCCGCCCCATCGCCCACTACGGATCCATTACGAATGGTGCTTCCGGCACCAACGCGGACGTGCTTGCCAAGAATGGAGTTCTCAACGGTGCAACCATCCTCCAGATGGACCCCTGGCAGCAACACCGAGTTGAAAACCTTGACCCCAATCCCCAAAATACTGCCGGAGCCCACCGATGACGCTGAGACGCTGGCCGCGCCCACCTGAGCGTCGTCGGCAATATAGGAGCCATTTACGAGGTCCTGGGCCCCTTGCCGACGGCCTGAGAGTAAATCATCGTGCGCCTGGAGATAGGACTGAGGCGTCCCCGTATCCAGCCAATAGGACTCATCGGCTTTGGCAAATAACTGACCATCACGCACCATCTCGGGGAAGGTAGTGCGCTCAATGGAGACTCGCTCGCCCAAGGGGATGCGATCCAAGACTGAAGATTCGAACACGTAGGTTCCGGCGTTAATCAAGTTTGTGGGAGCCTCATCGCGAGCAGGTTTTTCCACAAAGGCGATCACGCGGCCAGCGCTGTCGGTGGGTACTACGCCAAAGCGCGAAGGATCCGCCACGGGGTGCAGCGCAATCGTCCCTTGCGCACCTGACCTGCGGTGGAAGCTGATCAATGCGGTGAGATCTAGGTCAGTCAAGACATCTCCGTTGACCACCACAAAGGTGTCATGGGTGACAAAGCCTTCAGCTGCAAAACGAACGGCGCCAGCAGTGTCTAGCGGCTTCGGTTCAACCACGTAGTGAAGACGCACCCCCCGGCATTCACCCTTCGGGTAGTGCTCAATGAACGCATTGGGTAGGTAGCCAAGCGACAAGATGATTTCATCAATGCCATGGGCGGCCAAGTGGAGCACCACGTCCTCAAAAATTGGTGACCCGAGCAGCGGCAGTAACTGCTTCGGTGTCGTATAGGTGAGGGGACGCATACGCGTTCCTTCACCACCCACCAAGACGATGGCCTTCACGGCCTATCCCTGCTTGGTAGTTGTGGAGGTACGTGCCATCGTCGTGGTCGTTGTTGACGGAGACGTGGTGGTCGAGGTCGTCGACGTCGACGTCGACGTCGACGTCGTCGCTACACTTCCCGCGTTTTCTTTCAGCATTTGAGTAATCGACGCTTGCGAAGGACGCAATACCGTGGCGCCAGAAGGAACAAAGGAAACCGTGATCAGCGAGCTTCCCTGCACGTGTGCGCTTGCCGGGTTCGCATTAATCACCGGGGTCTTAGACACGAAGCTTGACCACAGCGCTGCGCCAACTTGAGCCGTTTTACCCGCGTCAGGCGTACCCGCTGGGCATGTTTCACCGTTCTTGTAGGTGACCGAAGCATTGCTTATCGCGTTCGAGGGATATGAAACCGACGTAGCACTCAACTTTAATCCCGGGTAACCCTTGGCAACCAACGCCATCGTGGAATTAGATCCAGCCGTCGTTGCATCCTTAGGAGCAATCTTGATAACACCGTTTCCAATCACCTGAATGGACGACAATGCCACAGGTGCCGCGGGGAGTGTTGGCTGCAAGACACCACAGAAATCAAAAGCCAGCGCAGCGTAGGTGGTGGTACCTGCTTGAGGAAGCGAAGCAGCGCTCGTCGTCGTCACGGCGCCATTTTTGTAACTCGAACGGGCAGCGACGACTGAGGCCAGGCCCAGCACCACGATAACGACCAGAACCGCGTAATACGTGTTTGGACGTTGTGCTCGATAGGTGCGCCCGCCGCCGGTGGAAGCGACCTTCGATACTGCTTTGCCTGTAGGGCTCTGTGCCACGGGTGACCACGATACAGGGTGACTGCCCACCCTCACGCCGTAATGGGCCTGAAATTGACTATTTAGTGGGGGCGAAGGGACTCGAACCCTCACTGGAGGCGGTTTAAGCGCCCTGCCTCTGCCATTGGGCTACGCCCCCGTCCTCGTCATAACACGAGTAAAAGCACAATAGTCCTTAGCGAAACCAGATCCAAAGAATACATGAGTATCTTTTCAGACATGCCTTCTGATGTGCCATCGTGACGACCATACCCCGGGCCACCATCGTGATACCCGCCCACAACGAAGGAGAACGGCTTAAAACCGGCTTTGCTCGGCTTCTCGCCGCCGCCGAAGAGGGTCGGGTCGACCTCGAAACCACTGCGCTGCTCTACGTCGATGACGGGTCCAAGGACGATACGGCTGAGGTCGCACAAGGGCTTATTGGACAACTTCCTCACGGAAAACTCTTATCTCTCGAACGCAATCAGGGTAAGGGGGCGGCGGTGCGCCGAGGAATCTTTGCCGTCGAGACGCCGCTGGTGATCTTCACTGATGCCGACTTCGCTATCGATCCTAGGCAGTTCCCCGAGATGCTCGACGCCTTGGTAATGCACCGACTCTGTGTCGGCTCGCGAGCATTGAAGGGTTACGTAGATTACGAAACGGCGCTACGCACGTGTGCCAGCCGTACGTTCAACGCACTGGTTCGCAGCGTTTCATCCGTCAGCCTTCGTGACACCCAGTGTGGGTGGAAAGGGATGCAGACCTCATGGGCCAAGGTGCTCTTTCACCTCGTGTCGACCCAACGCTTCGCCTTCGATGTCGAACTCTTGGTCCGAGCTTCGAGCCTCGGTGTTAACCCCTTCGAGGTCAGCGTGGATTGGCGAGATGTTTCGGGAAGTCACCTGCGGCTGGCCAAAGACTCGCTGCAGATGCTCGGGGATCTCGCCAGGGTCCGAAGCTCTCGCACGTTGCCGCGACTACTCGGATTGGAAACGCCAGAAATTCTCACCCTTCAAGAAATCTCCGAGGCTTGCTATCGCGCTAGTCTCATCGCGACACCCTTAGTTACCGGGCGAAGCGGAGAACGCACGCTCTTGGCTGTTGGTCTGAGCGAATCGAAGGCTACTAAAACGTTGGCTCGCGTCCGCCGAGAATTCAAGACGGGTACCGTGCGAGTCGTCACGCTCCCTGAAATTCGCTACGCCCGAAGTATCGAACTCGTGGGGAGCGAGTACTAAAGCTCGGGAAGAATCCAGTCTTTGAGGAACTCGTCGCGCCGCTCGCGCCATTCCTCGGCCGTGATGGCATATCGTGCATGGTCCTCCCACACACCATTAATTTGTAAAAAACGCTGAGCAACGCCTTCGAAGCGGATATCGAGCTTCTCCACCACTCGACGAGATCGCTCGTTACTCGGAATGATAGCGATCTCGATGCGGTGCAGCCCGAGTTCGTCAAAAGCGTAGGCCAGCGTAACCGCTACCGCTTCGGGAACGTAGCCCTTTCCAGCTTGGGCGCTATCGATCCAGTATCCAATCACTGCATTTTGAAATGGGCCGCGGATTACCGAAGAGAGGGTTAATTCGCCTACTAGGCGAGGTCCAACGAAGATGCCAAATCCAAAACCGCCACCTAGTTGCCGCTCACGCTCTCGCATGGCACACCGGCTTGCAAAACTGTGACGATCTTCTGGCGGATACGTCGCTCCGGCCGGGCGCGGCTCCCAAGGCAGTAACCAATCGCGACAGCGCTCGCGAATCTCTATCCACTGCTCATAGTCGGTCGGATCCAAGGTACGAATCGTCACCCGGCGACCGTGCTTGCTTAAAGGTATCGGGTTTCCCGTCCGACCCAACCTCATAACCATGGCTCCTGCGATCCCATTACGGCACCCCTAACGCCTAGCCCTGAGCGCTCGGGGACGCGGACACCGATGCAGCAAGACCATCGAGGATGTCGGCTTCTGAGCTGAGACAACCATCGAGGCCAAGACGCGTGAGTACTGCTTCGAGAACGAGCACACCGCCGAGAATAACGTCTTGACGGCCCTCGACCATCCCCGGGAGGAGGATACGCTTCGCCACGGGCATAGTCGATAGTTCGCTAGCCCAATAAGAAATCCGCTCGGCGCTCAACCAGTGATGATGGACCTCGTCACGGTCGTAGACCAAACGTCCTTGGTCAATCATGCTCAGCGTGGCGACCGTGCCGGCTAGCCCAACGAGTCGACTACCTGGCTTTAGCGCTAGCAATTCGGGAATGGCCGTAATCGCGAGTTCGAGTTGGCTGGCGATCAGGGCTTTGGCCTCGGCAACTTCGCCCGTCCCTGGCGGATCACCGCTGAGGGCGCGTTCCGTTATCCGAACACAGCCCACCTGCATTGAGTAGGCCTTCAAGACGGTGTTTCGAACCAAGACGATCTCGGTGGATCCGCCACCAATATCGATCACCAGATCATCGGCGCCGCAGGAATCTAGGTCGGCCATGGCTCCCGCAAAACTCAGTTCGCCTTCTTCAACGCCCGAGATAATCTCGGCCTCGAAGCCACTAATGCGGCTTGCTTCAGCGAGAAATTCAGAGCCATTCGAAGCATCTCTCGCCGCCGAGGTGGCAGCAAGGCGCCCCCGGCTCACGCCGTACGAATCACAAAGGGAGCGATAGTCGCGCAGCACGCTCAGGGTTCGCTGCAGCGCTTCTGGAGCTAATTCACCCGTGGCATCAACGCCTTGGCCGAGTCGTGTAATTCTCATGTCGCGAAACACGCTGACGCCATGGCTATCGATAATCAAGAGCCTCGTCGAGTTCGTTCCGCAGTCGATCGCGGCTCGGTAATCGCTCGTCACGGCGTAGAGCCTGACACAGGCAGATCATTCACCGGTGCAACACCGAGTAAGGCTTCTTTGACCTCGTTAGCTACCACGCGACCCACCTCATCATCGCCCCCCGCTAAGAAGTAAGCCACGTGGGCGTGAAGACACTTGAGGCCACGACGGGTTCCGCCCACGCCACCAGATGGCTGGGGAAGATCATGGCGTTCAACAAGACTCTCACGCCGGCGCCGATAGGTATCGTGAGCCGCGGCCACCAGATCTGGATCAACCATCTCTTGGATGCGCTTGACACCTCCCGCTGCTTCGACGCGACTGACAGCATCACGAAGGGGGGGATCAAGGAGCCAGTAGAGCGTCGGCATGGGTGTGCCATCTAGTAAGTGAGGGGCGTTTTCTATGACAACGGGATCTCGACCATCTCGCCTCACCACGACACGGAAGGGACCCTCCGGGCTACGTCCAAGCAGGCGGGTGACGAGCTCGACGTCGGCCGGCGTTGCCGACCACATGATCATCGCTTCCAGAACTCGAGCGTGCTGAGAACTCGATGCAGCAAGGTCTCCCCTGGGGCTCCCATCGACTTCACCGTATTCGTTGACTCACCCGGCAACAGGGCCACGGCCGACGGTGCCATCACCTTGGCGTAGCCAGGATCCCCTGGATAGGGAGCTTCACCCGAAGCCGTAGTAGTCGGCTTGGCCGTCGCGGGTAGAACCTGTACGAGACGCTGGCCCGGCTCCACGAGTTGATATTGGCTCTGAGCAAGCTGAGCAATTGCCCCCGGTGTCGTGAGCTGATTGCTCTGCTGCGCTAGCTGTGCGTCTTCGCTTCTGAGATGCGACACCTGCTGTGCAGCAGCGGCAATGGCACTGCGCTGGTGGAGCAGTGCGCTGGCTGGGAACCAAACCACCAACATGATCATGGACGCGACAATCGCACCACCAATGAGTAGGCGACCACGTCGCCGCTCAAGTGCCTCGGCCTCTCGGGCCTGAGGCGACGACGAGCGCGGCGTGACGCTTCGCTTAGCCCTTCGCTCCATTTCCGCCTCCCGACAGTGCAGATCGGCCGAGGAAAACGGCCTCATCTGCGAGGTTCTCTTCGATACGCAACAACTGGTTATACTTTGCCACTCGATCGGACCGACAGGGTGCACCCGTCTTAATCTGACCAGCATTCGTGGCTACCGCGAGGTCCGCAATCGTGACATCCTCGGTTTCGCCCGAACGGTGCGAAATAACCGAGGTATAGCGATTACGGTTCGCTAATTCCACGGCATCGAGGGTCTCGCTCAAGGTGCCAATCTGATTGAGTTTAATTAAAATTGAGTTAGCGACCCCGCGTTCAATTCCCTTGGTGAGTAGTGCCGTATTCGTCACGAAGAGGTCGTCGCCGACGAGTTGTACCGAGTCGCCGATTTTGGCCGTAAGCATGGCCCAGCCATCCCAGTCTTCTTCGGCCATGCCGTCTTCGATCGAGACAATGGGATAGCGCTTCGAAATGTCTTCCCAGTAGTCGGCCATCTCGGCTGAGCTGAGTGAGCGGCCTTCACCGGCCAAGACGTACATGCCATCTCTATAGATTTCTGACGTGGCCGGATCAAGGGCAATAGCGATCTCGTCACCAGGTGTGCGTCCCGCGGCGTCAATCGCCTCCATGAGTACGGCGATAGCGGCTTCATTGTTAGGAAGGTCTGGAGCAAATCCACCTTCGTCCCCCACTGCCGTTGAAAGTCCCCGCTTAGCAAGAACACCCTTCAGCGCGTGATAGCACTCGGTCCCCCATCGCAGCGCTTCGGAGAAGCTACGAGCGCCAACAGGCATGAACATGTACTCCTGAAAATCGATCGAGTTCAATGCATGCGCACCACCATTGATCACGTTAAGCATGGGGACGGGGAGCACGTGCGCGTTGGCACCCCCGATAGATCGATAGAGCGGTATCTCGAGTTCGGACGCCGTCGCCTTAGCGACGGCTAGGGAAACAGCCAGCATGGCATTAGCACCAAGGCGTCCCTTGTTGTCAGTCCCATCGGCATCAATCATGGCTCGATCTACCGCACGCTGATCGAGGCTTTCGGTACCTTCGAGGATGGCGAAGATCTCACCGTTAACGTGGTCGACGGCCTGGAGGACACCCTTACCTAGCCAGTCGGCTCCCCCATCACGAAGCTCCACCGCTTCGTGGACACCTGTGGAGGCTCCCGAAGGCGAGATAGCGCGGCCGACAGCGCCTGACGCCAGCACGACTTCGGCTTCTACGGTTGGATTGCCTCTCGAGTCGAGGACTTGACGGCCTCGAACAATATCAATTTCACTCACGTAGGTCTCCAGGGGAAGTCAATGGTGACACCAACGCTACCGCTACCACTAGCTCTACCTGGGGCACCGTGCCAGATTTAGCGCTCATCCTCGAAATCTTGGATCTCCGTAGCCAGTATCGAAGCACGCTGGCGAAGTGTTTCCTCAGGATCCACCCCGAGTTGGTGGGCTAAATCGGCCACACCGCAAAGGAGGTCACCGATATCGCGTGCTGCAGCCCCATGCTGACTAGCCGTTGCGTCATCGACAGCCGTGGTGGTCTCGTGGAGCGTTTCAAGGCTACGACGAAGATGAGCAATCGTGGCGTCGCGTTCGGGCGCTTCCATGCCAATAGCAGCGGCTTTACGGCAAAGTTTCACGTAGCGCGCTAGCGATGGCAAGGCGATAGGAATGCCCTCGGTCACCGAGTTTCTTCCTTTCTCCTCACGCTTAATCTCTTCCCAACGCTTCGCAACCTCGTCTGCGGTCTCAGCCACCGCATCGCCAAACACGTGAGGGTGACGACTGACGAGTTTCTCACGCACCCCGTCGAAGACGCGAGCAAGGTCAAAGCGGCCTTGCTCGGCTGCGAGGTGGGCGTGGAACACTACTTGGAAGACCACATCTCCGAGCTCTTCCTCCGCGTGGGCATAGGCCGCGTCAAGCTTCAAATCATCGCCTTGGTCGAGACAGCGACTCAGTTCTTCAATCGCTTCCAAACTCTCGTAGGCCTCTTCCAAGAGGTGTCGGGCCAAGGAACCATGCGTTTGCTTTTGATCCCATGGACATTCATCTCGAAGTCGACGCATCATAGCCACGAGGTCACGTGATGCATCCTCCACGCTGCGCAAGCCCTCGATGTAGAGCGAGGTCAAGTGGTCAGCGTCTTCAAAGTGATCGAGTTCATTCCACGCTAAGGAAAGGATCTGTTGATCAGGAAGGCCGAGATGGTGCAGTATGACCACCTTGAGATCTCCGGCAATATCGGTATCGATACTGAGCTTGACCTCGCTCAAGATTGCGCGAGAGTGCGTTTGTCCAATTAAGAGCGGGCCGCCGTAATCAAGCGAGTCTCCGAGTTGATGCGCATCAAGGAGTTGTACTTGTTTAGCGACAGGATCGATTTCGAGAGCATTCCAGCACAGATCGAGAAAACTCAGAGCCGGCTCGATGATGACGTCAAGATCAGGTCGCTGACGCAAGAGTTCAACCGTGTGCTCCGCCACCAAAGGCGAGCCCGGAACGGCGTAGACCACCTCTCCGTATTGCTCGGCCCTGAGGGCAAGGTCATCGACGATTCCTGCGTAGAGACGGTCAAAGGATTCGGCTTGCTCGTAGAGATGATCAAAACTCTCCGCGTTAGGGAAGGCATCGGCAGCCGGATGAACCCGCGTGCGCAAGATCACATGGGGGTGCCCTGAGAGCTGGCGCAGCGTTGCAGCGCTGAGTAAGTCTTGGCCGGCCGGCCCAAGCCCAACCACTATGACGCGGCCCGCCATGTTCTACCTCAGCCCAACGGTCGATTGACTGACGCGTTAGGGATCCAACTCGTCGGAGGCAGAACCGGAACAACAACGCCGTTTACCGCAGCACTAACTTTCCAAGATCCATAGGCCGGATTAATAGAAATGCGCGTCATCACAAAGAGCGCCTGCGCCGCAGCCTTGGCGTTCATGCCATCAGCGCCGAGCGCAGCTTGGCGAACTTGAGCAACAACGCTGGCAAAGGTGTTCGGCGCGCGACTCGTCATCATCAAGATCACATACGTCCCCTGAGCCGAAGGTAGTGGTTTGGTAACGCCACCGACACCGACACCGCGGAAATCACTCACCACAGCGCCGTAACTCGACGATGGCGGCGCAAAGCAACCCAAGGCGCCACCCCTAGCACCCGAAGCCTTATCTATGGAGTAGGCCTTCGCCAGGGAAGCAAAACTCGCTCCCTTGAGTACTTGCGTACGAAGTGCTGCAGCTTGCGCCTGGCTGGAAACAAGAATGCCCGATGCGCAAATGGTGTCGAAGCGACGCAGATTCTGCGCGTAGAACCTCTCGAGTGACGCGGTATCAAGACCAATGCCACCGTGCGTCACGAGAAAACTCTCCGACGCTTGTTCAGCGCTAATTTGCTGATTAATAAAGGTCGACGGCATACTCCCTAAGGTCTGAGTTCCCGTGTATTGGCAGGCATAAGAAGAGCCAGCCACGGTGCCTATCGCTGCATCCATCGACGCAATGAGGTCTGCGGTTGCCTGAGCCTTCGTGACTACCAGATCGTTGGGATGGTGCTTCGCCCACTGCACAATCGTCTCATCGACAACACGTTGGCCAAGCAGGGTAGACGCATAGGTAGTTGCCCAGCCATTGTTATTTGCCGCATACACCGGACCAAGACCGCTGAGGCCATTGGACTTCGAAAGCAACGAGGCGTTGAGGTAACAAAGATACGGCGTCGATGCGCTCACGGTAGTGAGTTCGGTGCGAAATGCAGCGTTACTCAGTGCATCACTGCCAATGGTCGCGGCGTTAGAAGGAACACTAAAGCCAAGGATCAGACCAACAGCAAGGGCCACGGATACAACGGCGACTACAGGGAAGAGGAGACGTCTCACGATGGATCGATACTAGAGGTTCCCTCGGAGCCTCTTGATTCACCACCTAGCCAAGGGGTACGAGGCGCTCGAGAAGATCCCTGAGACCAGCTGGCGTCGCCCATTCGGGGCGAAGTTCCACCCGAAGCATCTTGGATTCCTCGTCGTAGGCACGGTCTCCGACGAGTCGCTGCGCCCTGATTTGTGCAGAAGCTTTTAGCGTGACGGGTGAAATTTTAGCCAAGGGAATGGCCCGCCCACCAACTCGGGCGGGCAGCACACTAATTTCGCGAATACCGATACGCAAGCACGCCACGCGCAAAGCCGCAAGGTCGAGAAGACCCTGTGCGGCCTCTGGCAGGGGGCCGAAGCGGTCAAGCCATTCTTCGCGCATCTCATCGACTTGCTCATCGGTGGTCGCAGCCGAGAGACGACGGTATGCCTCAATCCGAACGTCGGATTGGCTGACGTAGTGCTCGGGCAGGTGAGCCTCACCCGGCAAATCGATCGACACGCTAATCACCTCGGGTATGAAGTCTCCCCTCGCCTCGGCTACCGCTTCGGCCACCATCTGTACGTAGAGGTCGTAGCCAACTGCGGTTACGTGTCCTGACTGGTCTCGACCGAGCAAATTGCCCGCCCCTCTAATTTCAAGATCACGCATCGCAATCTTGAACCCACTTCCCAACTCCGTTGCTTCACCAATAGTTCGTAAGCGCTCATAGGCAGTCTCCGAAAGCACCATGTCGGCAGGATGAAAGAGATACGCATACGCACGCTGACCACTGCGCCCCACCCGGCCACGGAGTTGGTGGAGCTGGCCAAGACCGAGTAAGTCGGCACGATCCACAATCAAGGTATTAACCGTCGGCATGTCAATCCCATTCTCAACAATGGTCGTGCATACCAGGACATCGGCGTGATGATCGGCAAAGTCCATGACCACTCGCTCTAGGCTGCCCTCGTCCATTTGTCCATGGGCAACGGCTACGCGAGCCTCAGGAACGAGTTCTCGTACTCGCCGTGCGACATTGTCGATATCGGCGACTCGATTATGGACAAAGAAGACCTGACCATCACGAAGTAATTCACGACGAATGGCTTCAATGATTGCGCGATCATCTCGCTCACCTACGAAGGTAAGGATGGGTCGTCGATCTGCCGGCGGCGTGGTCACCATGGAGAGGTCTCGAATACCCGTCAACGCCATCTCTAGAGTGCGCGGAATCGGACTCGCCGTCAGGGTTAATACGTCGACGCCAGCCGACATCGCTTTAATCGCTTCTTTGTGATTAACGCCGAAGCGTTGTTCTTCGTCTACCACCAAGAGACCAAGGTTTTTAAACGTAATATCTTCGCTCAGCAATCGATGGGTACCCACCACCACGTCTACCGTGCCTTCTGCCATGGCTTGTCGAACTTCCCTCGCCTCGACGTCGGTCAAAAAGCGACTCAACATGGCAACGGTGATGGGATACCCACCAAAACGTTCCGAGAACACCTGGTGATGTTGGCTCGCAAGCAAGGTCGTTGGGACCAAGACCGCTACTTGCTTACCCTCTTGTACTGCCTTGAATGCCGCACGAACAGCGATCTCGGTTTTACCGAAACCAACGTCAGCACACACCAATCGGTCCATGGGTCGCTCGGCCTCCATGTCCGCTTTGACCGCGATAATGGCTTCGAGTTGGTCAGGGGTTTCCTCGTAGGGGAAGGCGGCTTCCATTTCCGCCTGCCATGGTGTGTCGGCTTGGAATGCGTACCCCGGACTGAGCAGTCGTTGTCGATAGAGCGCGACGAGTTCTTCAGCAACCTCTGACGCGGCTGATCGAGCCTTGGTTCGGGTACGGTGCCAATCAGCCCCACCCATCTTGGACAAGGTTGGCGCATCCCCTGCCGAATAGGGCGTAATCATGTCGATCTGATCAACCGGCAGGTAAATACGGTCACCGCCACGGAACTCGAGGATCAAGTATTCGCGTGTCGTTTCGCCCACGGTGCGTGTTGTGACCCCCGAGAATCGAGCAATACCGTGTTGGCGATGCACGACGTAGCTACCAACACCGAGGTCATCGAAGAACCCAGTCGTCACCTTGGGTCGGGGGCGAGGAGCCCGGTGAGGACTCCGTCTTCCCGTGATATCCGACTCGGCGAGCACCACGATACCTTGTTCAGGTAGCACGAATCCGCGCGATAGCCCGCTGACGACGACACTGACCTCAGCGTCGGCCGGCACAAGCTGCCTCGATAGCGCAGTCACTCCTTCGGCGGCGGTGACCTCTATGAAGCGCTCAGCCGAACGTGGTGTGGCTACGGAAGCAACGACATGGAAGTTTTTGTCACGCCAACGAATAATTTGAGAAGCAAGACGACCGGCGTCGCCCGCAACAACCTCAATTGAACCGGTACTTAGCTGAGGCGTACTGGGATTCTCTGACGCGCTCGGCATAGAAATCGTTACCGCGTCGCTCGTGCTCAGGAGTTGATCGAGATCGGCGTGAAGGCCTACTGCCGCGGTATCAATTCCCTTTGCGTCCCAGGTCTCCAGGAGCGACGTAACCAGTGACCTTTCTTCATCTAACAACTCAAGCGCTCGAGACCGAAGCCGGGTCGGCTCAAGGAGCACGATGCTGGCTTGTGGTCCCAGCAGAGAGGTCACGGTAATCCGATCCTGATCAAGGAGTCCGAAGAACCCTTCCATACCATCGAAGCACTGGCCCTCGACAAGACGCTGGAGTGAGCTACTTGCCCACGCTTGCGACTCAGCGAGCGTGCTTGCCCGCTGACGAATAGCAGGGGTGGCAGTAAATTCACGAGCCGGCAAGATGACCGCTTCGAGGATTAGGTCGCGGGATCGTTGATCTCCCGGATCAAAACTAAAGAGCCGATCTACCTCGTCGCCAAAGAGATCGATGCGCAAGGGTGTGGAAGCGGAGGAACTAAAGATGTCGATAATGCCACCGCGAATAGAGAATTCTCCACGGTGTTCAACTTGGGGCTCTCGACGATACCCGTGCTCTACGAGCCACGTCGCCATCTCTTCAAGCTCAAGGCGTGTTCCCTTCGTGAGGCGCCGCGCCACCACCGCTTCGTGGGGAAGGAGTTGTAAGGCTCCGCGCATAGAGGTCACCACCACGCTTGGCGCTTCATCGCCCTCGATACGAAGCCGAGTCTCGAGGCGCTCCCCCATGGTTGCCACGTCGGGACTCACCCGCTCGAAGGGCAGGGTATCCCACGCTGGCAACACGGCCACCGCAGCATCACTGAGGCCATGGGTCCTACCCGAATCCTCCCCGAGGAAACCTTTGAGATCATGCGCGAGCACTTCGGCGTCTGCTTGCGTCACGCACACCACCAACAAGCTCGCCTCGCTCGCCAGGCTAAGACCGGCGATCGCGATGGCCTGAGCTTGGCTCGCGACGCTGAGCGTGGCACCGTCGTTTCCCGCAACGCGACGTATGGCTTCGCTGCTGGCGATTCGTTTTGCTAAGAGACCAAGGGGGGCATCAGCCACGAGTATTAACCGACGTCATTGCTCGCTCCAGGCCTTGAGACACCACAAGCTCGACTGCCTCGCAGGCGGCACTGATACCCGCCGTTATCGCCACGAGATCGCTACCTCTCGCCCGAGATAGCACCCAAGTAGCACCTGCTTCTCGAGAAGGGGGTCTCCCAACACCAATACGTAGCCTCAAAAATTCAGCAGTTCCGACGACCGCTTTGATGGAACGTAAACCATTGTGGCCAGCAATCCCACCTCCGGCTTTGAGCTGCAAGCGCCCCGCATCGAGATCAAGCTCATCATGGATAACCAAGATGTGCGCCGGGTCGCTCACTCCCACGCGCTTGAGTAATCCTGGGAGCGCTGCTCCCGATTCATTCATGTAGGTGGTGGGGATACTCACAGCGACCTTGGCGTCGCCTAAACGAATGATGGCGAGGGCGGCTCGTTGACGAGGTTCGACCTTCAGCACAGCCCCATGTTCGCGGCAGAGTTGCTCTACCGTCATGGCTCCGACGTTGTGCCGGGTGCCTTCGTATTCCTTACCGGGGTTGCCGAGTCCGACGACCAAGAGGTCGACGGGGTCCCCCTGGCGCTCTTCAGCGCCTCTCCGGCGCAGCGCCATGACTTAAATTACTCCGCGGCGGTCTCAGCCGCCTCGACGGGCTCGCCAGCGGTCTCAACTTCTTCAGCGCGGGCTCCGTGGGCAATGGCGATGGCGGTCTCAGGGTCACTGACCGCACCAACGCCAGCCGGTAAGACGAGATCAGCGATACGGAAAATATCGCCAGGCTTCAAGTGTGAGATGTCGACATCAACGTTGGTAGGAATATCGGCCGGTCGAGCAGCAACGGTGATCGTGTAGACCATCTGGTCAATCGCGCCACCGGCGTGACGAACTTCAACCGCATCGCCAATCACGGTGATCGGAACGTCTACGACGACTGTTTCGTCTCTGCTCGTGATCTGGAAGTCAACGTGCTGGAGCGTGCCACGGACGGGATGACGCTGAAGCACCTTGGCTAAGACAAGGTAGTTCTTGCCGTCCGCGTTGAGTTCGATGAGTTGGTTCAGGCCGGCTTCGCCATTGAGGGCGACGCGTAGGTCTGGACCGTCGACGGCAACGGAGACAGGGTCCATACCGTGTCCGTAGACGACGGCGGGGATGAGGCCTTCGCGACGCAGGCGGCGCGTAGCGCGCGTCCCGGTCTCGCGGTTGGTTTTGGCAATGAGGGTGATCTCGGACATTTCGAGCTTGCTCCTTGGCACGCAGATTTCGTCAAAGCCATGAGGCTCCGGACGGGGGTCCCATGTTAGTGCGTCAGCAGGGGTCCTTCCACCGACCCCTAATCGAGGTTTTCGCCACCGAAGATCTCAGAAACCGAATTATCCTCGAACACCGCGTCAATTCCTTGGGCAATTACGTCGGCGACGGTCAAGATTTCAAGGCCATCAAAGCGACGCTCTTGGATAATGGGGAGGGTATCGGTAACCACGACCCGCGAGAAAGCCGAATGCTTTAAGCGCTCAGCGGCCGGATCCGAGAGGATGGGATGCGTCGCCATGGCCCAAATCTCCTTGGCGCCCGACTTCATCAATAGGTCTCCAGCTGCACAAATAGTGCCCGCAGTATCGATCATGTCGTCGATCACTACGCAATGACGACCTTCGACCTCACCGACCACGTGCAAGGCTTCAACTTGGTTGACGGTGCCGCGAGGTCGGGTTTTATGTACCAGAGCTAGATCAGCCCCCAAGTGCTTGGCGTAGCGTTCCGCCACCTTCACCCGACCGGCATCAGGCGAGACGATAACGAGGTCACCGGTGACGTTGTCACGAAGGTAGGACTCAATGATTGGACTGGCCGTGAGGTGATCCACGGGAACGTTAAAGAATCCTTGAATTTGACCAGAGTGAAGGTCAACCGACATCACTCGGTCGACACCAGCTGCTTGAAGCATGTCGGCCACTAACTTCGCCGTGATTGGCTCACGACCCGTTGATTTGCGATCTTGTCGGGAGTAGCCATACGAAGGGCACACCGCAGTAATCCGCTTCGCTGAGGCCCGCTTGGCCGCGTCAATCATAATGAGCTGCTCCATGATGGAGTCATTCACCGATTCACAGTGTGTCTGAATCAAGAAGACGTCTGAGCCACGAAGCGAGGTGTCGAAGCGACAGTGGATTTCTCCGTTAGCAAATTCCTTTAAGTTCGGCTCTGAGAGCTCGACGCCAAGGTGGGCGGCGATTTTCGCGCTCAACTCGGGGTGCGAACGGCCAGCGGCCAGGATCATTCGGCGAGTCGGAATCATCTCCACGCAGGGAACGCTAGCAAGGAACGAGACCCCTTGGCGCCGGGAGCTTTGGGCGACCTCAGGGTAAGGAGCGCAATGGCGCGACGACCTCACCCGCAGCAATCACCGCACCGGGCCCCACCACGCTGTAGGACCCCACCCTTGCGGCGTTATGAATCGTGGCTCGCTCTATGCGAGCAGACTCGATGACCACGTCATCCCCGATGATTGCATCCATCACTACCGCGTTAGGCCCAATGACGCATCTACTACCAACCACCGTGCTGCCGTGCAGCATGGTCCCAGCGAGAAGCTGTGTATCGGCGTGAAGGTGCACGCCAGCATCAATCGTGGTTCGTTCAGGATCCTGCATCGCGATACCTCTTGCGAGCCACGCCGACACAATTCGGCGACGCATCACGCTTTGCGCGAAAGCAAGTTGCGTGCGGTCATTGACGCCTGCAACTTCGTGTTCCTCGGCGACGAGCGAATCGGTCTGGTAGCCGGCATCGAAGAGGACACCAACGACGTCAGTGAGGTACAACTCACCTTGGGCGTTGCCAGCCGATATCCTCCTCAGCGCCGGACCAAGGAGCGGAGCCCGGAAGCAGTAAATCGACGTATTAATCTCGCGGATATCTTGCTCTTCTCGGCTGGCATCGGCCTGCTCCACAATGCCTCTGATTCGGCCATCGCTCGCCCGTAATATTCTGCCGTAGCCCGTCGGATTTGCAACCGTAGCGCTCAGTAGAGTCACAGCTTTATCGATGCGGCGGTGACTACGAACAAGCGCGACCAACGTAGCCGTGGTGAGCAATGGTGTATCTGCCGGAATAACGAGAACGTCGTCACTTTCTTGAAAATGATCAAACGCGTCCAACGCGAGGCGCACCGCGTCCCCGGTCCCCCGTTGCTCGGCTTGGTGGACAAATCGAAGTTCAAGGCCAGCGGGAGCTCCCGCCTCTATCGCGGCACAAACCCGTTCGGCTTGGTAACCGACGACGATGACGACTCGGTCCACGTCCAAGGGGGCAAGTGCGTCGAGAATATGGAGCACCATGGCTCGCCCGCATAGGTCATGGAGCGGTTTAGGGATTTGCGATTGCATCCGAGTTCCTTCACCCGCGGCGAGAATGACAGCCCCAAGCTGTCCGCCCGTAGCAACCGAACCCATTGATGCACCTCTCCCCCGGTGGCCAACGAGATCCGGGAACAAAACGCTCGCGGGGGAGGACTCGAACCTCCAACGTACGGATTCAAAGTCCGTTGTTCTGCCAATTGAACTACCCGCGAATGACGCTGTAACAGCGCCCACAACCCTAGGATAATCAAAGGCTCCTCGGAACAAGGTGCTTAAGAACTTCTGAAGACCGAGAACCTTAGGGCCCCGACACCGTTAGCCTCGGGCTTATATCTAGGTAAGGAGTCGTGCGGTGAACATTCTCGTCGTTGATGATGACCAAGCAGTTCGAGATTCTCTGCGACGCGCCCTCGTTCTCGAGGGCTATGAGGTCGACCTCGCAGCTAACGGCACCGAGGCCTTACGCATCTTGAGTCAGCGAGCGCCTGATGCCGTCATTCTTGACCTCCAAATGCCCGACATCGACGGCCTTGAGGTTTGTCGCCGCTTACGTTCTCTCGGCGATATGACACCCGTGTTGATGCTGACCGCCCGAGGCGCCGTTGACGATCGCGTTGAGGGGCTCGATGCGGGAGCAGACGACTACATGCCCAAGCCTTTTGACCTAGCCGAGCTCTTCGCTCGACTGCGTGCGTTACTCCGCCGTCGCATGGCCGGCGCCAGCGCTGAGCTTCTTCGCTTTGAGGACTTATCCTTAGATGTGGCCACCCGCGAAGCCAAGCGGGGCGATCGATCATTTCCGCTTACCAAAATCGAATTCGATCTCCTTGAAATGTTCTTAGAGAACCCGCGGCAGGTACTGACCCGTGAACAGATTCTTGATCGTGTCTGGGGATACGACTTTGATTCAGGTACTAATTCGCTCGCTGTATACGTGGGCTACCTTCGCCGCAAACTCGAAGATAACGGTGACGCACGTCTTATCCAGACAGTCCGCGGCATCGGCTACTCACTGCGCGAGTCGTGACGTTTCGACTCCGAATTATTGTTGCCACCTCTCTGGCGGTTGCCTTTGCCGTGATTGTGGCCTGCGCGGGAGCCTGGTACGTCGCACGCAACTCACTCGTATCGTCGGCTGACGATTCTCTCTCGGCATTGGCCACGCAGATCACTCGCGCCACGGAGATCAACACTGATGGGCTCGGCGGTGCCATCTTCCAAGTAGCTGATGCCAGTGGCGCCGTTGTGACGTCATCACCGTTTGGCAGACTCCCCGTTGGTCCCGTTACTAAATCAGTAGCTGATGGCCTCCGCGATGAGGTCTATGTCACCGTTACCATCCACGGTGCTTACTATCGAGAACTGCTTATCCCATTACCCGCTGGGCAAATGATCAACCAAGAGCAAGAGGGTATGCAACTCACGACTACAGGCGTCATGCAACTAGCCGTACCGCTCAACGGCATCGATCATCAGCTCCGTCGCTTAGAAATTGCCCTTCTTGGAGTCGCAATTCTCGGCACCTTACTGGCCGCCTTCTTCGGTTGGCTGGTTGCTCGACTCGTTATCCGGCCGCTCAATGATGTGACCGAAGGCATAGAGGTACTAGCGGAAACCACTGACGTCACCCAGCGGCTCGAAGAGGGTGGCAAAGACGAACTCGGTAGTCTCCGACGTAGCTTCAACCGTATGCTCGCGGCACTTGACCGAAGTCAAATCCAACAACGCCAGCTTGTCCTCGATGCCAGCCACGAACTACGTACACCACTGACGTCGATGCGCACCAACGCCCAGGTGCTCCAACAGTTCGATCGCCTGAGCGAAGATGATCGCCGCCAGCTCCTCAATGACGTGATGACGCAGGTCGATGAAATGACCAGTCTGCTCGGAGACATCACGGAACTGGCTAGATCGGGCAAGACAGATTCGATATTGACCTCGGAAGATCTCGATGAAATGGTTCAGTTGCTCGTCGACGTCTTTAACGCCCATGGCCGAGCACGAGGGATCTCCTTCGACGCTGACCTAGAGCCGACCAAAGTGTTTATTCACCGAGACCGTGTTCACCGCGCGATCTCCAACTTGTTTTCCAATGCCCTTAAGTTCTCACCTGATAACGCAACCGTCCGCGTCACCTTGTCACATGGTGTGTTGGACGTTATCGACCAAGGACCGGGTATCAAAGAAACGGATCTCACTAGAATCTTCGACCGCTTCTACCGATCAGACGAGGCGCGTGCACTGCCGGGTTCAGGGCTGGGCCTCTCGATCGTCGCTGAGGTCGTCGAGGACGAAAACGGATCCATTGAGGCATTCAATGTTCCCGGTGGTGGCGCCCACCTGCGCATGACCTTGCCCACCATTTCCTAGCTGACACGATCAATTCTTCGCGAATTCTTATCGTTTCGACGGCTCTTCCGCCAACCCTTGGTGGATAATAGAGAGGAAACGTCAAGAGGTTAGGAGGCACCATGGGCGCTTACTCAAAGAAAAAACTCGTTGGCAAGGCCGCGGCCTCAACCACCGTCATCGCTGCCGTGGTGCTCGCTGGCGTCATGGTAGTCCTAGCCGGGCAGGTCAACACCGCCAAGCAGGCAGGAGTGGCTGCGACAACATCCCCCGCGCCGAGTGCGGCGCCGAGTACCGCCCCAGGCAGCACACCGTCGTCCATTCAGAGCCCACGTGCTGGTACGCCAGCCAAGGTTCCGAGCTCGATAGCCACGACGGCGACTCCTTCGAGCACCCCAAGGAATGTCCCACTGGCTGCGATCGCAAAAACGCAGCAGACCCCTAGCGCAACGCCCACTGCAAATATAAGTGCGGCCCAAGGAAGCGACGACGCTGGGAACAAGGTCGAAGGCGGTATCGGAGGGCAAAATTCGGCTGAATCAGCGGGATCCTCTAGCACCGGGTCAGAGAGCAGTTCCGAGACTGGAAATCAAAGTCCCTCATATGAGGGCCACGGTGGTAATTCCGAGACTGGAAATCAAAGTCCCTCATATGAGGGCCACGGTGGTAATTCCGACGACTAATTCGTGACCTGCTAGGCGAAATTAGTCGCAAGCGCATCCGTCAAGCAGTGCAATTCTTCACTGCTTCTTAGATATTCCCCATTGTTTCCTTACAGTGACCACTGATACTGGGAGGGAACCGAAAGAGGAAACCATGCAATCTCGAATCAACGGCAATGCAGTCATCAAGGCGACATCCACGGTGGCAACCCTGGGCAGTATTGCCCTGGTGGGCTTCATGACCGTGTTCGTCGGGAATGCCTACGCCGGAAAGACCGCTAACACCTCAAGCACCTCCGCGTCAGCAAGCCAGGGTGCGAGCGGGCTATCGGGTTCAACGGGGACCGGGGGCACGACTCCAGCTCCATCGGGTTCAACGGGGACCGGGGGCACGACTCCAGCTCCATCGGGTTCAACGGGGACCGGGGGCACGACTCCAGCTCCATCGGGTTCAACGGGGACCGGGGGCACGACGCCAGCTCCTGCGCCTGCCCAAGCCACGACCCCAGCTCCTGCACCCACTCCGGCAACAGTTCCTACGACGGTCCCTGCTCCTGCTCCTGCACCCGTCGTCGTCACTGGCGGCTCGTGAGCGATTCGTCGCTCAGCAGCCTGGGAATCGAACACTTCTCCATCTGGGGCACCAGCGCCGCGATCGCGACTTCCGACAGTACGGCACTCCCCAGAGCGCGACAGTTACTTGATGTCGTTCTCGAAGCCACCAGCAAATCTGCGAGCCGCTTCGATACCAATAGCGAGATCTCTCAACTCAATGCAGCCGGAACCCTCAGCGCTTCTCCTTGGTTTTTGGAACTCTTGGTTCAGGCCAGACATGGTTACGAGCTCACTGATGGGCTCTGTGACCCTACGGTGCTCGGTGCCCTCGTGGCGCTCGGTTACGACCGGGACTTTGACGCCATAGTCGCGACCGACGACGCTGCTCCAGCGACGATGCCAGCACCAGGTTGGTCGGCAATCGGTATCGATGACCATCTCGTCACCTTGGCCGAGGGGGTCACCATAGACCTTGGCGCAAGTGCCAAGGCCGTCGCGGCCGATGCCAGCGCCACAGCAATCGCCGCGGAGCTTGGCTGTGGCGTCCTTGTCGATCTTGGCGGTGATCTTAGGATTGCGGGCCCGGCCCCGGCAGGAGGTTGGCCTATTGGTATCGCCGCGAGCGCTAAACATGGCCTCGCAGCCGCTGAGATCACAGAAATCGTGAGCCTAAGCATGGGCGGGGTGGCGAGTTCGTCCTCCATGGTGCGCAGCTGGCAGCGGTCAGGCCAAAGAGTCCACCACATCATTGATCCCCGAACGGGCGCAAGCGCACTAACGCCTTGGACCCTAGTGAGTGTGGTCGCGCCAACAACTCTGGAAGCAAATGCCCTCAGCACTGCCGCAATCATCTGGGGCGAGGACGCCATCTTTGAATTGGCCCAACGGTCTGCTCAAGCACGCCTCGTGCGACATGATGGATCTATAGAACGAGTGGGTGGTTGGGCTGAACCCAGAGGAGACGATGGATCGTGATTGCGTTGAACTCGCATTACCTCTGGTACTCCTCCCGCGCTACGGGTATCGTGTCACTCCTACTCTTAACGATCGTGATGGTGCTGGGCATCTCGACCTCAACCCGAATTGGAAACGGTATCGTCCCTCGCTTCGCAATTGCGGAGATCCACCGTCGCATCTCCCTGCTCAGTGTGGTTTTCATCGTCGTTCACATCCTCGGCTCAGTCCTTGACTCCTACGTCAACATCAGTCTCGCCTCTGCCGTCATTCCCTTTACCTCGCAGTACAAACCCCTCAAGGTGGCGCTCGGTACCATCGCCTTAGACCTCATCATCGCCATCATCGCCACGAGCTTGCTCCGCGCAAAGATGTCGTTTGAGTCTTGGCGCTTCGTCCATTGGCTGTCATTCCTATCCTTTGCCATCGCCGTTATTCACACCATCATGATTGGTACCGACATGCGTTTTGCGTGGATGGAACTCTTCGTCATTATCTGCGTAGGCGTCGTTGGCGTGTCGCTACTGTGGCGAATCTGGCAATCACCGCGACGCCACGGATTAGGCAAAACTGGACCGGGGAGCACGATGCTTAATCGCCGTGCCGCGGCCGAGCACGTGAGCTCACTTCGGAATAAGAATCACCAAACTAAGCCGGCACGGCGAGGCTCGCGATGAGCGGTAATCGACTCTTGGAAGGAGTGAATCCAACCAGCCCCCTGACCTTGTCCCAGCACCTTGAGGTCCATGGGACCCTGGCGGTACCTTCAACTCAAGCGAACGCATCATGGAGCGAGGCCATGCTCGCTGAGCTCGCCACCGCTGGCTTGGATGGAAGGGGCGGCGGTCGTTTCCCTACCGCCACGAAAGTTGCCTACGTAGCCAGTCAACGCCGACGAGCACGCATGGTAGTTAATTTGATGGAAAGCGAGCCGGCAAGTCAAAAGGACTCGGTACTGGCCACCTTTGCCCCCCACCTAATTTTGGACGGAGCACAGGTGCTTGCCGCCATCATTAACGCTGACCGCGTTGTGGTTTGCATCGCCAATGATAACGATCGTGTCGCTCAGTTGATGGAGCGAGCCATTAACGATCGGCGGGGTCTCAAAGAACGCAGCATGGAGATCGAGCGTCCCCAAGGTCGCTACGTGGCCTCAGAAGAGACTGCACTGGGCCACTACCTCGACGAGGGAGTATCCCTACCTCGCTTCCGCACTACTCGGCCTTCTCCCGTGATCGCTAAGAGTCGGGTTCTCCTTGTGGATAACGCCGAGACCTGTGCCAATGTTGCCTTAATTGCTCGACATGGTGGCGCGTGGTGGGCAAAGGGGGACATCGCTCATGCCCCCGAGACCACGTTGGTAACCGTTTCGGGAGCGGTCCAAACCCCTGGCGTCTTCGAAATTGCTCTCGGTACTACGGTGGCCGACATCGTACAATTGGCGAACCCACAAGGAGCGATATCGGGTCTGTTGCTCGGTGGCTATGGCGGAACTTGGGTATCAGCTGCAGCACTCGACGCGCCCTATTCAGTAGCGGGCGTGGCACCTTTTGGAGGCAACCTCGGCGCGGGCATCATTATCGCCCTCGGCGACGACGTCTGTCCTTTGGTCGAAACAGCTCGAATTACTCGCTGGATGGCCAATGAATCAGCCGGGCAGTGCGGACCTTGCTTGTTCGGGTTACCCAACATGGCAGATCAGCTCGAAGCCTTGGCGTCGGGTCGCCACAGTGCTAGGGCTGACCGATCGATCTTGGACCTCACCGACGTGCTCGAGGGGCGCGGTGCCTGCGCTCACCCCGATGGCGTCATCCGCATGGTACGTACTGCGCTTGAGGTCTTTGCTGACGATCTTGCCACCCACCAGCAAGCACGTACCTGTGGCCGGGTGGGCTCGAAAACCTATCTACACCTACCCGATCAGGAGGATCTTTTCTAATGGCCAAGCGACTCCTCACCCTCATCGTGGACCCCATTAAGTGCGACGCCTACGGCCACTGTGCTGAGATCGCACCTGAAATCATCGCTCTTGACCCTTGGGGCTACCCCATTATTCGAGGCGCCGTCTCTGGTGCCGCCAAGGCTCACGCCGAAATGGCCGTGCGGCAATGCCCCCGCCAGGCGCTTTCCATTAAGGCCAGCGCCGTTGAGGCCAACCGCCGGGTTGGCTCTACCCGGCGCTAGCAAGTAAGGTGGCACCCTCATGGGATCGCTAATCAAGAAGCGCCGCAAGCGCATGCGCAAGAAGAAGCACAAGAAGATGCTGAAGGCCACTCGCTGGCAGCGTCGCGCAGCAGGTAAGTAGTCACGATTCTCGAGAGGTGCTTCTTCGCACCTGCGTCGTTACTCGATATCCTCAGGCTTCACGCTTACACACTCCACTAAGCGGCACTCGAGGCCGTCCACACACAGCGTGTCCATCCCTCCCAAACCGTGTTGCGCCTTCGTGCCCTCGACGAACAGGGTGGACCCCGATCCTGCGACCACCACTTCAGCGCCACTCAGAGCGCTAAGTTCTTGAGCCACACGCTCAAGACGTGGTTCCACGAGATAGGCCGCGTGACTGAGATCGTTACGACCTCGACGCAAGGTGCCTGATTGATCGAGTTCATCAAAAACTTGGTAGACCGCGGCGGTGTTGACGCCGAGGGGAACGAGGCACAGCACCACGGAACGATCTAGGTGACGAAGGACCTCTACCTCCTCACCGAATCCTCTAACCCGAGCTCTCCCGCCGCTGATACAGAAGGGCACATCAGAGCCAAGTTTCAGCGCTCGGTCATAATCAACGAACCGCGCCCATCGCAGCACCGCTGCTGCGTCAGAGGAGCCGCCACCGAGACCTCCACCGACGGGAATGCGTTTGGTAATGACCGCGGAAGCTTCGCGACCTGCGAGGTTCAGTGCTTGGGCCACGAGATTCGTCTCATCATCGGGCACCAACATGGTCGTCTCGTCGCTACCAGCGATTGTCAGCCCCGAAGCACCGGGGGTAAGGACTATCTCATCGAATAAGTCAATACTCATCATCTCCGCATCGATGCGGTGGAGGCCGTTTGCAGCCCGGCCTCCCACCTCAAGACTCCACGTCAACTTAGCTGGGGCGCGAAGCAGCACGGAGTTGCTCACTGCAACCTCCCTGCGAGCGCTCCGAAAGCCTCAATATCGAGTTCTTCTGGGCGCCGTGAAGAATCAACCCCAGCGGCGAGGAAATCTTCTTCACACAGCACGCTTTGAAGCGACCGGCGTAACATCTTGCGTCGCTGCCCAAAGGCCATGGTAACCACCCGTTCAATTGTCTCGACGTTTGCAATTGCCGGATCGACGGCAGGCTGTTCTAAGCGCACGATACGGACCAAACCCGACGCCACCTTGGGAGCGGGCACAAAAACCGTGGCCGGGACTTTCCCCACCAGGGTTGCGCTAGCCCAGTAGCGAAGCCGTGCCGAGACCGAACCGTAGGCATCCTCGCCCGGCCTAGCCCCAAGTCGTTCAGCAACCTCTAGTTGGACCATAACGAAGAGTGATCGAATCTGGGGTGCTTCTCGCAGCACTCGCATGACCAGGGGGGTGGCAACGTTATATGGCAAGTTTGCGACGAGATCGTAGGGACCTTCCCCAGGAGGTGCGACAATATCGAGATCTACCTTCATTGCATCTGCCTCAAAGACGGTGACTGAAGCCAACTCGGGGCGATCACGGAGAACGGTAATCAGGTCTGGGTCAATTTCGACCGCACGTACTGTTGCGCCGACGCCAAGGAGATGCTCGGTGAGCGCACCGAGGCCGGGGCCGAATTCGATAACCTGATCTCCCTCTCCGACGCCACAAAGCCGAACGATCTTGGACAGGGTGTTGGTATCGAAGAGAAAGTTTTGGCCGAATTTACGCTTCGGCGATAACCCATATTCCGCCAACAGCGCTACCGACGCTGCGCGCGAAAGTGTCACCAACTAATCGTAACCCCGACAGCCCCGGCGCTGAGAGAGGCCAATTTTGTAAAAACACTGGGGTCGAGATCGATAATGTGACCAGGGATATTGCCCTGAGTATCGGTAACGACGCAACGTGCCGTAGCTCCAGTGGCATTATTGCGAATCGTTACCGTCGTCCCGTGAGGCAACCATGGGCTCGCACACTGACCACTGTGCCAGTAGTAATAGGTTGCTAGCCCAACTCGGTGATGCGAGCCTGACCTAGCCGCCTTGTGGGGGGCGGAGTGGTGATGGGTCGCTGGTCTCGCCGCAATCGCTGCCGCGGCTTCTTGGGCCTGACGCACTGCAGCCGCATGGGCGTTCGCGAGGGCCTGGGCTCGAGCCGCTTGCGCCTCAGCCAACGCGATGGCCGCTCGGATCCGGGCATGTGCCGCTGCTTTGGCGGCAGCTTGACGGTGTAAAACAAGGCGGGCTTCCATCAGCTGAACCTGTCGCATGGTCAGTACGCGAGGGCTAGAACTCAAGGCTGCAGGGCCTGTTGGCGCGGGCGGAGCCACGCTAGAAGGAGTGGTTACGGCATTGCTCGCAACGCCAGAGGCAGCGCTCAGCATTACCAAGGGAGCAGCGACGAAGGTGACGACGGCCCCACCGGCCAAAAGCAATCGGCCATGGTTGAGCCGTTGACCCTTATGTCTGGGTGTCAGAACTATTCCCTTCTCCGCCAAATACTTCCTCCGCGTTGGTGAACCTCCATTCGCCAACCGGGCGTGTGCCACGCTAGGCACTCCCCCCACGGAGTGCAAATCACAAAAGTGGAATTTTTGTAACTATTCAGGTCAGAGGGCTTTTTATTTATAAATCTACTGGTCAGAGTACAAATAACTCTTATTTCCCCTGATCAAGGGGTTCTAGGTCAGGCGGAACGCGGCCTTGGTGTTCGCCATCGTCACCTGAGCCGTTCGATACTCGTCAGCGCTTCTCTCAGCTGCCACGAAGGCTCCGACGTACGACACCCAGGCCGGTTCATTTTTCTTTCCCCGATGCGGTACCGGTGCCAAGAAGGGGGCGTCAGTCTCGATGAGGAGTTGATCATCAGGAACGATCCGAAGGGCCTCGCGAATTTCGACTGCATTTTTAAAGGTCACGATGCCTGAGAACGAGACGTACATACCTCGCGCAACGCAGGCCTGCGCTTCGGACGGGCCACCAGTGAAGCAGTGCAAAATCGTTCGCTCAGGGCAACCAACTTCATCAAGCGCATCAAAGAGGTCTTCCCATGCGTCGCGAGCGTGGATCACCAGAGCAAGGTCGTACTCCTTGGCGAGGGCAATCTGATCTAGAAAGACCCTGCGTTGGATATCGCGCGGCGAATGTTCATAAAAGTAATCCAAGCCGCACTCACCAATACCTGAAATTAACCATCGGTATTCAGTGAGAAGGTCCCGAAGCCAGTCCGTACCCGCTAGCGCATCATGGGGGTGAAGCCCCACGGTAGCCGCGATCGTCGGGGCATCACTGCCGAAATCACCCGACGCCGATGCAGCCGCAAGCCCAATTGCCTGGAGAGACGTGGCTTCATCAGTACCAACAACCACGAGGCCACTCACGCCAGCGTGGGAAGCACGCTCAAGCGCCCCCGCGAGTTCAGCGGTGGCGAGCTTGTCGCTTTCTAGAAACTGCTCTTGGAGGTGACAGTGCGAATCGAACCAAGTCGGCTTCACGCTTGTTCAGTCTTTCCGACGGGGGAAGAGGGGGTCGCCCTTCGAGATTGGCCTACCCGTCGGCGCACTCCCCCACACAACTTGTGCCTCCAGACCACCGTCGCCAGGAAGGCCGGCGAGACCGATGCGTTCCCAAATGATCGCAGCAGTATCGGGCATCGCAGCTGTAATCAGTACGGTAACGATTCGTAGGGCTTCGAGCGCTGACCCAAGCACAGCATCAACCTGAGGGCCCGGATCGGCTTTCCATGGTTCCGCAACTTCAAGGGCAGCGTTGATAGCACCAATGAGTCGCCAGGTGACCTCGAGTCCCTCTTGGGGAGCAAAACGCTCCCAGGCATCTCGAGCCTGGACCACCGTCTCGTTGGCAATGCCTTTGAGTTCGGAATCTTCATCAGGAGCCGGCGAAAGCCCTCCAGATTTCGATCCAATCACGGTTGCCAAACGAGCCACCAAGTTGCCTAGGTTGTTCGCAAGGTCGGCGTTATAGCGATCGGTGATGCCCTCAATGGAGAAGTCGCCATCAGTACCAAGAGGCGTGTTGCGCAAAAGGTAGTAGCGAACGGGATCGACACCGAATTGTTCAACGAGAGAATCTGGCGTGATGTCGGTCAGTTTTACCGGGGCGGTCTCGTCGTTCGCCATAGATTTCGAGAGTTTCTTTCCTCCGACGAGTAGCCAGCCGTGGACAAAGACGTGGGCAGGCGGATCAATACCTGCTGCCATACACATCGCCGGCCACCACACACAGTGAAAGCGGATGATCTCTTTACCGATGAGGTGATGAACGCTCGGCCACCACTTCGCAACCTCCGCCTCATCGCGACCGTAGCCAATGGCCGTTAGGTAGTTGATGAGCGCGTCGTACCAAACGTAGAAAACGTGATCGCTATCCCATGGGACGGGAATGCCCCAACTGATCGAGGTTCGTGTAATGGAGACGTCCTTTAAGCCCCCCTTAATGAAGCTCAATGCTTCATTGCGCTTCGACGCTGGCTGAATGGCTTGGGGGTTTGCTTCGAACCATTCAAGGAGGCGATCTTCAAACTTAGACAGTTCAAAGAAGTAATTATCTTCCTCCATCTCTTCAACCACACGATTATGACTGGGGCATTTCCCATCGATCAGTTGATCCGCGGTGTAGTAATCCTCGCAACCCACGCAGTAGAGACCGCGATACGTGTCTTTCCGGATAAAGCCGTTCTCGTAAATCTTGGTAAGGAAGGTCCCTACGGTTTCGTAGTGACGGGCCTGCGTCGTGCGGATGAAGTCATCGTTTGAGATGTTGAGCGTTGACCAAGCATCTTCGAATCGAGCAGCCGTGGCGTCAGTCCAAGATTGCGGAGACATGCCGTGCTGTTCCGCGGTCTCAGCGATCTTCATGCCGTGTTCGTCGGTTCCGGTTAAAAATTTGGTTTCGTCACCTATCAGGCGATGCCAACGGGCAATGGCATCAGCGTTAACGGTGGTGTACGACGTCCCCATGTGCGGAGCGTCGTTGACGTAGTAGATGGGGGTTGTGATGTAGAAGCGACCCACGATCAAGCATCGTACCGGCGATTAGCGGGGTAGAGAGGAGGCCAGCTCATAGGCCCGGCTTCGAGGCACCTTCAGTTCGGCGGCTGCCGCGGATGCAGCATCTCGTTTAGACATGCCCGCCGCTAGCGAATCATTGAGATGGTCGATAATCTCTGCGTCTTCGATGGTCCGCTTAGGCTCGGACTCTGACCCCCTGAGGATGAGCACGATTTCTCCGCGAGGCGGTGATTCTGAGAAGTGCGCGACGAGCTCGGTGAGGCTGCCTCGACGTACCTCTTCGTGGATTTTCGTTAATTCGCGCACCACGACAGCTAATCGTTCTGGGTTGCCAAGACTTGCTAAGTCCTTCAAGGTGTCAACGAGACGGTGTGGCGATTCAAAGATGACGCTGGTGCGACCTTCGCGACTGAGATCCTCAAGCACGCTTCGGCGCTCGCGGCCTTTTCTCGGTAAAAAGCCCTCCATCACGAAACGCTCCGAAGGAAGTCCCGAAATAACCAGGGCCCCGAGAACAGCCGAGGGTCCGGGAATCACCGTTACCCCACAGCCTTGCTCGGCGGCAACGGCGACGAGTATCGACCCAGGATCAGAAATGCCGGGCATCCCCGCATCGGAGACAACAACCACGGAATCACCAGCCTTGACTCGATCGACGATTCGCTGAGCCTTGGCTTGTTCATTGTGCTCGTGGAGGGAGATCAATCGGGACCCGGCTGGAATGTTTAGCGCGCTCAGGAGCGTTCTTGTTCGCCTCGTATCCTCACAACAAATCAGGTCAGCGTCGGCTAGGGCCTGAGCCGCCCGCGGGCTGATATCGCCCAGATTGCCAATAGGGGTGCCCACCAGGGCCAAGATTCCGCTCACCGCTCCATATTCCCACGACCCACGCTCGACGCCGGGAACAGAGGGGCGATCCATTGACTAACATGACATGTCTTATGTCGAAGCGAACTGTTAAGCGCAAGCTCCGGGCCAAGAAGAAGGCCAACCACGGCAAGAAGCCGAACTGCGGCGGTCGCGGCTAGGCCTTTGGCCCCCGCACCCAAGCCTCCTTACCTTTCCTAACGAAACCCCCGTCGCGTCTGTCGGGTTACTCGTTGTTGCTCGATGCCAAGCTAGCGAGTGAGGCGACCGTCGAACGCTCGACGAAGAAGGCAAGGAAGGGAATAAAACCGGCGCAAATCATGCCTACGATCTTCCAGCCATTAGGTCGCAACTTGAGCCAGACGTTTAATACGGTGGCCAAATAGACCATGTAAAGCAAGCCATGGATCTGAGCCACGACGCCCTCTGCTTTGGCGCCAATGCCAAAACCATGCCGCAGGATAATAAAGACACAAAAAATTAAGAGCATGGTGCCTACCGCGAAGGACATGGCTCGATAGAGCTTGAGCGCGGTTGGAAGTTGCTTTATTTCCGTCATGGCTGTTCCTTTTGTGATCGATCATTATCGGCCAAGGTGGCTAGGTGGTCGTTATAAGCACGCAAGGCATCGTCTTCATCTTCGGGGCGTCGTTTCGATGCCTGTGCTTGTGCTCGTAGTTCTTCTTCAAGTACCCGACGCTCCTCGCGCTCTTGCGCTGTAACGGGAGCTGTGTTGAGTAGATGCCACCAGACGTAAATTCCCGCACCGGCAAAAACGGGCCACTCGATGGCATAAACCCAAGACAAGGCATTTCCCCCCACCGCCCGAGAAATCTGCCACCAGGCTGCACCCGCACACAGAGCAATCCAAAGTAAAGAAAGTACGTGTATGCGCAGGGCGCGACCGGAGAACCACTTGCTACTCATCAGACTCTCAGCCTACCTAGCGAATTGGTGGGTAGGGGTTGGCCTTGTAGCGTTCAAGGCATGTCCTTGATCTTGGCCATGGATGCCATGCCAATTCCAGCACCCCTGAGTTGGAAAACGGCCCTCGAAGTCAGTGTAGCGTGGGTCCCCATCCTCTTGATGGTGCTCTACGCAATTACGTACTTCGCCTTAGCCAAGCGCTGGGAGACCCTCACGGGTAAGGCTTGGAGCCTCAAGCGCTCCGTCATCACCATCGTGGCGCTGCTGTGTGTCTTGTTTGCAACGCAGTCAGCAATTGGCACCTATGACATGACGCTCTTTAGCGACCACATGATCCAACACCTCTTATTAATCATGCTCTCATCAGCACTCTTTGCAATGGGTGCACCCTTACAGTTATTCCTCGAAGCGTGTCCAGGGATACTTGGCAAATTCGTCAATCACCTCGCCTCATCGAAGGTTGGAGAGTTCCTCGGTCGCCCCATAGTTGGGTTTGCTTGCTACGCAGTCTTTATCCCTGTTACCCATCTCACCGGATTATTGAACGTGATGATGGAACACCTGTGGGTACACCACGCTGAGCAACTTGGATTCTTAATCGTGGGCTACTTGTTCTGGAGGCCGGTCGTGGGTATCGAACCCATGCGCCACCCTCTTGGCCCAGGGCAGCGCTTAGTCTTCTTGGCCCTAGCAGTACCCGTCGACACCTTCACCGGCCTCGCGTTGGCTATGAGTGGTCACAATACGGTGCCAGCGCTCGCTGAGATGCAGCGAACCTGGGGGCCGAGCATCCTTAGCGATCTTCATACTGGCGGGGCGCTTATGTGGATAGGTGGTGACTTCTTGATGCTCATCGCCATGGGGCCCGTCGCCTACACCTGGATGAAATCGGAAGAGGAGAAGGCTCGCGAGATTGATGCGATCTTGGATGCCCAGCGCGCCGCTAACGAAACTGAGTAGGTCGAGAGTCCCTCCGTCACCGCCTAGGAGTGTTGCGACTTATGAGTCCACGGGGATCGTCAACCCTTAGTGAAACGAGGTACCGTCAGGCTCCCCTAGTCGAGCAGGCCAGCTTCGAGGGCGAGGTCGCGTAAATTTCTCTGCGGGCGAGCTCCAAGGTGACCAATAACTTCACTCGCACACAGGGCACCAAGTTCGCCAGATCGAGCGGGATCATAGTTATGGGTCATTCCGTATAGAAAACCCGCGGCAAAGAGATCGCCCGCGCCATTGGTGTCAACCACCTCAGCGACGTTCACCGCCGCTACGTCGATTCGCCCCGAAGGCGTTACGACAACACAGCCCTTCGCGCCAAGGGTGATCGCAGCTACGATGCCGATCTGCTCGAGTGCATCGAGGGCCGCCTCGGTTGAACGTGTTTCAAAGAGCTCCTTGATTTCGTCTTCATTCGCGAACAGTAGTTCCGCCTCTTCTTCAATCAAGGTGAGAAAATCTTGTCGATGGCGTTCTACACAGAAACGATCTGAAAGCGAAACTGCCACCGATCCATCTGCCTCATGGGCTGCCGCAACGGCCGCGCGCATCGCATCTTTGGCCGGAGGCTGATCGAAGAGATAACCCTCCAAATAGGTAATTTGGCTGCGCTCTACGATGGAGATATCGAGATCGCTGGGAGCAAAACCGTTAGCAACCCCAAGGTGCGTCGCCATCGTGCGTTGTGCATCGTCAGTTACCATTACCAGGCATCGCCCCGATCCCTCGTGGGTAGCAGGGACAACGGCAGCCTCGAATTCAACGCCGATAGCCGAGATGTCATGGGAGAACAGGGCGCCAACCTCGTCGTCAGCGATACGACCGATGAATCCAGCCGCGCCGCCCAAGCTAGCGATACCGGCCACGGTATTAGCAGCCGAGCCACCTGACACTTGGATCGTCGTACCCATGGAGGCGTGAATCGCTTCAGCCGCGTCGCGATCCACCAGGGTCATGGAACCCTTGGCGAGGCCCAAGCGCTCCAAGAGGGCATCGTCGCTCCTCGCCACGATATCAAGCAGGGGAGAACCGATGCCGACAACATCGAGGAATACTGGTGGGCGCGGGCTAAGGGATACGGGAACGGTAATACTCACGACGGTCAGGCTAGGCCCTCTACCGATAGCCTGAACGCATGCCTATTGCCGTGAACCCTTACCGCCTTAGCGATGACGTCTTGCCGCGTCGCTACGCGCTCACCTTGACCCCTCACCTCGAAACAGCGACCTTCGACGGTTACGTCGAGATTGACCTCGAGATCGTCACCGAAGTAGATGCGATTGTCCTGAACGCAATCGATCTCGTCTTCCATGACATAGTGCTTATCCATGAAGACGGTAGTGAAGCACCCTGTACGGCAAGCCTTGACGCCGAGACTGAGCGAGCAAGCCTACGTACCGGATCGACCATCGGCGTTGGCACTGCGACCTTAGCGATCAAGTTCTCAGGAATTTTAAATGACTTACTTACTGGCTTCTACCGGTCCACCTACCTCGACCCTGACGGCGTCACTCAAACGATTGCAACCTCGCAAATGGAAGCCACCGATGCGCGCCGCGCGTTTCCCTGCTTCGACGAGCCAGCCAAGAAAGCGCGCTTCGACATCACCCTGATCGTTCCCGAACACCTCGAGGCCTACTCAAACAGCCCCGTCCTCAGTGAGGTGCGTCCGGGGGACGGCACCAAGCTTGTCACCTACGCACCCACCATGGTCATGTCTACCTACCTCGTTGCTTTTGTGATTGGCCCCTTTGAAGCCACCGATGCTGTCGACGTCGACGGGGTTCCGGTGCGGGTGGTGTACCCCAAGGGCAAGGGCACGCTTGCGCCTTTCGCGTTAGAGATTGCAGAATTCTCATTGCGTTACTTCTCTGAGTACTTTGGTATCGCGTATCCGGGTGACAAGCTCGATCTCGTAGCCATTCCCGACTTCGCCTTTGGAGCCATGGAAAATCTTGGTTGCGTTACCTTCCGTGAAACGGCTCTTCTCGTTGATCCAGCGACGGCGTCGCGAGTTGAGGTTGAGCGCGTTGTCGACGTGGTTGCTCACGAAATTGCCCACATGTGGTTCGGCGACCTCGTCACGATGGACTGGTGGGAAGGAATCTGGTTAAACGAAGCCTTCGCCACCTTCATGGAAACCAAATGTTGTGATGCTTTCCGTCCGAACTGGAAGCGCTGGGTAAGTTTTGGTATCAGCCGGGAAATGGCCATGGGCGTTGACGGACTCCACGCAACCCGACCCATCGAATTCGAAGTCGTCTCCCCCGCAGATGCTCGCGGGATGTTTGATCTGCTGACCTATGAAAAGGGAGGTTCCGTCTTACGGATGCTGGAGCAGTACCTTGGCGAGGACGTGTTCCGCGGTGGGATCCGTCGCTACCTAAGCAAGCACTCCTACGCCAACACGGTTACCAATGATCTTTGGGACGCGCTCGAGGAGAGTTCGGGCGAACCAGTGCGTGAGATCATGAACACCTGGATCCTCCAAGGTGGCCACCCCGTTCTCAGCGTCGAAGGTGGGAGTATTAGCCAAAGCCCCTTCTCCTTCGCACCCAGTTCGGGAGCCTCTTCCATTGGAGAGCAGTGGCAAGTCCCCCTCCTGACTCGCCCCCTCGGAGGATCCGAGATCACTCGTCACGTCCTCGGCACGGCTGCGCTTGCCGTAGCCCCCGCAACGGTCGTCAATGCTGGCGGATGGGGTGTCTACCGCACCGCTTATGGCTCAACGGAACTCGCTGAGATCATTGCTCACTTCTCCGATCTCACGGACCTCGAGCAGGCAACCCTGGTCGCCGACACCTGGGCAGCCGCTCAAGCGGGGAAGGTGGATCTCGCGGACTTCCTGAGTTTGTGCCTCGTGGTGAGCAGCAGCGATCAAACCGCTACCTGGTCGGTCGTAGCTGAAGCCTTGTCCAGCCTCAACCGCATGGCCGACGACACCCAACGCCACCTCGTGCGCAATGCGGCCACGCGAATTATGCGCCCTAAGTTCGAGAAGCTTGGCTGGGAAGCAAGCATCGGCGAGAACGAAACGATCCCTTCACTTCGAGCTCAAGTCATTAGCGTGTTGGGAACTATCGGGGCTGATGAAGAAATTCGTACCGAAGCACTCAAGCGTTTCGACGCCGGTGACCTTCAAGGAGATCTTGCAAGTGCCATCGTTAGCATCGTGGCGGCAGTGGGTCGCGCCGGTGACTACGACGAGATGTTCCGCCGCTTTAAATCGGCCAAGGATCCACAGTCCGAGCAACGCTACCTCGGTGCCCTCAGCGCCTTTGATGATCCAGCCTTAGCCCGCCGGACTTTTGAAGCGTGCTTTAGCGACGACATTCGAACTCAAGATGCCCCCTACGAAGTAGGCGCACTCTTAGGCAACCGGGTCAATGGCCTCGAAATTTTCTCCCTGTTGCAGTCGCGCTGGGAGGAGACCTTGAACCGCTTCCCCATCGATGCACATTCACGGATGGTGATGGGGGTCTCACGAATCGTCACGACGCCCGCTAAGGCCAACGAGATCGCCGCATTCTTAGAAGCACACCCGCTTACCGTCGGCCAGCGCACGGTTGTGCAAGGCATCGAGCGGCTCAAGAACCGCTCGGCAATGGCGGAACGTCTCGCGCCTCGCCTGCGTGAGATTCTCGAGACATTCACCGCGTGAACCTCGCCCTCTTCGGTACGGTCTTTGCCGTTCTCTTCGTAGCGGAGCTGCCAGATAAGACCATGATCGCCACCCTGGTCATGGGGTCACGGTCCAACTCTCGAGCAGTATGGCTAGGCGCTGGCTCAGCCTTTGTAGCGCAAGTGGCCTTGAGTTGCGTAGCCGGCAGACTCATCTTGCTCCTACCCCATCGCGTCGTCTTGATTTTTGAGACGGTGCTCTTTTTGGGAGGAGCGTTCTACCTCCTCTTCATTCCTGAGAAACACGAGGAGGAAAGGGGTGAAGAAGCTGCTGACCACGAGAGCCTGGGTAGCTTTTTGCGGGTCGCCGGTTCCGCATTTCTCGTTATTTTCATTGGCGAATTTGGCGACCTGACTCAATTGCTCGTCATTAACTTCGTAGCCAAGAGCCACGATATTCTCACCGTATTCATCGCTGGGAGCTGTGCCCTGATTGCCATCTCGGGCATTGCCGCACTCTCGGGTCGCGCCCTGTTGCGTGTTTTGCCCCTTTCCGCCATTCGCAAAGGTGGTGGCGTGATCTTGGCGGGATTCGGCATCTACAGCCTGGTCGCGATTTTCGTACGCTGATCTCATGGAATCACCAAGAACACGTCATCTCATTGCTCTTGCACGGGCGACCAAGGGCTTCATGCCCGACGATGAGGGTTACCACCTCTTGGATCTTGCTCGTCGCGTAGGCCGTGAACGTAAGCATGCGGTCTTGCTCGAGATCGGTTCATGGTGTGGAAAATCTGCCGTCTACCTAGGTACTGGCGCCGAAGAGACCGGAGCCACCGTTTTCAGCGTGGATCACCACCATGGCTCAGAGGAAAACCAAGTCGGTTGGGAATACTTCGACGAAGAACTTCTCGACCCCATCGATGGTCGTCTCAACACGCTCCCCCATTTTCAGCGCACCATTGCAACAGCCCACCTCGAAGACACGGTCATTGGTATCGTTGGCGAATCAACCCACGTCGCTCGACAGTGGACCACACCCCTTGATCTGCTCTTCATCGATGGAGGCCATGGCAGCGACGTTGCGTGGGCTGATTACCGGGCCTGGATCCCTAAGGTGGCGCCGCATGGTTACCTGGCCATTCACGATGTCTTCGAAAATCCCGCGGATGGTGGTCGACCACCCTATGAGATATACCAAGCAGCACGCAGCAGTCGGGCATTCTGCGACGTCGATCGCTGTGGCAGTCTTCGAGTCTTGCGCCGAACTACCTGAGGCTTAGTGACGGTGGCTGCATTGCCCACCGTCAAGGTCAAGCACGCCAGGAAGGTGCTCACCCGCCAGAACTCCTGATGCGCCACTAGCGCGGCTCAGTGCATCGGCGGCAAGTACCACTGCCGCTGCGGTATAGCTGGTGGCTTCATCCGACGGGAAACTTATCCCACTGGGATAGACCAAGCCCGTCGTATAGGAACCGTCGAGTCGCCGATGCGCTTTCGACGTCGCAAAAAGTCCCTGTGCGAGGTCTTGGTGGCCGAGCGCATTCAGGGTGATGACCAGTTCAGCAGTCTCCGCAGCAGTCACCCACGGCTCGGTCGACACACAGCGAACTCCTAAGCCATCCATAACAAATTCGTCCCAGTAACGCTCGATACGCTGCTGGCCTGCTTCTTGCGTCAGGGCCCCAGAAAGTACCGGGTAGTACCAGTCCATAGCGAATTCACGTTTAGGAGCGAAGGCTCCGGGGTGATGCGCAATGGTATGGGCCAACCGACTTGCTGCCAACTCCCAATCAGGTCGAGCTAAACCCAATGCTTCCACGGCTGCCACAGCACACCTTAGGGAAAGCAATATCGATGAACTCCCAGTCAAGAGTGCATAGTTCTCAGTTTTTCCCGTGGCGTCAATAGACCACGCAATCGTTCCATCACGGCGTTGGTGGGCGAGAACAAAATCAATGGCTGATTCCAGCATGGCAAGATTCGCTACGAGAACGTCGTGGGAATCCGTCGCGAGCGCATGGTGCCACAGGCCAACAGCTACATAGGCGCAGACGTTGGTATCGATACGCTGGTCCTTAACTCCTTCGGCGCGGTAGTAGTTGAACCAACTTCCGTTACCAAGCTGTCGATCGCGCAACCAAGTAAACGCTGCTTGGGCTTCCGCATCTCGGCCTCCGACCGAGAACGCCATCGCTGCCTCTACGTGATTCCAGGGATCACTATGTCCACCATCAAACCAGGGCACCATTCCAGAGGGGAGCTGAAGGCCCACCAGATGGTCGACCGTAGCGGTGAGCTCGGCGGCGCTCAAGATATCTGGAACCTCAGGGATTCGACCCGTCAACGCCGTCACGAAGCCTCCTTAACGACATAGATCACGAGGGACTTACCCATCACTGGTGAGAGTATCCGTTCCAACCACCTTGTCAAGGCCGGGCGCTTCATGATGTCCCACACTAAAAAGCGGTGGTACAACTTGACTAAGCCATGGTGCTCGTTGCTAACCCCAACGAGACATTTGAGCCACCAGTAGGGACTGTGTAGTCCATGGACGTGATCATGACTCGTAACTCGAAGGCCGGCACGGCCAAGTTTGGCGACTAGGCCTGCTCGCCGATATATCCGCACATGACCACCGGGCGTCTCGTGATACTCGTCAGAGATCAGCCAGTTCACCCACTCGGGACCAAATCTCGGTACGGTCACGGCCATCGTTCCGCCGACACGCAGGACACGACCAAGCTCAGCAATCGCTACGTCATCGTGACTGATGTGTTCGAGTACCTCTGAACATATGACGCGATCAAAACTGCCGTCGCCAAAGGGTAGGTGTAAGCCGTCGCCACGCAATACCGATACGGGTGTTGTCGGGGCTATCTCGCCTGCTTGCGCCATTGCCGCAAAGGTCGCCGAAGCCGAGGTGGTCTCATCCTGGCCAGGATCGACGGCCACGACCGCAGCCCCTCTTCGGGCAACCTCGAAGGCATGTCGGCCGAATCCGCACCCCAGGTCGAGAACCCGGTCGCCATCGTGAAGGCCTAAGCGATCGAAATTAGCGGTCAGCATGATTCAAAGTCAACCGCATCGGGAAGCGGCAGGCCCCTCAGAATTGCGTCATAGCAAGCAGCGGTGCCCCGAGCCGTTACCTGCCAGGTGAAGCGACGAATGACCCGTTCTCGGCCGGCCGCACCGAGCGCATTGCGAAGTACTTCGTCATCGAGCACCGTCTCGATGGCGTGGCGGAGCGCCTCAGCGTTATCGGGTTCGACGAGTAACCCGGTTTGACCGTTCACTCCGACAACTTCAGGGATAGCCCCTCCGGTAGTTCCCACAACCGCAACTCCGCAACTCATCGCTTCAATGGCGGGAAGACTAAAACCCTCATAGAGCGAAGGGACTACCGCGACTTCGGCTTCTGCGTAGAGACGAGCTAATGCTGCATCGCTAACCCCTGAAATTTCAGTGATTATGTCGGTCAGACCGAGGCGCTCGATGGCCTTCGCGACGCGGCCATGGGGTCGGGGGCGGCCAATCAAGGTGACGCTGAGCGTTCGTTCCGTGCGCAATGCGGCTACCGCTTCGAGCAGCGGTACGAGTCCTTTCATCGGTACGTCCGACGAGGAGGTCACCATAATGCGACCTTTGATTTTGGCCACATCATCTTGAGGAGTAAAGACATCATGGTCAACACCGACGGGCACCACGGTGATCTTGTCGAGATCGACACCGAGTTGTGTATGAATATCGATCTTAGAGTTGTGGCTCACGGTCAAGATCGCGGGCATTTTTCGAGCAACCCTCGCTTGCATACGGAGAAAACCGAACCAACGCCGCGTACCTAACTTCTGTTGCCACGATTCGGCGTGATCGAGCGCAATTGAGCGATCCACCGTAATGGGGTGGTGCAAGGTTTGAAGTAGTGGCCAGCCGTCACGAACTAAATCATAAATCCCGTTTCCAAGACACTGATTATCGTGGACGATGTCGAACTCATCACGCCGAGACCTCAAAATCTTTTCAACGCGGTGCGAGAAGGTCAGCGGTTCGCCGAATCCTGCAGTGAGCATTATGGCGAACTCTTCGACATCTTCACGAGTTTTAAATTCGCGAGGCATGGGAATACGAAAGGGATCAGGGTCACGGTAGAGATCCAAACTTGGCACCGCTGTGAACCCAACGCCTTCATCGAGTTGCGGCCAAGGAGGTCCGGCGAAAACTTCCACACTGTGACCTAGGGCCACCAGCTCTCTCGTCAGATGACGGGTATAGACGCCTTGACCGCCGCAGGTTGGATTACCGCGATAGCAGAGGAAAGCAACACGACTCCCCCCGTTGCGCGCAGGGCGGGGCGGGATCCGTTGTGGAATGACAATCTCTGCGCTTCGCTGCGCAGACTCCTTGATTTCTTTAACGATCGCTGCGATCGAACGGGACACGGGGGCTCTCCGACCTCGGGGACCTACCTACCCCATTTGTACTGTGAATGGCTCTATGTTCCCCCGATATCGCCCTGACGGCAACTTAGGGCAGATTCCAGTTTGGGTCGCTACGCTCCATAAGGTGGATTTGTCCTATCCAGCGAGCACCGAAGCGTTGAGGGCTGACGTCCGTCAGTGGTTGATTGATCACCTTCCCCATGGCTGGTTCGATGAGGGATTCGAGATGTCCGAATCTGAACGTAGCGCTTTTAACAAAGCCTGGGTTCAGGAATTATTCCGAGGCGGTTGGATTTGTGCCAATTGGCCAAAGGAGTACGGAGGCAAAGGACTGAATTTAATTGAACAAGTCGTGGTTTCCGAGGAGTTCGCTCGGGCTGGCGCACCGCTGCGCGCAGATTTTTTTGGCGACACGCTTGTTGGTCCGACACTTTTGGAGTGGGGCACCGAAGCACAGAAGAAAGAGTTTCTTCCCGGTATCTTGCAAGGAAGCACCTCATGGTGCCAAGGGTTCTCCGAACCCAACGCGGGGAGTGACTTAGCGGCGCTGCGTTGCCAAGCCGTACTTGACGGTGAAGAGTGGATCATTAACGGCCAAAAAGTGTGGACTACACAAGCCCAGTACGCCGATTACATGTTCCTACTGGCGAGAACCGATAACCACGCCGCACAGCACGCGGGCATTAGCTTCATCCTCGTTCCCATGCACCAAACAGGTATTGAGGTGAGGCCCATCACCCAAATCGACGGATCATCTGAATTCAATGAAGTCTTCTTCACCGATGCTCGAGCCCCCAAAGACAATGTGGTCGGTGGTGTTAACAATGGCTGGAAGGTTGCGATGACCACGCTTGGTTTCGAACGTGGAGCATCCTCGACCACGGGATTCCGACGCTTTCTCAGCGAGTGGGAAGAGATCGTCGCCGTAGCGAAGCATCGCGGCGCCACCACCGATCCCATTATCCGTCAAGGTCTCGTCAGATCGTGGACCGATATTAAAATTATGGAGATCAACGGTTACCGCATCCTGACGGACGCGATTAACGGCACGAATCACAGCGCAAAACTGAATGCGTGCAACAAGATGTTCTGGTCCGAGAGTCACCGTCGCACCATGGAGCTCTACATCGACCTCTTGGGGCCCGAGGGCCAAATTTTGACCGGCAGTGACCTCAACGAGTCCTCAATTTCAGGACACCTCCAAGGTACCGAGTCCTACCCCGTTTCGAAGCTACAAGCATCGTTCTTCTTCTCGCGCTCCGAGACCATTTGGGGTGGAGCTGCTGAGATACAGCGCAACATCGTCGCTGAGCGGGCCCTGGGGCTACCCAAAGAGCCCAAGACCAAGCAAGACTAAGAAAGTCTGGCCTTATCTTGATCTTGGTGCTCACCTGTCTGGCCTCGAGTTGACAGCGCCAGCAAGCCTGAGGCTACCCAGCATGATGTCGCACCTACCACCAGAGCTACCCGAGGGCTACTGAGCGAGCTGATCACGCCAACGAGTGGAGCGCCGATAGGCGTCGACCCAAGGAAGCCAATCGCAAAGAGAGCAAGCACCCTTCCTCGCATCTCTTCACGAGACGCCATCTGCAAGGTTGCGTTTGCCGTTGACACGAAAGCAATGGAGAATGCCCCCATCAAAATCGCAGCGAATTGAGCAATAATCAGGCTTGGTGCCAACCCAACCATGGCCGTCGTAAGCCCGAATAAGAGGCCAACGACAACCAACATCTTGATACTGGGACGTTGGCGGTGCGCAATCACGAGACCGCCAATGACTGCTCCCAAGCCCATGCCTGCCATCAGTAAACCGTAAGAAGCAGCATTTCCATGGAAGGTTTCTCGCACGAGAAGAGGAAGTGAAACCGTGAAGTTAAAAACAAAAACACCAACGATTCCTACTGCAATGAGGACACTTCGCAGTAAGCGATCATGAAACGCATACCCCAGCCCGGCTCTTAATTGCCCCTTGCCCTTAACTTCTCTACGAATAGGAGTGAGCGCCGCGGTATCCATGAGGCCAAGCGCCGCGATGACTGCGAGGAATGATCCTGCATTCACAAAGAAGCACACTGCGGTTCCCGCCGCAGCGATGACCCCACCGGCGATGGCCGGGCCAATAATGCGACCCGAATTCATCAAGACGGAATTCAAACTCACAGCATTCGGAAGGAGTTCTCTCCCCACCATCTCTTGCACGAAGGTTTGACGCGCGGGTGTGTCAAATACGTTGACACACCCCAGCAATAATGCAATGACGAAAATCTCGGTGACGTTAATATGTCCCGTTGCATCCAAGATAGCCAAGCTCAGCGCGAGTAGTCCCGAGATCGATTGCGTAGCAAACAAGAGGGGGCGTTTGGCCGAACGGTCAACTATTAGACCGCCCAATGTCCCAAATAACAACATGGGTAAAAATTGTGTTGCTACAACAAGGCCTAAGTAAACGGCAGAGTTCGTAATCTTGAGCACAAGCCAGGCTTGTGCAACCATCTGCATCCACGTCCCCGACATGGAGATTAATTGTCCAGCAAAGTACAGCCTGAAGTTACGAACTCCTAGGGCACGAAAGGTACGTTTCCCAGCCTTCAGAATTGCTGGCCCCATTAGCTGATCGACTTCGGCGTCCAGCCCCCCATGCCAAGCGACGCCGAATAGGCAACGTCTTCAGATTCATCGATGCCCCCGATGACTTCAGTCACCCAGTCAAGCTTTCCCTTCAAAATCCGCTCAACGCCTCCTTGCAACGTGGAGGAACTAACCGCACAGCTCGAGCAGGCTCCCTGAAGTTGTACTTCAATGATGCCAGCGTCGGTGTCGACAGAGATTAAAACTAAATCTCCTCCATCCGCTTGGACGGCTGGCCGCAGCATTTCGATTAACTTTCGGACCGCTTCGAGTCGCTCAGCCCTGACGGTATCGCTGAGTATTTCGGTTCCTTTGATACCTACGGGGGTGTTCTCCATGGCTTTCAGCCTAGAGGTGGCGGCACTCGCCTGCGACGCAGCCTAGGTAACGTGGAGCCTGTGAATGATCCCGCCACGTTGCATCTAGAAGGCATTGACCTATCCTTTATGCCATTTTGGGCTGAGACCCTCGAGCAGCGCGAGGCGACCTTCGCGCGACTTCGCGCCGAATTACCCATCTCTTACTACGAAGAACCTTTCTTTCCCGACTCTCCCCTCCCTATCCCTGAACTCTCGGGTTACTACGCCATCACCAAGCACCGAGATATCGCAGAAATCTCACGAAATCCCGAAACGTTTTGCTCGGGCAAGGGTGCCATATCGATTTTGGACTTACCTCCTGAGATGGTCGAGTACTTCTCGGGGATGATCTCCACCGATAACCCTCGTCATGCTCGACTTCGTCGAATTGTTGCCAACGCATTTAGTCCTAAGCGCGTCAAGGCAATCGAGCAATCCATTGAACGAATCGCCGCGGAGACGGTCGCCTCCCTTGCCAACGGTAATGGCGGAGATTTCGTCGCCGATATCGCCGCTCCCTTCCCCACAAGAGTTATTTGCCAGATGATGGGTGTTCCTCCCTCAGAAGAAGTCACCATGCTGAAGGCGTCGAACACCATCCTCGCTATGGCCGATCTTGAGTACATCCCCGAAGGCGTCCACCCCGTTAACGCATTTGTTAATGCAGCCGCCGAGATGGTTGGCATCATGGAAGAGATCGTTCAATATCGAAACAACGATGATGTCGATGACATTACTGCTGCACTCTTGCGAGCTGACATTGACGGAGACTCACTCACACAACAAGAACTTTCCTCATTCTTTGTACTCTTAATGACGGCCGGTAATGAAACCACGAGAACCGCAATTTCCCACGGTCTTTACGCACTAACTACCTATCCCCAGCAGCGGGAGCTTTGGTGGCCCAACTTTGAGGCCCACCAAGCGACCGCCGTTGAAGAAATTGTTAGGTGGGCTTCGCCCATTACCTGGATACGTCGAACCGTTACCAAGGACACCACCCTTCGTGATATTGATTTTCATGAGGGTGACAAAATCTTGATGTTTTATAACTCAGCCAACCGCGATGAGGATATTTTCGACGATCCCTATTCCTTCGACATCACACGAAACCCCAATCCACACTTAGGTTTCGGTGCGCCTGGACCACACTTCTGCCTCGGTGCTCACTTGGCTCGACGAGAGATTTCTTCCATATTCCAAGAGCTCTCCACACAGATGCCTGGTATCGAAGCGACGTCAGAACCTGACCGATTACTGTCAAGTTTCATCAACGGCATCAAACATCTTGACTATGCGGTGAAACGGTGACCTTTCCTCCGGCCGCGATAGGACGGGTCCTACGTCGACTCGATGCATTCCAACAACGATTCCGACCGACAGCATTCGCTGTAGCGGTGATCAAGCGCAATGGTGATGCCCGAGGATCTATGTATGCCGCCCTCATTACCTTCTATGGTGTGCTCTCCGTCTTTCCCTTACTTTTGTTATTTATTACCTTCGCCGGCATGATCTTGGGTACTAATTCTGCGGCAACGAGACGGCTGATCAATTCGGCCCTCGCAGACTTTCCGGTCATTGGAGATCAGATTGCGAAGAACATTCACGCACTCGAGAGGGGAAATATTTTTGCCCTGATCGCTTCAGTCGTGTTCTTACTCTGGGGAGCACTGGGGCTAACGTCGGCGCTACAGGCGGCGTCTCACCAAGCATGGCACCGACCGCGCCACGAAGAGCCAAATATTGCCATTCGCACCCTACGGGGACTCGGTCTGCTCGGCATCATTGCCTTGTCAGTCGTGGCCGCTACGGTGCTTACCGGTGTCTCTCAAGCAGGAATTTTTCACGCCAGCCCCTTGCTGATCCGCTTTTTGATCGGCGCTGCGACATTGGCTGTTGACCTCTTGGCCTACTACGTGGCAATGAGACTACTGAGCCCTCGAGAAGTACGTTCAAGCCAATTACTCTCAGGAGTCATAGTCGGCGCCACGGGTTGGTTGATCCTCCAAAACCTTGGCGGCTACCTCATTCAGCATCAGCTGCACCGCACAACCGCCATCTACGGCTTCTTTGCCGTAGTGCTCGGATTAATTTTCTGGCTCAACATTGGCGCGCAACTCTTTCTCTACGCCACCCAAATTAATGTGGTGAAGGTCACCCGGGCGTGGCCGCGTGGCCTCTTCGAACCTTCGGAAGAAGTGAAGACGGAGTTGGCCAAGTCCGCCTAAGGCGCCGAGTATTGATCGAATGCTTCAAGGGCTCGAGCCCCCCAGACCGTTCCCGGACCACCATTCATGAGGATGACTACGCCCATCGCTTCAGCTACTTCTTGACGAGTTAGTCCTGCCGTCACGGCATTCCGAGCATGCGCGCCGATACAACCATCACACTCTCGAGTTGCAGCAATGGCGAGAGCAATCAGTTCCTTGGTCGCGCGGCCTAGATCTCCTTCCGTCATGACCTCACGGCTCAGCGCCGCGAAGGCCCGATAGGTCTCAGGAATGAGGTCTCGAAGGTTCTTTCCTGACTCCCGAAGTTCGTCGCTGACGTGGTGGTGATCCATAGCTATCGGCCTTTCTATAAAGCAAAGTTCTGCTCTTGGAGCCATATTCCTAAGTGACGACTACACGTCGTAACAACGTCAGCCCATATCCCCGCAGCGGCTTCGTTAGCGCGGTCACTTACGTGCTTAACCAAGGTCACGCTAATACCAAGACGGTGGGCTGCGCTGGCTATTGCGTAGCCCTCCATATCCACGAGTTGTGCACGACGGGCTAGCTGTTCTCTATCGCGTTGGCGTGAAATAAATCGATCACCAGTCGCCAGCGTTGGTCCGTTTCCAAGGACTAGGTCAGGCGTTGGATTTTCTCCCGTCAACGCTTCGATAGCGACGCCGTCAAGATCGTGCTGAAGGACACGACCAATAACATGGGTACCCTCAATGTCGTCGACGAGAGCACCGGCCGTGCCGAGGTTAATCACCTGCTTCGGGCGATGCGTTTGGGGTAAGCCGGCGAGCGTCTCCATGATGGCTTGGCCCGATGCCACTTTGCCGACCCCGGTGATCAAAATTGGTAAATCGGTATGAATCTCTTGAGCCTCGAGCGCAACAGCCACCACAAGGAGGGGCAGGGAGGGATCAATTCGTCCAAGGAGCTCCATGCCTCTAAGGTTACCGACTGGGCACCTACGAGCACTTCGCTGTTCCATCATAATGGAGGGCATGGATCCCATCTCAGAGTTTGTATCCCACAATGCTGACTACGTGGCACGCCATGGCGTGCGCCAGCTGCCTACCGAACCACAAAAGCGTCTCGCCATCTTGACGTGCATGGACTCGCGCCTTGATCTTTTTGGCGCCCTGGGCCTCGATCTCGGCGAGGCTCACATCATCCGAAACGCCGGCGGACTCGACACCGATGACGCCGTTCGATCTCTGATTCTCTCTCAGCGTAAGTTGGGGACCCGGGAGATTATGGTGATCCAACACACGCGCTGCGGTCTCGAAGGGCTCGACGAGGAATCCTTACGAAGCGAACTGAGCGACGATACCAAGCAGCCCTCTCACCGCGTATTTGGTTCATTCAGTGACGTCTACGCGAATGTACGCCTTACCGCTCACCGCCTCAATGGAGAACCCGAGTTGAGCCACACCGGGCTTCGCGGTTTCGTGTTTGATGTTGATACCGGCGCAATCGTCGAGGTGGATCTTTCTAAGTCTTAACAAGGTCTTAGGTTGTGCGCTGATAATCAGGGCTACACAGGCTTGAATGGGACGAAGAGAAATCGAAGAAAGGCCACGGTGACCCATGGATCAGAACCACAACCCCTTCGAAGCACATGACAACGGCCGCACAGGCAAACCTTCGGACGAGGCGGCTTCCTCTCCCGTGCCTTTCATGGGGGCGAGTAACAGCTGGGAGCTTTGGGCTGACGACCAAACGTCGAATTTCCCCTTTCGGGCTCCAGAAAAGAATCACGGCCCAGCTCACGCCGCCGCAATGCCGCGCGGCCGCCGCGCCTTAACGCTCATAGGAGTTGTCGCCGTAGCCGCTGCGCTAGTACTCGGAGCGGCGATCGGTCACTCCCTGTGGCCCACGAGCAACCAAAGCGCTCTCAGCCCCTCGTCTGGTAGTTCTGGTCAGAGCGTTAATCCCTTTGGGGGCGCGAGTGGAGGCTCCGGCCCCTTAGGGGATTCAGGTGCTTCAGGCTCGTCGGGGAGTGCCAGCACGCAAACAGGCCAAGGTGCAGCAAGCGAGAGTGCGGTGTCCGCTGTCGCTAGTGCGATCAGCCCTGGGCTCGTCGACGTCAACACCACGATAGGACTTCAGCAGGCTGCTGCCGCCGGAACGGGAATCGTATTGACGTCGAATGGCTACATTTTAACCAACAATCACGTCATCGACGGTGCGACGGCGGTGAGCGTGACCGATATTGGTGACGGGAAGACCTACGCTGCCACGATTGTTGGCTACGATCGCAGTCGCGATATCGCGGTCCTTAAAGCGACAAATGCGAGCAACCTCGCGGTTGACCCTATTGGGAATTCTTCCTTTGCGGCTGTCGGTGAATCCATCGTTGGCGTTGGAAACGCCGGTGGTGTCGGCGGTGCCCCTTCGCACGCCGCCGGTTCCATTACCGCTCTTAACCAGTCCATCACCGCCACGGATGGGAACGGTTCCAATGCAGAAACTCTCTCCAATCTCATTCAAACCAACGCGCCAATTCAACCTGGTGACTCTGGCGGTCCGCTCGTCTCTATGCAAGGGAAAATAATTGGTATCGATACCGCGGCATCAACGAGTTTCCAATTTTCGAGCGGTTCCGCTCAGGGATTCGCCATCCCTATCAATCAAGCTCTCCGAATTGCTCACCAGATCGCCACGGGTCAACGCTCGGACACCATCCACATCGGCGAAACAGGATTCCTCGGCGTCGAAGCAAGCGCTCAACCGACCTCGGGCACTGGCGTGCCACTCCTCGGGGCCCTGGATAACTCACCAGCCGCGCGAGCAGGAATGGGGAATGGCTCAACAATCTTGCGTGTGAACGGCGTTGCGCTCGCCCAAAGCGGCGATCTCACGAACCTCATGGTTCGTTTTCATCCTGGCTCCAAGATTACGGTGTTGTGGACTGACGCCTCCGGATCTCAACACAGCTCAGTCGTGACGCTTGAAAAGGGACCGGCGCTTTAGGCGCCTAAGCAGCGGTGGAAGTCTTTGGGCGCGACGACATCCGCCCGGCTGAGTTCACGAACAGAAGCTGCCCCGATGCCGGTCATGGTCGAGTCGATACCTGATCGGAGCACATCGAGTACGTTTTCGACACCCGCTTGTCCATTGGCCGCGAGTCCCCAGAGATAGGCCCGACCAATCATGACTGCCTTCGCGCCTAGCGAGACAGCCTTTACGACATCGCCACCACGACGCACACCGCCATCGAGCAACACGTCTATCTCTGAACCCACTACGTCGACTACGGCTGCTAGTGCCCGCAATGGTGACGGCGTCGAGTCAACGTTATTACCGCCATGGTTTGACACCGATAAGGCTGTTGCTCCAAGGTCACGAACTCGCTTTGCATCATCGACGCGGCAAACGCCCTTTACTAAGAAAGGTCCCTCCCACGCGCTACGCAACCAAGCAAGGTCCTCCCACGTGGGTAAAGGCGTCTGCATCCATTCGTAGTAAGCACCGAAGAAGGTCGGGACCGTCTCACCCGCCGCTGCCATGTTGGGCGTTCCCAGCGTTGGTAGCGCTCCTGACTTGACCCAAGACCACAGCCAAGACGGACGGCTCAAGCCCTGAGGTGCAAGCTTGATCATGTTCTTGAGACCAAGCTTATCGGGGATCCAAGGACTGCCCCAATCTCGGCCATTGGAAAAGCTCCAATCGAGCGTCACAATGATCGCCTTTGCGCCAGCACGCTTTGCTCGGTCAAGCCGCTCCAGCATTTGATCTCGCGTTCCTGACCAGTACATCTGGAACAAGACCGAAGCACCGGTCGCCGATACGTCCTCGATGGATTTCGAAGCAAAGCTCGATAAACCCATGGGGATCCCCCGAGCGACCGCCGCTCGAGCCACGGCTACCTCACCATCAGGGTGAACGGCTTGAACCCCCGTGGGCGAAATTACTATCGGCATCGGTAGGTTGAGACCCATGACCGTCGTCGTTAGATCGCGGTTTCGGGGAAGATTCGCCACATGAGGGGCAAAACCAAGTTCATCAAAGGCATCAAGATTGTCTGAGGAACTACGGCCCTTCTCAGAACCCGCAATCAGCGCCGAGTACACCGAAGAGGGGAGGCGCTTTTGAGCTCGACGTTGCGCTTCTGCAACGGTTTCAAACCACGCTTGTGCCATAGGTCCCCCTCGAGATCAACTGCCCGCCATGCTAATCGCCGGTGAGGAAGCACTACGCCGGTGCTCAAGGATTGAGCAAAGTGTTGAAATCGAGCGTCCGAGCTGGTTGAGTAACACTGTTCACCACGTGCGGAAGCGCAAGGTGGGGAACTCCTGCCGCAGCACAGACCAATTGAACTAATTTCTGTGACATCCACGGAGCCTTCGTCGTCGGTGAACCAAACTCATTTGCTTCAGCGGGACCCAGTGCTGACGTCGGCGAATGAGCAAGCACGATGTAGTCGAGATTCCTGCACTTTTTGGAGTTCAATGCTTGGCTAATGAGGTGGAGTTCAACCTTGTTGGGCCTGGCGTAGTCATTACGCAACAGCATGCTTGCGTGCACGCTCAGGAGCACACTCATGGCCACGAGCAGTGCCACACTGAGCGATCTCCATCGCGCGAGAGCCCATTCAACCGTCAGCGCCATACCAGTCAACGCCATGAGCGCCACCGCCACCTGTGACGCAACAAGAGCTCGAGCATCTGCGTCAAAGGCGGCAGTCGCAAAGGCGAGAAGATAGCTACCCGCTCCCATGAACAAAACAGCAATCACAGATTCAAGCACTCGCCGGCGACGAAGTGCCACCCCTACGGTTATCAGCCCGAAGATTAATTCGATTACAAGAACCCGGTGCGAAAGACCAAAGGGGCTCCAGAGTCGAAAGGTCATCGGCAACTGGTTATGGAGCCATGCATGGATGTGGCCCGATACATTGCCCAAGAACTGATGGCGACCGCCCGCCTTGGCCCAGTGGGCCGCAACAGCAATCTTCACCATGATCACGGAGGCTATCCCGGCGACGGCTAGCGGTATCGAGGCTTGCACTAAGCGTCTCCACCACAACTGCCGCCATGAGTTCATGGCCACATCGCTCATGGCGAGAAAAGGGGTGGCGGCGATCAGGATGATACCGATGAGCGCTGAAGGCTGATAGCAAAGCCACGCTAGGGCGAAGAGTAGTCCTGAAATCCACGGCCGATGCTTTGCCTCGATGAGCCATCGCGCTCCGGTGATGCTTGCCACAGACGCGAGTAAAAACGGGAACATCTGAAGCCAGGCAATTTGGATTAAGAAACCGGGGACTAAACACAAGGAACCAAGACCAATAAAGAGCGAACTCGCAGCGCTTCTCCCAAGACTGCGAATAAATGCGTAGAGTGTCCACGCGCAGAGGCCACCGACAAGCGCAGCGACGACGTGATAACCCCATAGATCGCTAATCGAGGGGAAGCATTTCCAAATCGCGAGGGCCACTAACTGCACGGGCCGTCCACAACCCACCATGGACTTTGCCCAGCCAAGTATCTGTTGCTGAGTGAGTGACATTTGGCCGTAATCGTCGGCAAAGCCAAAATTACCAACGACAAAGAAACCGGGAATGGATCCGAGGATGAAGGCGACCAACCCAAAGGGGTCAGTGCGGCGGTACCAAGCATCGCTATGACCAAGAAGGGCCGTGTCTAATTCCTGCAAGGCAGTATCTTCGGTCATTGGGGTACGGTAAACATCCATCGGATGCCGAAACGGTCGAGACAAGTACCCCAGTATCCCCAAAACATCTCGCTTAAGCCCGTGCCGTCGCTTGAACCTTCACTGAGAATTGCGTACAACTCATCCGCTTCTTCGCGACTATCGACCACTAACGAAATCGAGACATTATTACCAATTCGTAGGTCGTGGCCCATGGATGCGAGCATGTCGGTCGCCATAAGGGTATGGCCGCCGACGATATCGAGTTCTACGTGAAGAATCTTGTCCTCGTCATCCTCGCTAATCCCCGGGCCTTCTGGCATGTCACCAAAACGCATTAATCCTCGAAGCTCCCCGCCAAAGGCACGCTGATACAACGTGAACGCTTCTTCGGTGTTGCCCATGAAATTTAGGTAGGTATTAACGCGTGCCATGTGATCCTTCCTCACTACTCAGTAGAGTCTAAGAGACCTCTCAACTACTGTTCGCCACTCGATGCACTGAATTATGCGAATCGCTTCGGTCGTCCCCATGGTGCTCCCCAGCGTTCAGGACTACCGGTCTCGTCCATACGCAGGTAAGCAAAATCATCAGTGAGGGTAGAAGCATCAGGTTGTAGCGAAAGACGGCAAATGCGCTAAATGCGATACCGAGAACATACGCAAACAAAAAGATCCACGCAGCTAACACCATTGCCCACCGTCCCCAGAGATAAGCACTCTGCTCTGGATCTCTCGTGACCGTGTGTCGCGTCCTTCTGAGAACACCTTGCAGCCACCATGCACTTCGGACCAGCAATCCAGCGAGAACTACCCAGAATAAATATTGGGGCCAACGTGCAGTAGAAATCGCCATTGACTGTAAGAGACGGTTAGTGCCTTTCGCTGGTTTGACATTGACCTGCAGGAACTCCTTCAACACCGCTGGATGATGTCGGTAGGAGGAGTAAGCAAAGAGTTTATATCCGTTGTTGTAATCAACTGCATCAAGGTACGGGGTGGAAAAAAGTTCGTTCGCTACTACCGCTGCCATACTCGATGCTACGAAGCCAGGATGCTGTTCGATGGCTTTCATGGCAATGGCCTGAAGTTCTTGCTGGGTTTGTGCGAAGTGATGATTAACAAATACGGTCTTACCAATAGGCGTTTTCGCGTACCAAACCAAGTTCATCGAATACCCGGGTACTTGTTCGGTGAATCGCTTATCGCGACAGAGTTGTTTCAAGCTGCGCTTAACCAGTCGCAAGGTAGCCTTCTCGGAAGTGCAGGGGATGATCTTGGTCCATCGAGCAGCGAGAAAAGATCCGGTCAACGGGTTAAGAGTATGCAGACCCACTGAAGTTTGTGCCGTGTTCATTTGTGCTTCCAGGGGCGCTGCGAATAAAAGTCCGCCTAGTACCAGGGCGGCAAGGCTTCGTCCTACTACTAAGGGTTGCAGCCGTCGACCTTGCTCTCTGACTAACCAGACCACACTTCCGACGACAATTACCGCAATGGTCGGTATGACTAGTGCGGATCGAAGCACCGCGGCGACTCCAAACGATCCCAAAGCAAGAATTATCGCGGGGAGTCGGATCCACCATGATCGGGCCATAAAACTCACGGCGAGCGTCCAAAACCCAGCGACGAGGAAATCAAGCGCAAAAGCTTCGGCCATCACCGTACGCTCATAAATAGCGACCATCGGAAACAGAGCAAAGATCAATCCACCCGCTAGCGCTGCGTAGCGATGAACAAGCCTTCGTAGCAGATCGTAGATCATCGCGACCGCGATAAGGCCGGCAATGAACTGCGCCACCACCAACGCGCGAGCATCAAAGACGCCAAAAGTGACGTCGTACCACAGCGTTGAAATAGCGCCAGGACGAGACGACGCGTAAACGGGAAACTGATGCGCGTAGATGTAGATGTTTGAGTCTGGGAAATACCAAACACCAGCTTCGGTCGCCCACATCCACGTTCGCAGCACGATGGCGGCAATCTCGATGATCAAAAAATCAACGACTTCGAAGCGAAGCATCTGAGGCCTCCCAGCCGATGCTGCCAACTTTCCCGGCGCCGATAGATCGCTCCCAAGCCCGGCCTGGATCTCGCGTCGGGTCAGGCGCCGTGCTTCGAGGTGAGATCCGGGTTGTTCAATCATGATGTTTGATGAGCAAGATCCCCATGAACGTGCTCGAGAGTGCGATCTGCACACCGAGCACCAGCAACGTCACGGCTGGAATCACAAGATGCATCTGGCTAACCACGTTGAGTGAACTAAATCCAGCGTGCTGCCAAACAACGAAGGCCGTAACCAAGAGTGCGAAACCAATAAGGGTGAGTCCCGAACCAATGCCAACTCCTGACTCCAGCGAGAATACGGATCGAAACGAATGAACTCGTTTTGTGGGTGGGAGAAATCCTGCTTGCTCTCCGTAGACGTGCGTGAGCACTGAAAACAAGACTGCTTGGACGCCAATAATCAGGAGCGCTGCGTCCACTGCCAAGCTATCTATGCCGAATCGCGCGTTACCAAGCGTCAGTTTGTCGGTTTCAATCAAGATGCCACCAAGCAATGAGGTGAAAATTAAAAATAAGCCTGGGTAGAAAAATAACCATCGAGGGCTATAGAGCAGTAAGAACCGAAGGTGGCGCCATCCATCCCTCCACGTTCGGAGGTGAGGGGGGCGGCTACGACCGTCTTGGCGCAAGGTAGTAGGGACCTCCATGATCTTGAGTGACGACAGCTCGGCCTTGACGACCATTTCGCTAGCAAACTCCATCCCCCCAGAGTGGAGACTCAGATCCCGAATTGATTCTCTACGAAAGCCTCTTAGACCGCAGTGAAAATCACCAATCTTGGACTTAAAAAATAATCGTCCGATGAACGACAGCACAGGATTGCCGAGGTAACGGTGCAGGATCGGCATGGCTCCAGGAGCGATTCCTCCCTTGAAGCGATTCCCCATTACGAGGTCGCTTCCTGAGCGCAACGCGGCCATGTAGGAGTCGAGGTTTGAAAAATCGTAGGAATCATCAGCATCGCCCATAACGATGAACTCACTCTCAGCGGCGTTAATCCCGGCGATGAGTGCATTGCCGTAGCCCCGAGAGGGAACCTCGACCACACGCGCGCCTAGCGAGCGAGCGATTTCTTGGCTGCCGTCCGTGCTCCCGTTATCGGCAATCAGAACTTCTCCAATAATTCCCGACTCTTGAAGGTAGCCACTGGCCTTCGTGATACAGATAGCCAGAGTTTCAGCTTCATTGAGGCAAGGCATCAATATTGTCAGTTCCATGGAGAAAAGCGTCCTTGCCCGTCGATGAGTCCGAAAAGATTCTATGGGGCACGCGCCAATCCTTAGCGGCACCAGCGCAGCCCGATAGAGTCACTGAGTCACCGAGATTTCGTAGGAGGAACCGATGGACGTCACGGCCCTAGACAAAGTGAGAAAGCTCAATATCGGAGCCGGAACCCTTCACCTGATTTCAGCGATTCTCATCGTCGTTTTAGCGAATAGCTTTGCCCTTCCTGTCGTTGCTCGCTACATGGCCGGCCCGCCTGGTTCGGGTAAGTACCAGATGGTCGCCTATGGCTCCGTATCCATGGCACTGCTCATTGCTGTGTTCTTTCTACTTTCCGCGCTCGCTCACTTCAGCGTGGCGGGTCCGCGATGGAGGAGCTACCAGGCCAATCTGGCCATGAGCCGCAACCCCTACCGTTGGCTGGAATACGCCTTGTCATCATCCATCATGATTTTTGCAATCGCACAATTAACCGGCATTTCCGATATTGCCGCACTCATCGCACTCATTGGCGTGAATGCTTCCATGATCGGCTTCGGCTGGCTCCAGGAGCGTTACGAACAACCAGGCGGATCCCTTCAGCCCTTCTGGTTGGGCTGCATCGCCGGTGCTGTTCCCTGGATCGCTCTCGGAATATACCTATTCTCCCCCGGAGCTACCCAGCACGCACCTGGTTTCGTCTATGGAATCTATTTCTCTATTTTTATTTTCTTTAACTGCTTCGCCGTTGTGCAGTACCTCCAGTATCGTCAAGTCGGACGGTTCGCTAATTACCTCGTGGGAGAACGCACCTACATCATCTTGAGTTTTGTGGCCAAGTCTCTGTTGGCATGGCAAATCTTCGCATCCACGCTTGCCGCCACTAAGGGCTAGACCGATAGCATTACAACGACAAAAACGAATGCGCCTTTGAACGTTCGTGAATTTTAAAATTCAGCATCTGCGCCCGTGAAAAAGTTCCGCCTCACCGATTGAACACTTCCTTCCACGAGGCGGTTCAGGCCGTAGAGTGCGAGTGACCCAACCATAAGCCCAAGCCCAAACTTCCATTCGACGCTAGGTCCAGCGATGAGTGCGAGAAGAGAGACGGCGAGAACCGGAGGATGGTAGCGACGAGTAAGGGCCATCACTGTTAACGCCACGGTTACGGCAACGAGTCCAACGACGACCGAATCGTGAAGCAAGGACAGTAGGCCAACACCCATGAAGCCCAATGCAAAAAACAGGAAGGACCTTCCCAAGGCGTGTCGAAACGAGAGGTTGCTCCCGACGAGTCCGTAGGTCGAGACAAACAGGGGTGGAGCAAGCGCAGTAGTTGGTAGTCGCAGCGCGGTTGCAATCAAAACCCACGCAACGCTCACGACCACAAACGTCAGACTTCGATCGAGCTGTGTTTTCATGATGTAGGGAGGACGCGGCGCAGCATCGTTGCGACGAACCAGAACATCAATACCCAAGGTCAGAGCCGAAACACCTATCACCGTGGCGACGTACAGCCACGAGTGAATCTGGAAGACGATTGGAATGAGTACTGCTGAGATACTCGGAGTCAGGAACGATCTCATCACAAGTAATAGGACGACCACTCCGGTAACACCAAGAACCAGTTCCCCTGCGAGTGGAATCTGGATCGATGCAATGACGAGACCCAGCGTCGCAGCGATCGGCAACACGACGAGTAGTCGCCAGCGAGAAGCTACCCATCCTGGATTTCTCAGCACGAATACCCCGTAGGCCAATGCCGCCCCTTCAGGGAACACCAGGGTCTTGTTTTTACAAAGCCCAGCGATTACCAGCATGGGAACGATAACGGCATAGGGAAGGAGCCAACGCCACCATCCGACTTGCCCTCCAATGGATGACGTATGTTCACCACGCCAGCAAAGTATCCATTGTCTAAGACGAACCGGTACATGCACTACTCGGCGGCGAGGCGTACTCTCGGTTTTGTCCGAATAAGGCATGGAGAGAAATGTAATAGCCGGCAGCGTCCTGGTCTCGCGATGAGTAGTCGTCCGCAACCCAACGTTTGGTTTTTAAGTACTCGTTGGCGGTCCGACCGAACAGGAAGTGGATCTAGACAAGTATTTTGAGTCCTGCTAGGTTCCTAAGACGAATCGTGGTCGACTCGGTACTTTCTTAACGACTGCATTACGGTATGGAGGGGTTATGGCTATTAATTTTGCGAGTGCACTAGGTTCTGACGAAGCAAGTTTGGCATTGCTGAAGGTCTTCGCAGACAGCAGTTTTGATTCAATTCTTGTCACCGACGCAACCGAAAAGGG
>CAIQWC010000042.1 GCA_903875425.1 uncultured Actinomycetes bacterium | reverse complement strand
TCGATCTCTGGTGAATCGAGGACTGCGATAACTTGCTCTCTCACAGCAGCGGTATCGGCTGCGATCACGATGGTGTGCACGTCTAAGAACCTAGCAAAATCCCTCATCAGCACTGAGCGGGTCGATCTCAAATGAGTTGTGCCCCTAGATCCCGTAAGCCTTCGATGCTGTGGATATCGCCTTGCTGGTAGGCAAGTGAGATCACTGGCGTGGGTCCTATGGCCCTAGCAAGGTCCTCGATGGCATCGCGTCCATCCTCTGCAGCTCGGCGCAGATCTTGGGCGACCTGCGCCAAGTGTCCGAGTTCGTCGTTACGGGCTATCAGTGAATCAGGGATGTCAGGACCAAGAAATCCCGAAAGTACTCGGTTTACGATCATGGCATTGGTAGTCAGGGTGGCCTTTGAGAGTTGGTCCGCAAAGTAATGGGCTTCCTCGATGGCATCCAACCTTGGAGATGTCACGAGAACATAAGCCGTGAGATAAGAGCCGAGTATCTCGCGCATGGATGTAGCTCGCTCGGCAAAGCCTTGCTCCATGCCGTGAAAGGCCTGGAAGAAGGCAACCGCATCATCGACGAGTTCAGCTCCCGCGATGGAACCGAGTGACGTTAGTACTGAGCGCGTGGCGATAGAAATTACTCTGAGGTACGACGTCGTTGGACTCAGCAACGCCCGAAATATCCGATTCTCAAGGAAGCGAGTCAGACGTGACGGTGCGGTAATGACGTCGAGGGCATTCCGTGTTGGTGGAGTATCGAGTACCACGATATCGATACTGTCGTCGTTGGTTAGTTCGTTCAGTTTTTCAATCGCCATGTACTCTTGCATCCCACTCAGTGACGTTGCTAAATTTTGGTAGAGCCGGTTGGCTTTGATCTGTGCCGCTTGCTCAGGGTTTTCGGCGTAGCGATCGATCAGAGCGTCAAAGGTCCCAGCCGTGGAGAGCATGGCCGCCTTCAGTGAACCCTGTCTGACGCCAGGGACTACGCGAGGACTGTCGTCGAGTGTCTCTATGCCAAGCGCGTCGCTGAGGCGACGAGCTGGATCGATGGTGAGTACGCACACGCGCTTACCGGTTTCGGCCAGTCTGAGCGCGAGGGCGCTCGAAACCGTCGTTTTACCGACGCCACCAGGACCGCAACAGACTACGATCCGCTTCGTAGCAAGCGTCTCGATTACCGTAGTCATGCCGGTTCCACAGGGGTTTTGATAGCACCAAGTACTTGGGAGAGATGAGCGACCATCTCGGTTTCGGCGCTCACCGCGTCCAAGGCCGGCAAGATCCACAGCGGGAGCGGGAGCTCTCGTCGTAGTCGTTCCAACTCTGGACGCTCGGCCTCACAACGTGCAAAGGCGAAGGCAAAAGCTTCACGCAACTGCACGGTAAGTGCGGGGTTGCCTATTTCAGCTTCGATAGCACTGAGTTGTTCGAGTGCTTCTTGGGCAAGATCAGCATGCACTCGATTGGCAACAACAAACTCGAGAGCAACGTCTGCTTCATCTTCTATTCGAAACGCCGCTTCGATAGTTTCGCTAATGGGGAGTTCTTCAGGGGTAGTGACGAGAACAATGCCGCAGCAATTCTTATCACGCAGCAAGACCGACACTTCTTCGGCTTGCTCCTTCACGGGCCCCGCTCGAGCAACTCGTGCGAGTCCGATCGGGGAGGTGAGCAAGGTGAGTGCGTGTCCTGTCGCTGGCCCGTCCACCACAACAGAATCGATATCGTCGCGATTTGCAAACTGTTTAACCTGACCGAGTACGAGTACGTCGCGAAATCCGGGTATGGATCCTGCGATGAGGTCAACTAATCCTGATTTATGAAGCCGACGTGAAACCGATTTCATCCCGTGACCGTCAAGGTAATTCAAGAGGGCGTCATCGGCTGCTACGTGGCGACCGATGACGCTGCCTCCCGCACTCGATTGATACAACAAGGTGTCTGCTTGTGGCAGTGGACCTTCAAGATCAAAGTGTCGAGCAATCTCAGGGCGTCCATCGAGTTCGACAAGGAGCGTTTGAGCACCTTGGTCAGCCAAGGCCCGCGCAAGTGCGGAGGAGACCAGAGTTTTGCCAACACCACCCTTGCCCAGCAAGATTCGAACCTTGGGACCTGAACGTAGTGTCACGGTAGCCATGGTTCTTTTACGCTAGCGAGACCGCTCCCTCCTCCTACTCCTATGGAAAACCTCAGGTCAGAGGCCTTGTCTTTGCGCGGCGGGTGACGATAGGTTGGAGTGGTCGCCCTAGAGCGGCAGGTCGCTGGGGGGTGGCTCGTGATTGATGAACAGCGTGACTGGCGTCGCTTGGCGGCTTGTAAGGGACCATACTCAGAACTCTTCTTTCCTCCTGTTGCGACCGAACGTAAAGAAGATAAGCATGCTCGCGAAGCTGATGCTAAGGCCATCTGCGCGGAGTGCGTGGTCGTGAACGACTGCCTCGACCACGCTATTTCGGTTGAAGAGTCGCATGGGATTTGGGGTGGCATGAATGAATTAGAGCGACGCATGTACGTCGCCAAGCAGGCGGTAATGATCCGCTAGGTTTCGTCAGTTGCGTTAAGCATGGCAGGCACGCTTAACATAATGACGATAAAGAGTGCGAAGGTCACGAGGTGTACACCCGTACACCATAAGCACAGCGACTTGATAATTAAGAGTTCCGCCGCAACGAGCCAGAGCACAAAGCCGATTCCCATAACGGCAAAGACGATGCGGGCAATGTGAATTCGAGCATCATTGCTTCTCCAAGCCCAGGGCGAATTAATCCCAAGACCCACGATGAAGTATCCGAGACCCAAGATCGCTACGGGAATGTGGAGGAAGTAGCTCTGTGGTGACGTGGTGACCTTCCAGCAGTCAATTGCTCCCGAAGCGCTACAGACCAAGGCCTGCTTACCGAGGAAGTGGACCATGGTCATGTAGATCGAGATAGCTAACCCACCAAGTGTTAACAGACCACTACTGATGACGGCCCACCGCGGCGCTTGCGTCACTGTCCGCTTGAAATCAAGCGCCATGATGGCCTTAGAACCCTAGGGCTTTGTCTGCGGCCTTGACTCCCGGGGACATGCAGACCGCTCCAGGCTTTTGGCCGTTGATATGACAGATCGAAGCGGTCATATAGTTCGCCCCCGCCACGATGGCCTGGGTGGTTGGATTCGCTGGATCGTTGAGACCGCTAGCAATCTGGTCACGACTTTGACCGGCCAATACTGAGGGCGAGTAGGTAGCTCCAGAGCTCAGTACTTGGTTTCCATAGTCCACGAAGGGTATCGAGCCCGTTTGACCCGGCTGATAAAATTGCGGGAAGTATTTGTGGGAGTTATACGTCGTAAGAAGTGCCGATTCTTGAGGGGTTGGCGTCATGAGCGTTGCCCAAGCGGTACCTGCAGCGTTGTAATAGTTCGCTTGGCTTTCAATAGCGTGGAGCGCAACGTATGGCGATGTGAAACTTGCTTTGTAATAGGTGAACGTTGGTGTGTTCGGGTAGATATCGGTACTCGACGAGGTCATATTGCCTAAATTGCTCCAGGTCCCGAAGCGACTGAGCGCGGCAGTTAACGACCAACGCTCAGCGGCACAGTAGGGACAAAATTCAGCACCGTAGAACAGTACGCCAGGCAGATTAGAACCGGGCCACTTGAGTAGAGGTTGTCCGGTGGTCACAACCGGCGAGGTGATAGGAGCAACACTTGATGTCACACCAACGGTGTTGTACACACTTGTTGGGATCTGCGTCACTGCTGCGACAACTGCGGGTGATGCAGGCTGCCATGTTTTGGAGCCACCACCGCTGGGGGTTGACGATGAAGTCACTTTTACGATGACAAGAACGGCCACAATGACGACCACGAGGCCAACCGAACCCCAGGTAATGAGTTTCGAGCTTGATCGACGACCCGCCTTGGTCGGCGCCTTCTTCGTCGTGACGCTACGGCTCTGATCGCGACTCTGTTGCTTATTCTTCGCTGGCTGGGCCACCGTGGACTCCCTTGCTCTTAGACAATGCCAATGTAGCGCCCCAAGCACCTCGGTTTTACTCGGGGCATCACGCTTGCCGTGAGTCTGAGAAACCTGAAAGTTCTAGGCCTCGCCTACTGCCTCGGAGAGGGCATCGAGGAGTCGGGCCGAGCAGCCCTCGAGCTGGTGATGGGGGGGCAAAAGCAGGGAAACTTTCCTCGCGAGGTCCTGATAGGCCCGTGCTCCTGGCCCCGAACCCATGATGGCCGGTATTCCATCGTCGCCGCCTTGGACCACGTCGCCGTCTAAGGGAATTTCTCCCAACAGTGGCACCCTGAGTTCTTCCGAAAGTCGCGTACCGCCTCCGGATCCAAAGACCGCCTGGGCGCTACCGTGCTCGCAGGTAAACGCACTCATATTTTCAATCACGCCAACAACTCTCAAATTAGATCGTTTGGCCAGGGTTGCTACCCGGCCAGCGACCTGTTGCGCGGCCAAGGGTGGTGTGGTGACAATCAGTACTTCAGTTCTTGGAAGGTGACGAGCGAGACCCATAGATACGTCGCCCGTTCCAGGAGGTAGGTCAAGGAGAAGATAGTCGATGCCATCCCAATGGGCGTCTTCAATGAACTGCTGAACAGCGCGATTAAGGAGCAGGCCGCGCCACAAAATTGCATCACCTTCGTCAGCCAGCAAACCCATGGAGAGCAACTTGATAGATCCAGTACCTACTCTTTTTTCAATGGGGATCATCTTGTGGTCTCGGGCTTCGACGCGATCTTCCAGCTTGAGCATGCGCGGAAGGGAGAATCCCCAGATGTCAGCGTCGAGGACACCCACGCAGTATCCCTGCTGGGCAAGACCAGTTGCGAGGTTGGCCGTTACCGACGACTTACCAACCCCTCCTTTGCCAGAAGCAATTGCGAGGATTCGAGCACTTGATGAGATTGAGGTTTCGGGTGCGCCATTTTGCGCGATACGGCGAGCTCGATCCATGAGTGCCGCCTTGGCTTCGGGCTCAAGAGCCCCGACGGTAATGACGACCTTGCTTACACCGTCTATGGACTCGATGGCTTCTCGGGTCTCACGTTCGATTTGTCCTCGAAGTGGACAAGAGGGGGTGGTGAGTGCCACCGTTACCATGACCTCGCCGCCAACGGTCGAGAGGGCAGTAACCATACCTAAGGTGACAATGTCGGCCCCGAGTTCAGGGTCAAAGACGTGGCTGAGCTGGTCTAAAACCTCTTGGCTCAGTTCTTCGTTGCTTTTTCCCATACCCCTGACGCTATCGGGGAGAATGCTCGAAGGTGTTGGAATTTCCTGACGGGCGCGAGGACAGTAATTATCGCTAGCATGGAGAGATATCCCGCGAGGGTAACTAACTCAGGAGGACACACCATGTCGCTTGCCACCTCTGTCAACATTTCAAAGAAGCCCGAGCCGGTCACCCTGTCTGACCTTGCGATCTCGAAGATTTCCGAACTACTCGCTACCGAGGAAAACGGTGCTGAGCTCGCCTTACGTATTGCTGTCAAGGCCGGCGGTTGCTCAGGCTTCCAGTACGACATGTTCTTTGATTCAGACATTGCTGACAATGATGTCGTGAACACCTACGGCGATGTTCGTGTTGTCGTAGACAGCGAATCAGCCGAGATGTTGACAGGCGCATCGTTGGATTACCAAGATGGTCTCAACGGAGCGGGTTTCCACATCACGAACCCGAACGCTTCGCGCACCTGCGGTTGCGGTAACTCGTTTAACTAAGCAGCACCCATGGCGCCAGACACGGCGCTGTCCGTATCAGTCAGGCTCAATGGAGCACCGGTTGAGCTTCCTATTGACGCCACCTTGCTCGATGCGTTGCGCGAGACGACCTTGTGCCACTCGGTAAAGGACGGTTGCAGTCCCCAGGGCCAATGCGGCTGCTGCACGGTACTCATCGATGGTCAAGCTCGAGTTGCTTGTGTAACACCTGTTCGTCGCGTGGCGGGACGTGAGATCACCACGTTAGAGGGCGTAGAGCCTGACCTCCTCAACCGAATCGTCGCTGCCTTTGAAGCAACTGCTGCGGCGCAGTGTGGCTTTTGTACCCCAGGTATCGTGAGCCGCCTCGTTGGCCTTAGCCGTAAAGGTGTGCCAAATGAGAAGGCAGTGCGCACAGCGCTTGGAGCACACCTCTGTCGCTGTACGGGATTTCAACCCATCGTCGAAGCGGCACTCATCGCGCTTGATCCCGAAGCGGTGTTGCCCAAAGCGCGTGATCCTGAACAAGCACGGTTACGGGCAACGCTGGAGTCAGGCGTGACGCAAGTGTCGAGTAGTGATGTGGTGACAGGGATCTTTAGCTTTGCCGCTGATGATCATGATGGAGCAGTGATTGCCTATGCAACAGCGGATGGCGGTTACTCGCTCGGTAGCAGCGTGAGTGATGCTCGAGGAAAAGCAATAAAACGTCAAGGAAGAAACTCAACCGTAGCGCTGAGAGCCCCTTTAGCGATTCCAGATTTAGAGGATGCCAAGGTGTTGCTGGCGACCTGTTTCGTTGAGCCGGCGTACCTAGAGCCAGACGCAAGTTTTGCGGAACCGGATTCTCTACCAACACCCCCCTTTACCAACGCGGGGGCCTTTGGGGCTAAACGCCATTCAACGATTTGTGGTGATGTGTGCGCTCTCGTGGACGAGCAGGCATGTGGTGTGCTTGCGATATGGCCGCGAGAAGAAGTAGTTCGTCGTGGTGCGAAGCGACCGCCACTGTCTTTGGCCCTGCGCGGTGATGGGTCAGGAATTGTGCATGTGGGGTTAACGCCCAAGAGCGATGATCTTGAACCGTTGCTCGCCCAAGCTCGTGAGACCTTTCCCTCGATCAGATTTGAGACCGTAGCGATCCCTGGTCCTAGGGTGGGGTCGAGTCATCGAGGAGCATTGATTGGCGAAGTACTCGCAGCTCGCTGTGTTGCCCAGCACCGAGACGGCGATGCTTTCTCTGTCACCCTCGACAACGGTGCTTCGGCGTCGGTGACCTTGGTCGACGGAGCACTGACGGTCTCGGTTCAAGCCGGGGAACCCCTGTGTCCGATAACCCTCCGTAGTTATGTCATCGGTGCTGTCCATCAGGCCTACAGCCAGGTCACCACGGAGGGACTCGCGGTCGATAGCGATGGGGTGATTCATGATCTCACGATTCGATCTTTTGGCATCACCACCGCAATGCAAACGCCCCCGATCTCCGTAACTATTGAACCGAGCGCGAAAGAGGCAGTACCCGTTGGTATGGCGGTATTCGCAGCGACGCTTGCCGCGGTGTGGTTCGATGAAGGCGTGGCCAAACACTGGCCGACGAGAAGAGAGGTGCAGTGATGGCAAAGCCTATTGGTCCCTACAGTCCCATTGTTCGTGCTGGAGAGTGGTTGATTACCTCTGGACAACTTGGTCTCGATCCGAAGGCTGAGACGCCAACGCTTGTCGCAGGTGGTACCGCAGCGGAATTTGCTCAAGCACTCGAGAACGGCCGGGCCCTTCTCGAGGCCAACGGTGCGTCACTGAGCGACGTCGTTCGCACAGCGATCTTTTTAACTGACTTAGGAGATTACGCCGCCATGAACGAAGTGTACGTTTCGTACTTTGGTGATCACCGACCGGCACGTAGTGCCATCGGCGTGGCGGCACTACCCATGGGTGCTGCAATAGAAGTCGAATTCTGGGCATTCACACCAAACGCGTGAGCGATACTAACGCTCCTGTCGCAACCACCTATCGCTCGGTAATTGAGCGGATCTCGTGGTGGATTGATCCCTCGGTCGGCACAAAAGGTATCGTCTACGGCACCATTACCGTTGGCACTGTCGTGGCGATTGATGGCTCCCATTCCACGTCGACCACTCGCCTCGTCACCACCACGGCACTCGTACTGGTGCTCTACTACGTAGCGCATGTCTACGCTGAAATACTCTCTCGGCGCTTCGAGAACCCTGGCGCCGTGAGTACTTCGCTCATTATCGAGGTCATGGGCGCCGAGTCCGGTATCGTGCGCGGTGCCTCACTCCCTATCATCGCGATGGCCATTCCTACGCTGCTTGGTGCAGGTACAAACAGTGTTCAAGTCGTAGGACTCGTTATAACCGTGCTCTGTTTGGTGACCTTCGAGATAATTGCAGGCATCAAAGCACACTTCACACCGATACAGCTGCTTGTTCAAGCAGCGGTTGGTGTGGGCTTCGGCGTGGGCATTATCGCGATTCGCTGGGTTTCGGCCTAGGCCTAGGATTCCCCTTAGTTATCGGGGTTCCAGCTTTGTTGACTCATGCGATACCCCACGCTTCTGACGGTCTGAATGAGGTGGGCATGAGCTTCGCCCAATTTGGCCCTCAGACGTCGCACGTGAACGTCTACGGTACGGGCACCGCCGTAGTACTCGTATCCCCATACTCGGTTCAGGAGCGTTTCTCTGGTGAACACTTTGCCAGGATTGCTGCCAAGGAATCGTAAGAGTTCGTATTCCATGAACGTGAGATCAAGGGCTTTACCTGAGATGGATGCTTGGAAGGTTTCGGTATTAATTGAAAGTGGTCCAAGTTCAACAACTTCGGTACCGCTACCTCGACCAAGCCGCCGCAGCGCGGCAGCGATGCGAGCCGTTAATTCAGCTACTTCAAAGGGCTGGACCACAAAGTCTTCAAAGAGTTCCTCGCGACCTTCGAGGCCACGTACCTGATCTGAACTCAGCACCATAACGATGGGGCTTATGGAATCTTCTCGCCGGCGTAAACCTCGCGCGAGAGCAATTGCGGCGGAGAAGTTAGTTCTCGCATCGATAATGGCGCCGGCAATGTCCTGTGCTGATGCCAAGGCTTCCGCGGACTCAAGGTTGTCGACACAGGCGTAGACGTGCTTTGACTCAGTAACGGCCAGCAGCACTTCGGCAGCTGAAGCATTGGGATAACAGAGCACGGTATTCACGGCAGCAAGCGTTCCTAGAGCCTAGGCAGATAGCGATTGAGTTCGAAGGCTGAAATCTCACCCTTATAAGAAGACCACTCTTCGCGCTTATTGCGAATGAACCATTCAACGATGTGATCGCCGAGCGTGTCGCGAACAAGTTGCGAACCCTCGACGGCGTCGACGGCGTCATTGAGGTTGCTTGGTAGCTGACGGACGCCGGCTATTTCGCGTTCGAAGGCTTGTAGTTCGAACAAGTTACCCGTGGCCTCGTCAGGGAGGGTGTAGTGACGCTCGATACCGGCGAGACCGGCAGCCAAAATAACGGCGAAGGTCAAGTACGGGTTCGCGGCCGAGTCAGGAGCCCGGTACTCAATGCGGGTGGAGTCGAGGCGACCAGCTTTGACAACGGGAACGCGAACCAGTGCTGAGGAGTTATTACGAGCCCAAGAAATGTGTACCGGCGCTTCGTGGCCCGGTACGAGGCGCTTATAAGAGTTAATCCACTGATTCGTGATGGCGGTGAATTCATGGGCGTGGGTTAGGACACCCGCGATAAAGGAGCGCGCAATGACAGAGAGTCCGTAGGGATCGCTGGCGTCAGCGAATGCGTTTTTGCCATCTTTAAAGAGAGAGACGTGGGTATGCATGCCAGAACCTTGCTCACCGCCAAGCGGTTTGGGCATAAAACTTGCCGCTACTCCAGCAGAGCGGGCGATCTCTTTAATGATGAGGCGGGTCGTGATGACTGAGTCGGCCATCGTGAGTGCATCGGTGTAGCGCAGATCAATTTCATGTTGGCTCGGAGCATCCTCGTGCTGGGCATGCTCTACGGGAATTCCCATTTCTTCGAGCGTCAAAACGGTCTGGCGGCGCAACTCGCTGGGTAGATCTGCTAGCGCCAAGTCGAAGTAGCTTCCGGAGTCGAGAGGCTTGAGAGCGGTAGCGGGGTCCAGATCTTGAAAGTAGAAGTACTCAATCTCTGGAGAGGTGAAAAAGGTATAGCCCTGATCATGGGCGCTCCTTAGTACACGGCGGAGTGCTTGTCGCGGGCATCCTTCGAAGGGAGTGCCATCTAAATTAACGACGTCACAAAAGACGCGGGCCGTGCTCGCCGTGCCATCGCCCAGAGGCAGCATCTGAAAGGTGGAGGCATCGGGCCGGGCAAGTACGTCCGCTTCTTGAATACGACTAAAGCCATCGACGGCGGATCCATCAAAGGTCATACCCTCCTCGAGCGCATTCTCTAGCTCGGCTGGGGTGATTTGAAAGGTCTTCGGCGTTCCAAGTACGTCGGTAAACCACAATTGGATAAAACGAATACCGCGTTCCTCGACGGTCCTCAAGACGTATTCATGTTGCGAGTTCATTGTGCCCCTTTGGGTCATCGTTCAATTCTTGCCGAGAAATAGCACACGCCGGGCCCCAACGCGGGAACCCGGCGTGTGCTGTACTCCAAGCTTTTATTTAGCGGCGAGTAGCAGCTTTCTTCGCCGGGGCCTTCTTTGCTGCCGTTTTTTTGGCCGCCTTCTTCGGTGCCGCCTTCTTCGGTGCCGCGCTCTTGACTGGTGACTTCTTCTCGGCGTCAGAGCAAATCGTGTTCACCATCAAACGAGTAACCGTGTACGGGTCCATGTTGGCATTGGGGCGACGGTCTTCGAGGTAGCCCTTCTTCTCAACATTGCAGATCCACGGGATGCGGACCGAAGCGCCACGGTCAGAGACGCCGTAGCTGAACTGGGTGTAGTGAGCGGTCTCATGCTTACCGGTAAGTCGAAGCTCAATGCCTACGCCATAGTTCTCAATGTGCTCAGTAACGTTGCGACCGAGAGCCTCGGCACCTTGGATGATGTACTTCCAACCGCCATCTGCGCGCATCTGGTTGGTGGAGAAGTTGGTGTGGCACCCCGCACCATTCCAGTCACCCAAGACAGGCTTGGCTTCGAGGGTCGCATAGACACCAAAGTCTTCCGCGATGCGGAAGAGCAGCCAACGAGCAACCCAGAGTTGGTCTGAGACCTCAAGGGGGGGAAGCGCGCCGATCTGGAACTCCCACTGCGCCATCATGACTTCCGCGTTCGTGCCCTCGATGGCGAGACCCGCGATGAGACACGCTGCCGTGTGTGTTTCCACGATGTCGCGACCAGGCATCATGTCGCCACCAACGCCACAGTAGTAGGGACCCTGAGGGGCTGGATAGCCGGTTTCAGGCCAACCGTAGGGACGGTCGTTTTGCAAGAAGGTGTATTCCTGTTCGAGACCGAAGAAGGGCTCGTACTTTGCGTACTTCTTGGCCGTGGCGACGAGCTTGGCTCGCGTGTTAGTCGGGTGGGGCTTACCGTCAACGGTTAAGACCTCGCAGAGGACGAGGATGTCGTCGGGACCACGCAGTGGGTCCGGGCAGGTGAACACCGGATTCAGCACGCAGTCTGAATTGTCACCGGTCGCTTGGTTCGTACTTGATCCGTCAAAGCCCCAGATCGGAGGCGTCTTGCCGTCGGCAATGATCTTGGTCTTCGAGCGCATCAGCGGTGAGGGCTCGGTGCCATCGATCCAGATATATTCAGCCTGGTAGGGCACTGGTTCTCCTTTGGTGTTGGCAATGGCCCGCTCTTCTTCGAGCCATGCCCCGTTCTTTCGGGGCCCTTCTAGTTTGCCCCCTAAAAACACCTCTCTGGACGCTCGCGTGTGAACAGCGTATGAACTCAGGCGCCTAGGCCTAAGAGAAGGGGTGAGGGAGCACCGGTAGGCTCGGAGAATGTCCGGAATTCGCGTGGCGCTAGCCCAGCTGAGCCCTACCGTGGGGGATCTCAACGCCAACAAAGCACTGATCGTAGAAGCCATTGAGAAAGCGAAGCGTCATGGCTGTGATCTGGTGGTCTTCCCTGAACTAGCCCTTACCGGTTACCCACCAGAAGATCTTTTGAACAAGGAGGACTTTGTCGCACAAGCTGAGACGGTCCTCGAGGAGTTAGCCGAGTCGTCACGGGATATCTGTGTCGTGGTGGGAGCAGTGGTACGAGCTGAGCGCGTGAACCGCTCCCTAGCAAACGTTCGTGACGCTCGCGATGTTGGTATGGCAAAACCTGCGGCCCTCGCGAACGTGGCCGCGGTACTTCGAAACGCTTGTATTGAACAACTCATTCCAAAAAGACTGCTTCCTAACTACGCCGTCTTTGACGAGCAGCGCTGGTTCGTACCCGGCACGATGCCCGGGACCCTTGTCGTCATTGGCGAGATGAAGGTCGGGGTCTTAGTTTGTGAGGATCTGTGGAGCGCAGAAGGTCCAGCGAGTGACCTTGCCCGGGCTGGTGCCGACATCCTTGTCAGTATTAATGCGTCGCCCTTCGCAAGGGGTCAACAAGAGCGCCGCGAAACGGTAGGTGCCGCTCGTACTCGCGAGACAGGTGCCGCACTGGTGTATGTCAATCAAGTTGGTGGTCAAGATGAGTTGGTCTTTGATGGTGGATCTTTTGTGATGGACGCCGAGGGAACGATCATGACGCGAGCCAAGAGTTTTGTTATCGATACTGTTTCGGTAACAATCGAAAATGATGGAAGTATCCTTGGTGACGACCTCAATGCCATTCCCGAGGATCTAGAGCGTATCTATGAAGCACTCGTACTTGGTACTCGTGACTACCTAGCAAAGAACGGTTTTACTAAGGCGCTCATTGGTCTCTCGGGTGGTATCGACTCAGCGATCGTGGCAACTATTGCAGCCGACGCTATTGGTGCGCACAACGTTCGCTGTATCGCGATGCCCTCGCGATACTCATCAGATCATTCTCTTAGTGATGCAGAGGATCTTGCCCGTAGATTGGGTGTCAGTTTCGAGACGAGAGAAATTGAACCAGCGCATCGCGCTTATGAATCCATGCTTGGTGCTGCACTAGGTGCTCGACCGTCGGGATTAACCGACGAGAACTTACAGAGTCGACTCCGTGGTGTTTTGCTCATGGGTATCTCGAATGCGACGGGAGCCATCGTATTGACCACGGGGAATAAGTCAGAACTAGCTACGGGCTACTCCACACTCTATGGAGACTCAGCGGGCGGCTTTGGCGTTATCAAAGATGTTCCCAAAACCTTGGTGTACGCCCTGTGCGCATATCGAAATCAACGCAGTCTCGATCGTGGCGACCCAGCTCCTATTCCGGAGAACATCCTTACCAAGGCGCCATCAGCAGAACTTCGTCCAGATCAGCGCGACGAAGATTCTCTGCCGGCCTACGAAATTCTTGATCCCATCTTGGCTGGCTACATCGAAGACGATCTCTCGGTGGAAGCGCTCATCGCTCAGGGCTACGACCCAGGTACCGTGGCCCGGGTCTGTCGGCTCGTCGATATCGCTGAGTACAAACGACGACAGATGCCCCCGGGGCCTCGTATTACCTCCAAGGCCTTTGGTAAGGACCGTCGTATGCCCATCACGAACGGTTTCCGCGCCTAATCACTGATCAGGAGATTGGCGGCGTCAGTTTCGTTATAAGGGGCCCGTCGGGAGTGGGGACGCGTGCGGGCGCCCTAAAACACTGGGGAATAGTCTCACACCTTGCCCATGGGGGTGGACCGGACTACCCCCTTGACGGCACCGGTAGAATTCACCTACCCCGACAGCCGGGACTCTGTCCTTGGCGGGCGTTGAAGAAAGAAGTTTTCACTGTGGCAAAAGAGCGTATCGAGCGAGATGATGAAGACCTAGTCAGGTTGTACCTGACTGATATTGGTCAGTACCCCTTGCTTACCAAGGACGATGAAGTCCGCCTTGCCCAAACTATCGAAGCTGGCCGCGAAGCCGCCGTGAAGGTTGAGAACGGTGCCAAGCTCACCGTCGCTGAGAAGCGCAAGCTCAAGATCGAAGCTAAGCGCGGTGAGGATGCTCAACAGACCTTCGTACAGTCGAACCTTCGACTCGTGGTCTCCATCGCCAAGAAGTACCAGGCCTCAGGTCTTCCCCTGCTTGACCTTATTCAAGAAGGCAACTTGGGCCTTATGCATGCGGTCGAAAAGTTCGACTGGCGTAAAGGTTTTAAATTCTCCACCTACGCCACTTGGTGGATTCGTCAGGCAATCACCCGAGGTATTGCGAACACTGGTCGAACCATTCGTCTCCCCGTGCACGCTGGCGACACCCTGGCTCGTGTTCAAAAAGCTCAAGCTCGCCTTGAACTTAAATACGGTCGCCCCGCGACCTTGGCGGAACTCGGCGCTGAGGTGGAAATGCCCGAAGATAAGTTGATTGAAGCACTGCGCTTTCGCGCTGAGCCCTTGTCGTTGTCGGAGCCACTTCGTGAAGATGGAGACGCCGAACTCGGTGACGTCGTTGAAGACCGTTCTGCTGACTCCCCCTTTGAGGTAGCTGCCGTTGCCTTGCTTCCCGAAGAGATACAGCGACTCTTGAGTCCACTCGATGAGCGCGAGCGTGAGATTCTTCGTCTTCGTTTTGGGCTTGACCGAGGCGAACCCCGTACCCTTGAAGAAGTGGGAGAGCATTTCAACCTCACCCGTGAGCGCATTCGTCAGATTGAGGCGCGGGCTATGTCGAAGTTGCGTCACCCGTCGTCAGATACGGGTGCGAGAGATCTACTAAGCGTCTAGGAGGACACGATGAAGAAACTGATTGCTCTGCTTGGTATTGGTGCCATCATTGCCGCCGCTGCAAAGCGCCTGCGTGGCTCTTCTCCCAAGGCCTAACTAAGCAATACGCCGCTTTGGCATCCGGCGCATCGATCGCGCCGCTGCCAGGGCTAAAACACCGATCACGGCCACCGCACCCGTCACGATGGGTACGCGGCGGCTGACCCGGTCGCGTATCCGCACGGGTTTGGTGAAGTTCAAAATTTCCCAGCCTCTCTCGAGTGCGGTTGCGGCAAGAACCTTGTCGGGGTTAACCGCTACGCCGTGACCGACAATCTCGAGCATGGGGATATCAGTTGCCGAATCTGAGTAAGCCGACGAATTAGCAAGATCGATGCCGTGCTCCGTAGCAAGCTGCTCAATAGCGATCGCCTTGTTTGGTCCATAGCAATAGAACTCCATCTTGCCGGTGTAGCAGCCGAGATCATCGATCTCACCACGACTCGCGAGCGAACCATCGACGCCGAGGAGTTCGCCTAAGGGGCGCACGATTTCTTCGGGTGCGGCTGAGATGATGTAGATCTTGTCTCCTGCTTGGCGATGGAGATCCATGAGATCTAGGGCTTCTGCGTAGATGAGCGGTTCGATTGTTTCAATCAGGGTCTCTCGAACGATTTGAGAAACTTGGTCCCTATCCCATCCTCGGGTGAGATCAAGCATGGAGTCACGAACTTTATTGAGGCGCTCTTCGTCAGCGCCGAAACGTATAAAGATCAGTTGCTGCATGGCAGCACGCAGTACGGTACGGCGTGAAATTAAACCCTCCTTGAAGAGGGGCCGCCCGAAAGCGGCAATGGAAGCCTTAGCAATGACCGTTTTGTCGAGATCAAAAAACGCGGCTTCCATGGGCGTAAGCCTAGAACTCCCCTGTGCCAAAGATGTGACAGGACTTAGACGAGAAGCGATTGAACTTGGTCGCTCGCTTCGGGAGTGACCAGACACATGACTTCGTCACCGGCACTTAAAACGGTGTCACCATGGGGAACAACGAGTCGTCCTTCGCGGATAATGGCCACCACCGTGGCCTCACGAGGAATAGCCAACTCTCTAATTGCCATGTTGAGGGCCGGTGAATCGCTAGCCAAGGTCACCTCAACGAGGCTGGCCCCAGAGCCATCGAGGCGGAGTAATTGAACCATAGACCCCACGGAAACAGCTTCTTCTACGAGCGCCGTCAACTGCTGAGGGGTAGAAACCGATACGTCCACACCCCACGACTGGTTAAAGAGCCATTGGTTCTTTGAGTTGTTCACGCGAGCAATAACGCGAGGCACGGCGAACTCTTGCTTGGCAAGGAGCGAGATAACGAGGTTGTCTTCGTCGTCACCGGTAGCGGCTACGACGACGTCGGCCTCAGCGAGACCGGCTGCATCCAAGCTTGATACTTCACAAGCGTCACAGAGCACAATGTTTAGTCTCGTAGTGGCCCTTAACTTTTCTGCCAATTCTTGGTCACGTTCGAGCAACGTGACCTGGTAACCCTTGGCGTCAAGATCTTCGGTAATGGCAACGCCTACTGAGCCTGCTCCCGCAATGACGACCTTCATGCTGGGGCACCTCCGAGTAGTGACATAAGTTCAGACTGGGCGTCAATAGCGACTGCCAAGTGAAGCAGGTCTCGTTCTTGACCGACGAGTTCAGCACCATCGAGGCGCACGGTGCCAGCGCGGCCGACACCGACGAGGGAAATCTTTCCTGGAACATTGAGGGCAGCCAGTGAGCGACCTGCCCACGCCGCAGGAAGAGGAAATTCAAGGAGTTGTAACGTTCCGGTGGCATCGGTCCACGATGGTCGATTCTGCTGAGGGATGAGCCACTGGCGGACTTGTTCAATGGTCCACGTGACGGTAGCCACCGTCGGGATGCCGAGGCGTTGGTAGATCTCGGCTCGACGGGGGTCGTAGATTCGAGCCACCACATTGGGAATGTGAAAGTTTTCTCGAGCGATACGAGCGCACAAAATATTGGAGTTGTCACCGCTGGTCACAGCGGCCAAGGCATCGGCATGTTCGACACCAGCCTCGGTAAGGGTCTCGCGGTCAAAGCCTGACCCGACAACCGTCGTGATCGTTGATTCGGCCGGAAGGCGGCTAAAACTGCGACGATTCTTGTCGATAACGGTGACCGAGTGACCCTCACGAGAAAGGGTGGCCGCTAAGCCCGAACCGACGCGGCCGCAGCCAATGATCACGATGTGCACCCCCCCATCCCACCACGCCGTGAGGCCGGTAGCAAGAATCGGATTGGGTTAGGCCCTCGTTTGGGGCATAGATTGGATATTCGTGACTGATCAAACAGCGCATAACGAAGAGGCCACGGAGCGTCTTCAGCCCACAAGGGTGGTCCCTCAGGACCTTGGAGCGCTGTATCCCGAGTCGGCTGGTTATCGATGCAAGAAGTTTTTCCTCGGCAAGCCGATGGTCACCGAGCAGCTCGAAGATGAGCGCCTTTGGAACCCGATAGCGCTTGGCGTGCTTGCGCCTGACTGCATTTCTTCGTCAGCCTATGGAACCGAAGAAATGCTGACCCAAATGACACCGTGGATCGGTCTCGCCGCTTTCAGCTTGATCGTACCTTTGACGTTCGTCATTTTAGGGGTCTTGCTCTTTGTCACCATTTCCTATTGGGATGTCATTGGCTACTACTCAAAATCTGGTGGTGCCTATGTGGTGGCCCGAGATAATTTTGGTCCCCGCGTTGCCCAAATTGCGGCGGTCGCACTACTGATTGACTACACCGTTACCGTTGCAGTGCAGTGTGCCGCAGGTACCGCTGCGTTGACCTCTGCGGTACCAAGCCTGACGCATCTCACGATTCCAATTACCGTGGGCGTCGTTTTGCTACTTGTTTTTGGGAACTTACGCGGTATTCGAGAAGCCGGAAGTTACTTTGCACTCCCAACGTACTTTTACATCTTGTCGCTGGCCTCGGTAATTGTTTTTGGCATTGTGAAAGCGGTTTCGGGCTCGCTTCATGCGATTCCCATACCGAGTAATCACAATCTGCTCACGGGTCATACATTCGGAATGAGCGGTAACGGTGTGCTCTACGGCTTGGCTTTTATCTCCCTACTGAGAGCATTCGCTAACGGTGGCTCTTCGTTGACGGGTCTCGAAGCAATCTCCAACGGAGTGGCAACCTTCAAGAAACCGCAGGGCAGAAATGCTCGAATCACCTTGGTGGTGATGTCTTGCACCCTAGGGAGCTTGGTGCTTGGGGTTTCTATACTTGCCAAAATCACGCACGCCGTTCCCTATGCAGCGGGTACACCAACGGTTGTTTCTCAAGAAGTTCAAGCGGTATTAGGTACGCAAGGCTTCGGCCACGTGATGTTCTACGCCGTTCAGTTCGCAACCCTCCTGATTCTCTATACGGGGGCGAATACGTCGTTTAACGGCTTCCCCTACTTAGCCAACTTTGTCGCGGCAGATCGCTTTATGCCTCGCCAACTCACGAAGCGTGGGCACCGCCTTGCCTTCTCTAATGGCATCTTGGTACTCGGCGCTGTCTCGCTACTGTTGATCCTTGTTTTTAGAGCCCAGGTCAACGGCCTCGTCGCGCTCTACGCCATTGGTGTGTTCACCGGCTTCACGATGGCTGGCGCGGGCATGGTCAAGCACCACCTTGATCATCGAGAAAATAAAAAGTGGCGAAGGGGCGTTGCTGTAAACGGTATTTCGGCGACTATTTCTTTCATTGTCGTTTTGATCTTCGCCATCGTTAAATTCAGGGAAGGCGCTTGGGTCGTTGTATTCGTGGGACCCATCATGTTTGCTGGACTCCTTCGAATGAACCGTGCATATCGTAAGGAAGACGCTGTCCTCCACGCAGGAACTAGTGATAAAGAGTCGTCAACCTTACGAAGCAGCATTGTGATCTTGGTTGATAATTTTGATTTATCAACAAAGCGCGCGATTGAGTACGCGCGCGGGATGTCACAGCGAACTCGTGCCGTCCACTTTGATATTGACCCGGCGGTCACGGCCGAGCTACAACGCCGCTGGGCTCAGATTGGTCCTCGGTGGTTGCCCCTTGACATCATGATCTGTCCCGACCGCCGTTTAGAACGCGCATCGCTAGAGCTCGTTGCTGAAATTACTGCTGATCATGAAACTGAGTGCACCGTTTTGCTTCCACGACGAAGTTTTAATTCCCGCTTGGCACGTCTCTTACACGACCGAACCGCCGACTCGATTGCTTCTGCGGTCTCGACCGTTCCTCACGTCAGCGCCACGATCGTCCCCTTTAACCTCAATGATGTCGTCAAGGTCCTAGAGGCCGAAAAGCGAAACGAAGAGAAACATGAACATAAGCGGGAGAAAGAAGTCGAAGCGCTTCCCATCGATGTTCGGTTAGCGCAGCGGGCTGGTGACGCAGAACAGATCAGTGAAGCGATCTATCGGCGCCGAACCCGCATTGCAGGAAAGATTCGATCAGTAACCGTTCAATCTGGCGAGGCCGCATCGAATCTTGAGTGCACGATCTCGGATGGGACAGGTTCGCTACTCTTAGTGTTCCAAGGTCGCCCATCGGTGCCTGGAATCGAAGCGGGTGCGCGCCTTGTTGTTGAGGGTATGGTTGGTTCTTGGGACTCGGAGCTTGCCATTTTGAATCCGGACTATGAACTGATTGCCGGAGCATCGGAAGAGGACTAGCCAAGAAACTGGCGGTTTAGTCGTGTTCGTAAGGCGTGTTTCGGGAATCCCTCAACCCTCTGCTAGAACGATCGAGCAGATCCCCGAGTCCTGGGAACCGTATAGACGCTGAGGTAAGGAGGTGAACGAATGGGTAAGGCTCTCGTCATTGTGGAGTCGCCAGCGAAGGCGAAGACCATTAGTTCTATCCTCGGCGACGACTACATTGTCGAATCGTCGGTGGGCCATATTCGAGATCTCCCGAAGGGCGCTGACGAGATACCCGAGCAGTACAAGGGTGAATCCTGGGCCCGCGTTGGTGTTGACGTTGATAATGGCTTTAAGCCCCTCTACGTAGAAAGCGAACGCGGCAAGGTAACCATTCGAAATCTCAAAAAGCTGCTGAAACAGGCTGACGCCCTCTACCTCGCTACCGATGAAGACCGCGAAGGAGAAGCCATTGCCTGGCACCTTCTTGAAGTACTGAATCCTCAGGTTCCTACCCGACGCATGGTGTTCCACGAAATCACGCGTGCGGCTATTGAGCGAGCAGTGAGTGAATCTCGTGATTTAGACCGCCGCTTAGTTGATGCCCAAGAAGCTCGGCGAATTCTCGATCGCCTCTACGGCTACGAGGTCTCACCGGTTCTCTGGAAGAAGGTACTGCCACGCCTCTCGGCTGGCCGTGTGCAGTCCGTGGCTACCCGACTCGTTGTCGAACGCGAGCGTGACCGCATGGCCTTTCGCGCCGCGTCCTGGCACGATGTCGAAGTTCAGTTCGAAGCGAAGAGTACGGGGTTCCCCGGATCCCTCGTCGCTCTCGACGCAGTCAGTTTGGCTGAGGGCCGTGACTTTGACGCCAACGGCAAACTCACCGGCCAACGAACCGTACGTACGCTTAACGAAATAGAAGCCGCCTCAGTGGCAACGGCATTGGCCAAGGCCATCCCAACGGTGATGTCGGTGACTGAGAAGCCCTTTACGTCGAAACCTCAGCCGCCCTTCATGACCTCTACCCTTCAGCAAGAAGCGGGACGAAAGCTTCGCCTGAGCTCGCAGATGGCTATGCGTGTGGCCCAGAAGCTCTACGAAGACGGCTGGATTACCTACATGCGTACTGACTCGACGACGCTGTCGGCAGAAGCCATCAATGCCGCGCGCGATGAGGCACGTTCACGCTTCGGTGCGGACTACGTTCCCGATACTCCTCGTCGATACGACCGTAAGGTGAAAAACGCTCAAGAGGCACACGAGGCAATTCGACCAGCAGGGGAATCTTTCCGCTCACCGGAAGAAGCAGCTCGAAGCCTTCGTGGCGATGAACTTCGCCTCTATGAATTGATTTGGGTTCGAACCGTCGCCTCTCAGATGACCGATGCGCGAGGTACGCAAGCACAGGTTCGCTTCACGACAACGCTGGGAGCTGAAGCCGGGGAGCTCCGTGGCGTCGAAGCCACGCTTCAGGCCAATGGCCGTGTCATTACCTTCCCCGGATATCGCCGTGCCTACGTAGAAGGCGCCGATGACCCTGAGGCCGAACTTGCTGAAACGGAACGCATTTTGCCAACCTTGGCAGAAGGCGACTCGGTACGTATCGACAACGCCGAAGCTAAGTCGCACGCAACACAACCACCTGCTCGCTTTACCGATGCAAGTTTGGTTAAGAAGATGGAAGAGTTGGGGATTGGTCGTCCCTCGACCTATGCCTCGGTTATCTCAACGATTCAAGATCGCGGCTACGTGTGGAAGAAGGGGCCGGCTCTCGTGCCTAGCTTTACCGCGTTCGCCGTTGTTCGACTCCTTGAGGAGCACTTTGGCAACCTCGTCGACTATGGCTTTACCGCTTCTATGGAAGATGGTCTCGACGCCATTGCTGGCGGTTCAGAAGAAGCACTTCCCTGGTTGAGCCGCTTTTACTTTGGCCATGACAGCGACGGGCAAACCGGATTTGGTCTACGTGACGCTGTCACCGAACATTTAGGGGACATCGACCCGGTTGAAATTAATTCGATACCCCTGGGTAGTGATCCACAGAGTGGCGACGTCATTATGGTGCGCGTGGGTAAGTACGGCCCCTACATCAAGCGTGGAGATGAGACAGCCTCGATCCGCGAAGATATGCTCCCCGATGAGCTCACGATAGAGCGCGCGGTTGAGTTACTCGAAGCCCCCCAGGGTGATCGATCCGTTGGTACGGATCCAGAAACCGGTTTGGAGATATTCGTAAAAGCCGGGCGCTTCGGTCCATACGTGCAAGTCGGTGAGCTCGTCGATGGAGAAAAGCCCAAGACGGCCTCTTTGCTCAGCACGATGAACCCAGAGGAACTGACTTTTGAAGAAGCGTTGAAATTATTGTCGCTACCGCGCCTTGTTGGTACAGATCCAGAGTCGGGCGAAGAGATTCTGGCGCTCAATGGCCGTTATGGTCCCTATCTGAGTAAAGCGAAAGATTCACGAAGCCTCGATACGGAAGATCAACTCTTTAGCGTGACTCTTGATGAGGCGCTTGCCTTATTTGCGCAACCAAAACGGCGTGGTCGCGGCGTAGCGAAGCCGCCGCTTAAAGAGCTCGGACCAGATCCCGTATCGGGTGAGCCCATCGTGGTTAAGGATGGCCGCTTTGGGCCCTACGTCACTGATGGAACCACGAATGCGTCGCTCCGTGTTGGCGACAGCATTGAAGACATCACGATAGAACGCGCCGTTGAGCTACTCGAGATCCGCCGGGCTGCTGGTCCGGCCAAGAAGCGGACGAAGAAAGCCGCTGCGAAAAAGACGACAAAGAAATCGGTAAAGAAAGCTACTGCGAAGAAAGTCGCTGCGAAAAAGACGACTAAGAAATCGGTAAAGAAAGCTACTGCGAAGAAGGTTGGCTCCATATCGACGACGAAGTCACCGACGACGGACCTGCCGTCAGATGCGGATCCTTTCTGATGGAGCGGGGTCGGTACCTCGTCTTTGAGGGCATCGACGGTTGTGGCAAGTCAACCCAAGCTGCCCGGGTGGCATCAGCACTCGACGCCGTCTTGACCTTTGAGATGGGAGCTACGCCGCTGGGCGCAGCAATTCGAACCTTGATTTTAAACAGTGAGCACGCGCCATCACCTCTCGCCGAAGCGTTGCTTATCGCTGCTGATAGGGCTGAGCACATGGAGACAGTGATCACCCCAGCGTTACGTGCGGGTCGAACCGTGGTGTCAGATCGCAATGGAGCATCGACGATTGCCTATCAGGGATATGGTCGCCAACTCGATCACACACTGATGGCGTCGTTGGTTGCCGTTGCCACACAAGGCGTGCAGCCGGACCTGACGGTGTTGCTCGATCTTGATCCTGAACTCGCTGAAAGGCGTCGAACTGGGGAGGCGGATCGCATGGAGCGAGAAGCTAAAGCCTTTTTCGAGCGGGTTCGTGAGGGTTATCTCGCCCAAGCAGCTGAGCATCCCGAGGCGTGGCTCGTTGTTGACGCGACCATGTCAGTGGACGACGTATCTAACGCGATTGACCAAGAACTCCACAAGCGAGATTGGCTGTGACTCGGTTACTGAACGACTTTGTTGGTCAAGATCAAGCCCTCAATCTGTTGCGCAGTGCCGTAGCGAACCCTGTTCACGCTTACGTGCTCTATGGCCCCACAGGTTGTGGCGTCGTTCCCGCATCACGTGAATTCGCCGCATCACTGGTCTGTGAATACGGGGGTTGTGGCGAATGCTCTGATTGCGTTAAAGCCATGCGCGGGATTCACCCGGACGTCATCGTGGCGATGGCGGAAGGTCCCACCTATGGCGTTGAGTACGTCAAAAAGAGCCTGGGCGTATGGGCCATGCGCCAACCGCTCGAAGCCAAGCGAACCGTCATGGTGATTCCCGATGCAGATGGAATGACCGCTCAAGTAGCGGGGGCATTTCTCAAAATGATCGAAGAACCCGTTGCTTCAACCATTTTTGTCTTGCTCGCCACGACCTTGCCAAAGCAACACATCACCATTTGGTCTCGCTGCGCTGAGATTCCCTTCCGGCTGTTGAGCGTCGAAGAGGTTGCCCAGGTGCTCGTCAATGATGGCGTCGACCAAGAACAAGCGCGTATCCTCGCCGAAGGTGCAGGTGGTGACGTCTCGCGGGCTCGATTGTTTGCCGATGACCCGGGATTTGCAGAACGCCTGGCATGGTGGCGCTCCGTGCCCGAGCGACTCGATGGTACGGGTGCCATGGTCGTAACACTTGTTGAAGAAATCGAAGCCATGTTGGCGGCGGTTGTGGAGCCGCTCACAGTCGCACATGCTGAAGAAATTGAGGAACTCAAAGAGCAAGCGCAGATGATGGGTGAGCGTGGTTTACCTGGCGGAGAGGCGATCTCTAAACGTCACAAAAGAGAACTTCGGCGTATTCAATCGCGCGAACTCGAGGCAGGTCTTGGAGCACTTGCCGGTGTGTATCGTCATCGCATGCACGAGGCGATGGGATATGGAGCAGCTACAGCCGATGAGGCGATGCATCGAGCGGCTGCTGTTTCGGATGCAATTACCAAGCTGCGGCTATCGCTTGTGCGAAATCCTCGGCAAAATCTAGCTTTGGAGCGCTTACTCCTATCCTTAGCCTGACGAGCTACTACCGATTGGCTATGAGCCACTACGAATTTCGCCAATAAGCCCGTAGAGAGACGCGCACGCTGGTGTCCAATCAATCTCGCGAGGGATACTGCATGCGTTAGCGAGCAAACTCATTCCGATGTTGTTGGAACGGAGCAGGAGCCAGAGTGGTGGTACACGTGACAAGATTCCCTCTGCCTGATCACCTGCCCTTTGGCGGATTCCCTCACGTAAGGATTCGTACATTGCTTGGTAACCCTGGGAAGCGAAACTAGCAATCTCGGGATGGTGTCGCCCACTCGTCAGTGCTTCGATACGAAGTTGCCGGCTTTCGCGGTTTAGGTCACTAACGACGCTTAAGGCATTACCCACAGAACGGGTTATGTACTCATCGCGAGGTAGGCCCGCGAAACCCTCGAAACTCATTTGGATGTTTTGTTCGATGAGAGACTTCACGGCGGCAATCATCAGTTCTTCTTTTGTCCCGTAATGGTTATAGATAGTGGAGAAACCCCTTCCGGCAATTCGAGCAATACGGGTTGACGTCGCGTTTTCATAACCAACGCGCGCGATCACGGTCATCGCCGCGGTGATGAATTCATCAACAACAACGTCACCCGTAGCGATGATAGGGACAGCTACAGCGGGGCTTTCGATACTTCGAGGTGGTTCCTGACGAGCAAGCTCGTCGCGCCCGGCAGATGCGAGGAGGCTGAGTGACCCCATCCAGCGGTCGGTTTTGTCAGGTCCCATAATTGGCTGAAGAAAGATTGCGCCGAAGGTCACCGTGCACTGCGCAAGAGCGAGGGATGGAGCCACCTTGGCTTGAGCATGCAGGTGGTCGCTAAAGGCTCTGCCAATATCGAATCCAACGCGCTCCAAGAGTTGTGGGTAGCGTCTCATCACACTGAGCACTTCGACAATGGCTTGGGCTTTGGTACTAGGAGTATGGAGTAGCCGAGCCAGTTCCTCTCGTTCGGTGGCGTTCTCGTTTACTGCATTGCGGATCAGCGAGAGGATAGAAAGAAACTCAGCGTGCAAGGTCTCAACCCAGAGATCAAGAACGAGATCCTCGATGATGTCGTAGCGAGCGTAAATGGGACCCGTTGAAATTCCGCTTCGCTCAGCGAGTGATTTGGTTGACATGAGGTCTGCGCCGCTATCCGCCAGAAAAGCTAGCGCCTCTCGTTTAATGTGAGCACTAGCTTCGAGAGAGCGCTGGGAGCGCGATGACCGTGCAGTATCGAGTTCAGGCCCCATATCTCTAGGTTAATGGCTTGGCATCTATGAACGGTAAGGCTCTGTGTTAACAAGCTGTAATTTCTCGACCGCTAAGGTTCGCCAAGAGCGCAGGAGCCATAAAACTCGGCGTGTTTTTCGATGATGGGGCTTCTTGATACTGTTGCGATGCCTCATCGTGCAGTCAAAAACCCCGCTGGTGGGGCGAGGCCTGGATAGCTCAGTGGTAGAGCAACGCACTCGTAATGCGTAGGTCGTGGGTTCAATCCCCACTCCAGGCTCCAGTTGTTTCGGAATCCCGAGTCCTAGTTCTGAGATTTGGGCGACTTGAATCCCACATAGCCGGCTACGGCGATGATGGGGATCAGAATCACAAACAGTATTTTGTTGTGGGAGAAGACTGTACTCAGCACGATCCACAAAATTAAAACTAGGAGTAAGGCACCAAGAATTCGTAGGATGATCATGGGCCTATCCTGCCCGTTCGTTGTATCACCGCGGGGAACTGGGCGAACCGGGAGACGCTGTTTGTTATTGGGCGCCGCCGCGGAAGTGCTCTACCAACTTCCATGTGGCCGGCAGGACCAGTGACGCAATCACAATCTTGATGGCGTCGCCCCACAGGAAGGGGGTCAATCCGTAGTGAATCGCAGTTCCAAACCCGACGTGCAAGTTATGAGCGAGCCACGTGACGCCAAATACATAGATCACGACGTTACCGAGGACCATCTCAGGGATGGAGCGAACAACCGTGCGGTCCGCACCACGTGACGCAAGCATGCCGCAGAGTCCAGCAGCGACAACAAAGCCAACGAGGTAACCAAAGGTAGGGGTGCTCGCTATGTGCCAACCGCCGCTGTGCGCCGAGAACCAGGGAACACCGATGAGACCAGCAACCACGTAGAGCGCCATGGAGATTACTCCGCGATACATCCCAAGAGCAGACCCAACGAGTAGGACGCCTAGGGTCTGGCCGGTTAAGGGAACTGGCGTGAAGCCAAGAGGAATTGAGATTTGGGCGAGTGCGCCAACAAGGCATGCTCCGCCGATGACGAGAGCGGTATCGCTCAAGAGCGAAGACGAGATTGTGTCAGCGAGAACGGGCTGGCGATGCTTGAGGGTGAAGGTAGTGGACATGGGACTCCTCGGTGGTTGAGTACTGAAAGAAATGCTAGTGGTATTGATGAGTTACCCCAAAGTCAGCAGGCTTAGCTATCGGTAACCGTGGAAACGGCTTGGCGAAACGCTTCTGAACGCTCTTTCCAGTTACGGAATTGACTGAAACTCGGTGCAGCGGGCGATAGTAAGACCACACCGTCGCTTGAGGCAAAGGCGTAGCCCAGAGCAACGGCCTCAGCGATGCTGTCAGCGATGGCGACGGCGCCGTGACCAGATCGAGTTTGTAATTGCTCAACGAGTACGGAACCTGAATCGGGAAGTCCAATAACGAAGGTTTCAGCGTCTCGAGCGGCGAGTCGATCCAAAAGTTCGCTGTAGTCGATACCTCGGTCGTAGCCTCCAAGCAAGAGTGCGAGGCGACGACCTTCGAAGGCATCGAGCGCGGCCATCGTGGGAGTTACGTTGGTGGCGAGGGAGTCATCGATGAAGGTGACACCGCGATGGGTTCCTACCAAACTCAGACGTCCCTCGAGTGGCGAAAACCCTGTGGCTGCCTGAGTCAGACGCGCTAAGTCCTGAGCCTCTTCCATGCCAGCCTGAACGAGTGCAATACGCGCGAGCTCAGCGTTCGCGCGGTTGTGATCGCCGACGAGGTTGAGCGGCTGAGCCCAGTTGCCCGCGAGAGCATCGGACCAAATCATGGTGCCACCAATTTGATCACTCTCAGCCCGCAAGATCTCGTCGCGACCTTGGAGCACGCTGTGATGGTTTCCCGGTAGGCGCGTGATCCGTAACTTGTCGGAACGATACTGATCAACGCTACCGTGCCAGTCAACGTGATCAACACCCAGTGATGTCACAACGACGACACCTGGTGACACTTCAAGATCAAGTGCCTGAAAGCTCGATACTTCGGCGATGATCAGGTCATAGGACAAGAGTTCGTCGCGTTCGGGGGCAGTGGCTCCGATATTGCCAATTAACAAGCTTCGGCGACCGAGCGCCGTGGCGAGGTGGAATGCCACCGAAGCGGTGGTCGACTTACCCTTCGTACCGGTAATGGCGATGACGCGAAGGGGGTCCGCTTCACTGAGGCTGAGGCCTAACGCACCCAGTATCGGAATACCACCCTGAGCTAGGGCCACGATGTCGGGTCGATATCGGGAGAACCCCGGACTCTTAACGATGACATCGCAGGTTCCCAACGCCTCAAGACCACCACGATGAGTTTCAAGCACGGTGACGCCATCGAGGAGTACATCGGGCTTATCGTCGACGACGACGATGGAGGCCGCCGAGCCCTGGAGGCGCTTGAAGGCATCACGGCCTTCAACCCCCGCACCAAGAATGCCAATTCGTAATCCGGCAAGGTCAGCCCACGTTTTAGGCACGAAGAAATCGTTTCGGAATCGTGACGGGTTGTTCAAGAGCGGGCTTCGGTGAATCCGTGATCTTGGCGGCGACGTCTTGAATCATTGCGTTGGTCGCACGGTCATCTCGCTGAGCGGTAAGCAGCAAGGCCTCTTGGCATTCACTGGCATCGCCAACGCACTCAAAAGGTCGAACACCGTCAGCGGTATCGCACAAGATTTCCAACTGTGCCCGCAAGGCCTCATTTTCTAGAGGTTCGACACCTGAAAAGATTTCGCTGAGCTGTGTTCTTGAAAGAAAAGGGGCAAGCGCGAGGTCGATGAAGAGGCACTTGTCGCACTCTCCACACCATGTATCGAGCCGGCGAACAGGATCTTGGTGGAAAGCACGGTTGCAGCTTCGAAAGAGAGGATGGTATTCGCGGATGCCAGCAAAGACTTCCGCAATAGAGAGCTCGGATCGATTTCGCAACCAAGAGAAATAGCGAAAGCCAGGGATGTGGGTAGCGAGTACTTTTGAAAACCCTAATTCGAAGGCGAGGCCTTTGGACCATTGGTGATTGACCGCTCCGAAGGGACCCGTGGTGGTGGCGGAACTTGCCGAGCGTTCATTCGACATTGCCAAGGCTCCGAAGCCGTGGGCAAGCGCGGTGGTAACGCCGAGCGCTGAGAGGATGCCGGTGACGGGAACATGGCCGTTGAGGTAGCCACGATCAATACCGTCGAGCAGTTTGGGGTCGATGGCCCGCGTGGCGCGCATGATTTCGAGACCCGTCTGCTGTGCTGGTAACTCGATGGCCTCAAAGCGGGCTCCGGGTCGTTCAGCAACAAAGAGTGCGGCTCGTTCGGCGAGTCCAGCCAGCTCGTGCACGGTGACAAGGGAATCGAGACCTCCACCGAAGGGAATAAGAACATGTCCTTCGGCGTGGATGGGTGTTGAGGGTGCTCTGACCCCGTCTAGACCTCGCACTCGTAGTTGGGAGATATCCATCCCATTACGGAAGGCGAACTCACCGAGACCTTCGATGAGGAAGGTCTCTAAAAATGTTCGATCATCGGGACTACTTGGTCCATCGGCAATGACGACGTCTGGTGCCGGGTTCGTTTTGTAATAGGAAACCCCAGCAAGCAAGAAGTACCACCAAGCCGCTTGGGGTACACCGGCAGCAATGAGATTCCCTCCCGGGATGGTCGCGATTTCTGTAAAGGCCTCATCGTCAAGGAGGTATCGACAGTGGATCGTGGCGGTAGTGACGTCGATGCTGACCCGGTCGTAGGTAAAAGTCGTAGCGTTCCCCATCAGACCCATGATGCTAGGCCTCGGTACGCCATGCGATGAGGGCCATACGCCCACAGGGTCGAGCCCGGCGATCGGAGAAGAAGAGTTCATCATTGCTACGGTCACGGGTGATGCGCACATGGCTGCTCTTGATCCCGGCCCCGATCAGTTGCGCTCGATTTACTTCGGCGACGTCGACGTGCGCCCGAACCATTCGGTCTAGCCAAGCAGATTCCGGACCTGGTGTTACGGCTCGGAGCCCCTCAACGACTTCGTCACCTACTTCGTAGGCATCTTGACTAATCGTCGGACCTACTACCGCGATTAACTCGGACGCTGCGTAGTTCAAGGTACCAAAGGCGTTAACGAGTGCGCTACTCATTCCCGCCGCCGCTCCGCGCCATCCAGCGTGGGCGACTCCGATGGCTGAGCCATCGTGTGCGGTAACGAGAATGGGCGAACAGTCGGCACTGAGTACGACGAGAGGAGATTCAAACTCCTTCGTGATGAGCGCGTCGGTTGCAATGATCGCGTTGTCGTGGGTCATGACACCTCGTCCCTGCTCGCTCGGACCAACGTGTGCGACGCGATTCCCATGGACCTGATTCATAAAACTGGCGCGCTGAGGATCGAGACCGAGCGCCGTAAAGATACGCCGACGGTTTTCAAGGACTGCCGCTTCATCGTCACCAACGTGGAGGCCTAGATTCAAGGCTGCGTAGTCACCCCGAGAGATACCACCGAGTCGGGTAGTGACCACAGCTCTAAGACCCTGGGGGAGTCCACCGAGTTCGAGCCAGCAGATACCCTCGAGTTCTGAGAGCTCATCCATGACAGGTGGCACAAATTCCCGTGATCTCAATGGTGTGGCTGATGTCGGTGAACCCCGCATTATCTGCCAGAGACTGAGCCCAAACCTCTACCTGCGCTGATTCGACTTCTTCAACGGCCCCACAGCGGCGACAGCGCAAATGGTGGTGGTGGCCATCGACGCCGCATCGTCGGTACAGGGCTTCTCCTGCCTCAGTCTTGAGCACGTCGACATCGCGCGCTTCCGCAAGGGACCGTAACCGGTTGTAGACCGTGGCGAGACCCACGGGATTTCCTTTGGCAGCGAGCTTGGCGTGGAGCTGATGGGCTGACATAAAGCCATCGCTCTCATTGAGAATTTCGAGGATCCAGAGACCTTGGCGGGTGGTTCTCGTTTTAGGGACTTGGTCAGCAGCCATCCCAAATTGTAACCGTTCTCATTATCTGTTATCGTTTTATCCGGAATCATTCTAGATAGGCGGTATCCAATGTCCACCACGATCACGCGCCTCCTTGGAGTGCCAGTGGTCAGCGCCATATTTTTGGCCTCTTGTGGGATAGGGACGGCCTCGAGTTCTGTCCCCCTTCGGGTGGTAGCGGGTGAGAGTCCTTGGGGGGCTGTAGCGGCAGCGATCGGCGGGAATCGAGTCAACGTCGTGTCGCTACTTGCCAATCCGGCCCTAGATCCTCACAGTTTTACAGCCACCGCTGCCGATGCGGCATTGGTAAACCAAGCGTCGGTGGTCATTGAAAATGGCATGGGATACGACCCCTATGTCGGACAGCTCTTGGCTACCGGGGCCACCGGGCCGCGACGTGTGGTGAATGTGTCGTCGGTACTCAAGGTGGTGCGCAGCGACGCCAACCCACACCTTTGGTACTGGATCGATCATGTTCCCATCGCTGCAGCCGCCATAGAACAAGCCATGGCTGCGCAGGATCCCCGAAATCGTTCGTACTTCCTGGCCAGACTGAAGAACTTCACCATGGGCATAGCAACGCTGGTGAAGGAACTTGCAACGATCAAGTTGGAACGTCACGGCAGCACCGTTGCGCAGACCGAGCGTGTCGCTGCGTATCTCTTAACTGAGGCGGGGCTTCGTATCGTCTCCCCTCTTGGGTTTTCGCTGGCTATTGAAAATGGAGTAGCTCCATCGTTTTCTGATCAGCGAACGATACAAACGCAACTGAAGGATCGTCGTGTTGCGGTGCTGGTTTACAACGTGCAGACCGTGAGCGGCGTAACGACCCAGGTCCAACAAAGTGCGCAGAACGCCTCCATACCAGTGCTCGGCGTTTCGGAAGTTGTGGAGCCTGAGGGAGCAAGCTTTGTCTCTTGGCAACATGCCCAGATCACGCGCTTAAGCGCGGCGTTAGGAGTTCACCAATGAGTTCTATTGAAATTCTGGGTCTTCGGGCTGGGTACGGTGAACGATCCATACTCAGCGACCTTGACCTGAAGGCTGGACCAGGTGAGTTTCTCGCGGTGCTTGGACCCAATGGATCCGGTAAGACCACCTTGCTCAAGGTACTCCTTGGCTTGTTGAAACCAACGGCAGGCTCTGTGTTGGTCGATGGGACCGCACCGAAACCCCGAAATCGCGTAGTGGGATACATTCCTCAGCACCGCGGATTCGATCGCGACTTACCAATTCGAGGACGCGACTTAGTAACGCTGGGGCTCAACGGTCACAAGCTCGGCTTACTTCGCTCCACGAGGCCTGAGCGGGCGCTCGTTGAGCGAGCGCTTGAGCAAGTAGGTGCCCTTGACTACGCCGATGCCCCCGTCGGCATGCTTTCAGGTGGCGAGCAGCAACGGCTCCGGATCGCCCAAGCCATTCTTGGTGAGCCCAGCGTATTGCTCTGCGATGAGCCGCTCCTCGCTTTAGATCCTGGTCGTCAAATGGAGGTGACTCGTGTCATCGATCGTTACCGGCGAGAGCGCGGTGCAACGGTGCTCTTTGTAACGCACGAAATCAATCCGGTGCTTCCCTACGTTGACCGCATTTTGTACCTCGTGAATGGTCGCTCCGTCTTGGGTAGGCCAGAAGCGGTACTAACTCGAGAGACCCTCACGGGTCTCTATGGAAATCCTGTCGAGGTAGTGCGCGTTGGAGAGCGAGTCATTGTTCTGGCCGGTGATGAGGAATCTCATTCAGAGATTGACGGCCATCATCACCACGATCACGGTGAGGTTGCGTCGAAATGGATGTCATGACCTATCTCACGCTGCCCTTTGCGCAACATGCACTCGTCGCGGGCTTTTTAATCGCCCTAATTTGCGGCATTATCGGACCCTTTGTCATTGCGCGACAGATGGCCTTTGCGGTGCACGGCGCCGCAGAGTTGTCGTTCACCGGAGCGTCTGCAGGTCTGCTCATTGCTGGTAATCCCGTTGCCGGAGCACTGATTGGCTCTGTGGTTGTTGCTGGGGCGATGGGCCTCTTGGGTGATCGTTCTCGTGAACGCGACTCCGCCATTGGTGTCGTGCTGGCAGCTGGGCTTGGGCTCGGCGTGTATTTGTTGAGCCGATACCAAGGGTTTGCTTCTGCTGCAACCAATATTCTCTTCGGCAATATCTTTGGAATTTCCTGGATTCAGATTCTCATTCTGGTTGCCTTGGCGGTTGCGGTGATGGTGGTGATGGTGGTCATCTATCGACCGCTGTTGTTTGCTTCCGTAGATCCCGAACTCGCTCAAGCTCGGGGTGTATCTCTCAAACTGCTTGGAATTATCTTTCTGATCGTGCTCGCACTCAGCGTCACTGAAGCTGCGCAGGTAGTGGGGACGCTTCTGGTTCTATCCTTAGCCATTACTCCCGCAGCTGCGGCACAGCGCGTTTCTCGAGGTCCCGCGTCGACCACGGTAGTGAGCATTGCGATTGCGATGTTGGCTACCGAAGGTGGCCTCATCTTGGCGCTGGTATGGTCAAGCGTCCCGCCGACGGTCTTCATCTCCGCCCTGAGTTTTGCGTCCTACGTTCTCGCTCGACTCGTTGGTCCTGGTATCGCCCGTCGACGACGCGAAGGTCTCGAGCGCCTTCGTAACCTTGCGGCAGCCCTAACGGAAGCGGCATAAGTTGGAGCCATGGCGAATCAGGATGATTTCGAAGCGCTGACTCGTCATGCCCTCTTCGACATTGATTGCGCCGAGGCCGTAGCCTCTTTGTTGGCATACTTTGACGGAGATCTTGACGATGATTGTGGCGCACGCATCAAACAGCACCTGGAAGCTTGTGAGCCCTGCGGAGCCGCCGCACGTTTTGAGCGGGAGTTCCCCATCGTGATTGCCGATCGATGCCAAGACCGCGTCCCGGATGCGCTTCGTTCCAGGATTATTGACGCACTTGCCGAGGAACGCCAGCGGGATTCTTGATGGCATCGTTACTCGATAGCGCGAGCGCGCAGGCCGTTGCACTTACCGAGGGACTCTTAGAGCGCTGCCAGTTCGACAGTTCCGCCAAGCACTATGACCTTGCGTGTTCGGGAGGTGCTGATTCAACGGCGCTGGCTGTCTTAGCCGTAGCGACGGGTAAGCGCGTGACCTTGCATCACGTCGATCACGGTCTGAGGCCGTCGAGTGGCCAGGATGCACGACTCGTTCAAGCACTCGGTGTCGGCCTGGGCTGCCTCGTGAAGGTCTATGAGGTTACCGTGGGCCAGGGCCCCAACCTTGAAGCGAGAGCGAGAGCGGCTCGCTTTGGCGTCCTCCCCCCGGGGATCGTTACTGGTCACCACATGGATGATCAAGCCGAGACGCTGCTGCTGAACCTCTTGAGAGGATCTGGTACCCGAGGTCTTGGTGCGATGCGGCCTGGCCCGACTAAGCCCTTGTTGGATCTGCGTAAAACCGAGCTCGAAGCGCTCTGTGAGGCCTATGGCCTTGCTGTCGCCTATGACGAAAGTAATGGAGACCTCTCGCTGCGTCGCAACGCCATTCGTGCGCGGCTCACGCCCCTCCTCACTGAAATTGCTGAGCGAGACCCTGTTCCTATTCTTGCTCGGGTAGCGCGTCTCGCCCGCAGCGACGACGATGCTCTCGAGGAGATTTCGATCCATTCCATTACCAACCCGTACTCGGTGGCGGAATTAGCCCAAGCCCCAGAAGCCCTACGTAGACGGGCTATTCGTCGTCTCGTCCGAGACGCTGGGCTTGGTATTGTGGCGCCCTCGGAAGCCGAACTTGAGCGGATTGAAGCGGTCGTCATGGGCTCGGCCGTAGCGGCTCAAATCGAGGGCGCCTTAGAAATTCGTCGGAGTAAGGGCGTTCTAAGCCTGAAAGCCATCTAGGGCTACTACGCTTCCGACGATGTCACGCGATGATGCCATTCCTGATTGGGCCCGCCCTGACCTTGGCGATGTCGTAATTTCGCCGAGTGCCTTGCAAGCCAAGGTCGCTGAGTTGGGAGCCAAAATCACGCTCGACTACCAAGGTCGACCGCCCCTACTCGTTGGGGTACTCAAGGGCGCGATGATGTTCATGAGTGACTTAGCCCGGCAGATTGAGCTACCCGTTGAAGTCGATTTCATGGCCGTGTCGTCGTATGGTTCAGCCACCACGACCTCAGGCGTTGTACGCATCGTCAAAGACCTCGATGCTGATCTCAAAGATCGTCATGTCATCGTGGTGGAAGACATCATCGACTCGGGCTTAACCCTTAATTATCTCCGCAAGTATCTCGGTGCTCGCGGTCCCGCGTCGCTAGAGATTTGTGCGCTCTTGCTCAAAGAAGGCGAGCAACGGGTGGCGAACGACTTTGCGTACGTTGGCTTTGTTATTCCCCCCTCCTTTGTTGTTGGCTACGGCCTTGATGTCGCCGAGCGCTATCGCAACCTTGATGGGATTTATACCTACGTTGGCGAAGGATCGCACTAGCGATCCTCTTCTAGAGGAGAGAGTAATGACAGTTGATATTGAACGGGCTCAAGCAGCGGTCCGAGAACTTTTGGCGGCAATTGGCGAGGACGTAACCCGAAGCGGTTTATTGGACACGCCGCGCCGCGTGGCGTCAATGTATGACGAACTCTTTGCGGGGATGCATGAGGATCCTGCGGAACACCTCGAAGTGACCTTTGACGAAGCCCATGGTGAGATGGTGCTCGTCCGCGATATTCCCTTCTCATCGCTCTGCGAGCATCACCTTGTTCCCTTCATGGGTCGCGCTCACGTTGCGTACATCCCTGGTCATGATGGCCGCATTACAGGGTTGTCAAAGTTGGCGCGTGTTGTTGACGGCTACGCCCGTCGGCTCCAAGTACAAGAACGAATGACGTCGCAAGTTGCCGACGATATGGAGCGAGTACTGCAGCCACGAGGCGCTTTGGTCGTGTTGGAGGCCGAGCACTTGTGCATGACGATGCGTGGTGTCAAGAAGCCGGGAGCACTAACCGTTACCTCAGCGGTGCGGGGCATCTTTAAAGATGACTTCGCAACACGCTCTGAGGCGTTACAGTTCATTCACGGTCGCTGATCTTGCGCTCCACCGTGGATCTTCCCATGGTCATGGGAATTATTAACGTGACGCCGGATTCGTTCTTTGCTTCGGCAAGGACCGAGCACGTTGACGACGCCATTGTGCGCGGCCTCGCGCTCTTCGCCGAAGGTGCAGGCGTGGTAGATGTCGGTGGTGAGTCCTCGCGCCCTGGGGCAAGCCCGGTGAGTGAAGAGGAAGAATTACTGCGAGTAATCCCCGTCATCGAAGGTTTGACGGGCCACGGGCGCATCAGCGTGGATACGACGAAAGCTGGCGTGGCCCGGGCAGCCGTCGCCGCGGGCGCAAGCATGATTAACGATGTATCGGGAACCTTGGCAGGGGTCGCCGGGGAGCTTGGCGTGGCATGGGTTGCCATGCATGCCAAGGGGACACCGGCCACCATGCAAGATCATCCCCACTACGATGATGTAGTTACCGAGGTAGAGCAGTGGCTTGATACCCACGCCCAGAAGGCCCGAGAGGCCGGGGTGGGCGAGTTATGGCTCGATCCCGGTATCGGTTTTGGTAAGTCTTTTGAGCACAATTGGACCTTGCTAGCCCATGGCGACCGACTCGTTGGCCTTGCCGACCGATGGGGCGCTGGGCTGGTGGTGGGAACAAGTCGGAAGGGTTTCTTGGGAGCATTGGGTCACCAAAGCCTGGGGCCGGAAGATCGACTCGAAGGCTCTATCGCTACGGCGGTAGCGGCCTTCGAAGCGGGAGCAAGAATGGTGAGAGTGCACGACGTAGCGGTTACGGTTCAAGCAATGCGAATCGTACTTGAGGAGGTCGACGCCTAATGAAGGGTAAGTGGGCCGCGGGTATAGCGCCACGTAATTTGACGTGGATTATGGACGGTCGCCTGGCTGCTTCTGAGCGCCCAGGCGGCCACAGTGCGACTCACCGAAAGGTGCGCCGACAAGAGGAAATTATTTGGCTCCGCGAGAACGGCTTCACCTTGGTGATCTCGATGTTTCCGGGAGACTCCAACATTGGTGCGTACTCCGAACTCGGGGTGCGCTCTGTGAATTTAGTACTTCCCAAAGAGGGAGCCCACGACGCGGCGCTGTTGAGCATTTTCGATGAAATCGATCGCCACCTTCGAGAGGGTGGGAAGGTGTTACTCCACGATGACGACTTATCGGATCGAACGATGGCTGTCATTGGTGGCTTTCTTATCCATACTGGCAAGATGCCGGAGCTTCCCATAGCGGTGACGGTGGTCGAACGTTTATTCTCGCGTCAACTCGGCACCGATGGCCGGGCCATGATGGCTGAAGTGTTAACGGAGACGAAACAGTCGTGAGTGACGCGGTCTTCGTCGAGGGTATTCACCTCGAAGCGGAGGTAGGGGTCTTAGATGCTGAGCACGGCCGAACACAGCCCGTGCTCATAGACGTTGAACTTGCTATCGATTTGTCGGCTTCGGGTATCTCTGACGATCTGGCTGACACCGCCAACTATGCATCGGTAGCAGATTTAGTCGTCGAGATCGTTGCCTCTAAACATCACGAGTTACTCGAACATCTAGCCGACAGAATTGCTCGGGGCTCTCTTGAGCTTGATCATCGTGTCCAAGCCGCTACGGTCACGGTGCGCAAACTTGAGCCCCCCGTCGCGATGCCTGTATCAGCGACGGGTGTCCGTAGATACCTGGAGCGCTAAGCAATGGCGAGAGCCTTTCTTGGGCTGGGTACCAATCTCGGCGATCGAGAAGCAGAGTTGCGCCGAGGCGTGGAGCACTTGAGCCGAGCTGGCGATCTCATTGCAGTTTCGTCGCTCTATGAAACCGAACCCATGGGCGGACCTCCCCAAGGGTTATTTCTTAATATCGTCGTTGAACTCGATACCGACGACACCCCAGAAGCACTGCTTGAACGTTGTCGCGAGCTCGAAGCGATCGCTCACCGTGTCAGAAGCGTTCGTCATGGTCCTCGAACCCTCGATGTTGATGTGTTGTACGTGGAGGGTGAATCTCGAGATACCGCTGAGTTAACCGTTCCCCACCCGCGCATGTACGAGCGTCGCTTCGTCCTTGAGCCCTTGGCGGAGCTGGCTCCCGAGCTTGTGGACGCGAGCATGATGGCCTCGGCGTTGGGCGAGGTGCGCGTTATCGGTAGGCTTTGACAACAGCACTACCCCCATAACTACGAACGGCACCCTGACGAGGGGCTGGAACGTCGGAGGCACACATGGTTCGAGTACGAATCGTCGGCGCAGGCCGGGCCGGTACCTCTCTTGCCCACGCGCTTCGGGAGCGAACGGTATGGGTAGATGGTCCCCTCGCCCGCGGTGTGGATCTCACTGCGGCGGCGCAGGATGTCGATATGCTCATCTTGGCCGTGAGCGATGATGCAATTGCTGACCTTGCTCAGCAGGTGACTCCTAACCCAGCCTGTGTTGTTATGCATCTTTCGGGTTCGCAGAGTTTGCTTGCCCTCCGTGGTCACCCTAGGGTGGCATCGCTTCACCCCCTCGTCGCGATGCCCACAACGGCAATTGGTGCTCGTCGACTCGGTGACGGTGCACGATTTGCGATAGCCGGCGACGATGCTGTTCGTGATTTGGTGTCGGTCCTTGGGGGTATCGCGATACAAATCGCTGAAGACGATCGCGCTCGATACCACGCGGCCGCATGCATCGCAGCAAATCACGTCGTGGCCTTGATGGGCCAAGTGGAGAGAATTGCGATGACCCTGGGTATGGGCCTTGAAGATTTTCAAGGTCTCAGCGCTGCTGCGCTTGAGGATGCCGTTGCGCTCACCCCACGACAAGCGTTGACTGGTCCTGCCGCTCGTGGTGATGTCGCAACCCTACAAGGTCACGTGAATGCACTTGATCGTGAGGAGCGCGCTAGCTACCTTGCGATGGCAGAGTTAGCACAGCGCTTGGTGCCCAAGAGCGGGGGTGAAGCATTCCTCGTCGAGGTAGTGCCGCGCATCGATGGGGCGAGTAGCTAGCGATGGAAGTTATTAGTGGGCGTCGAGCCTGGCAAGACATGATGGCGTCGTGGAGCCGTAGTGGTAGCCGCGTGGGTCTATGCCCGACCATGGGCGCGATTCATGCCGGACATCTCAGTCTCGTTCGTCACTCCCAAGCACAGTGCGATCGAACAGTCGTTTCTATTTTTGTCAACCCAACGCAGTTCACCCTTGCACGGGATCTCGAGACCTACCCTCGACCGCTCAAGGAAGATCTGGCCCTATTGCAAACCGCGGGCGTTGATGCTGTCTTTGTTCCTGAAGTTCACGAGATCTATCCGGCCTATCCCGAGGTGAGCGACGTGGTGCTTAGCGTCGGCAGGCTCGGTGAGAGCTTTGAAGGAAGAGATCGTCCCGGTCACTTCTCGGCAGTAGCGACGGTAGTCAGTATTTTGCTGAACCTCACTCAGGCTGACAGCGTTTTCTTTGGAGAAAAAGATTTTCAACAGCTCTGCGTCGTGAAGGCCGTAATTCGGGATCTCGGTATGGCAACGCAGGTGGTGGCGGTACCCACCATTCGAGAGAGCGATGGTCTCGCAATGTCGAGTCGTAACGGTCGCCTCAGCGGCGAAGGTCGTCGCGAGGCACTGGTGATTGCACGGGCGCTCGGTGATGCTCAAGCCTGTGCACGAAGCGGTGGCCATGCGCTCAGCGTTCGTAGTGCGATGCATGAGCGCTTAGCCTCATGCACTGCGTTTAGTCTCTCCTATGCTGAACTTGTGGACATAAATACGTTTTCTCCCGTGCCTCCGGAGACAACGAAGGGTACCTACCGTGCCGTAATAGCCGGCGTCATCGAAGGTGTTCGGCTTCTCGATAATGCTGCAGTGAGTTTCCCCAGCTCATGAAAGCCGATCTCACGAGAGATACTGACGTCCTCATCGTCGGGAGCGGCATTGCTGGCCTCGCCACAGCGCTGTATGCCTCGGCGGCGGGGCTACGCGTCACGGTAGTGACGAAGGCGACGATTGAGCGCGGCGCTACCGACTGGGCGCAGGGTGGCATTGCTGCCGCCATGGATCATGAACGAGATACGCCACGCTTGCACCGAGACGACACCTTGGCTGCTGGCGCGGGCCTCTGTGATGAAACAGCGGTGTCGATACTCGCAGATGATGGTGAAGCCGCCGTTGAGCAACTCGTAGCGTGGGGCGCGAATTTCGACGTGGCTTCAGGAGGATTTCACCTAGCGCGAGAGGGCGGTCACAGCGCAGATCGGGTCGTCCACGCCGGTGGTGCCGCAACGGGTCACGAGATCGAACGCGCGCTCGTAGCGGCGGTGGGGGCTCGAGGCATCAGGGTGGTTGAGCACGCGGATCTCCTTGATCTGCGTGTGAGCTCCGGTCGTGCTGAAGGAATTGCCCTTCGCCAAGGAAATGAAATTCATAAGCTGCGTTCTTCCCACGTCGTGCTTACCACTGGTGGTGCCGGACAGATTTTTTCGGTCACCACAAATCCACCCGAAGCCACGGCTGATGGTCTCGCCGCAGCGATCCGTGCGGGAGTACCGGTAGGTGATCTTGAGTTCATGCAGTTTCATCCCACCGCCCTCCATGTCGATGTCAGGCCTCGGCCCTTACTCTCTGAGGCGCTTCGTGGAGATGGTGCCTTCTTGCGTGACCGCCACGGTGAGCGCTTTATCGACGAGCTGTCGTCTCGAGATGTGGTGTCGCGTGCCATGGCCACCGTGATGCGAGAACAAGAACTCGACCACCTCTGGCTGGACGTGACACCGATTAGGGACTTCGCCAAGCACTTTCCCACCATTGCGGTATCGCTAGATGCGGTGGGACTTGATCCGCGGGTTGATTGGCTTCCCGTCGCTCCAGCAGCACACCATCTAGCCGGCGGTATTTTGACGGACCTCGTGGGAGCGAGCGCGGTCCCGGGATTGTGGGCGGTAGGAGAGGTTGCTAATACCGGCGTTCACGGTGCGAATCGCTTGGCCTCGAATTCTCTCGTCGAGGGAATGGTCTTTGCCAAACGTTGCATCACGGCACTTTCTGGTGGACAGCTGGGCCCCACGAATAGTGGTGTACTCGGCTCTCCTGCTTCGGGTTCTTTGCCGCGTCGAAGCAACTCGTTGCCCGAGCGTCGCGACGTCGAGCCATTGAGCGCTGATCTGTCCCCCGAAGCCCTCCTGGGTCGTCTTCAAGCGACGATGACTCGCGGTGCCGGTGTGATGCGAAGCGAAACGTCGTTGGGGGAGGCCAGCGAGAGCATCGCTGCGATACGGGGGATCCTTGGCACCGATCGTGACCCGCGTTTTAGGACCATCGAAAATCTCGTGACGGTCTCTGAGTTACTCATTGCCTCAGCTTTCGCACGCCAAGAGTCTCGCGGCTGTCATGTTCGCGAAGAATTTGAAAATACGAACGACGCGTGGCGGGTTCGTCTCACCTACTTCGAGGAGTATCCATGATGCATCCCCCGTCAGCACCGGTCGTGGCAGCCGTGAAAGCAGCCCTCGCGGAAGACCTAGAGCCACAGGGTGATCTCACGGCGGCGCTCCTTGATCCGAGTATCCGTGCCAAGGTAGTGATCGTCTCCCGTGAACCTGGCGTGATTGCCGGCCAAGCCTGCGTTCGTGAAGCGTTCGCTCAAGTTGATCGAAGCATCGTGGTAGATATCGTGATCGACGACGGCGGCGTAGTCGAGCCTGGCGACGTTGTAGCCACCGTGAGTGGACCGATGCACAGCATCCTTTCGGCAGAACGAACGGCGCTCAATTTCCTGGGCCACCTCTCGGGTATCGCGACGGCGACCGCGGCAATGGTGGCAGTGGTTGCTGCAGTATCGAGTACTGCGAAAGTCCTCGATACACGAAAGACAACACCAGGTCTTCGGGTTCTTGAGAAAGCGGCGGTGAGGGCGGGCGGCGGTACGAACCACCGGATGAGCTTGTCGGATGCGTTACTGATTAAGGATAATCATCTCGGGGTTATTGGTATCAGCGAGGCGGTTACGAAAGCGAAGGCCCTATGGCCAGGGCGCAACGTAGAAGTTGAGTGCGATCATCTCTCTCAAGTCGAGGAAGCCGCTCGAGCAGGTGCCAACTCGGTATTGCTCGACAATATGAGTCCTGATCAAGCCCGCGAAGCCGCCGCGCTCGCTCGCTCCGTGGCGCCGGCCATTTTGGTCGAGGTGTCGGGACGTATCACGATTGATAATGCAGCCTCGTACGCCGCTGCAGGAGTAGATCTCATTAGCTCAGGGTCCCTGACCCATTCAGTCACGTGCCTGGATCTAGGGCTCGATCTCACGGTGGAGGCTAGGTAGTGTTACTTGCTTTGGATGTTGGAAATACCGAGACCGTTGTTGGTCTCTACCAAGAACCCACCGGCGAGATTTCCTCACATCGGCGGGCTGGCTTCGCGATGGGAGAGCAAAGCAGTCATGGCTTCTTCCACCGCTGGCGACTTTCTACTGACGTGGCGAGAACTCCTGATGAACATGCGGTCAATTTGACGCAACTCCTTGCGCTTGAGGGCCTCGACATTGTCGAAACCGTCACGGGCATCGTGATTAGTTCATCGGCTCCTCAGGTGACTGGAGATTTACGCGCGATGGCGGCACGATGGTTCACCGATATCCCCCTGGTCGTGTTGGGTCCGGGTATCAAGTCAGGTATGGCCATTCTCTATGACAACCCCAGGGAAGTAGGTGCTGACCGTATTGCCGATGCCGTTGGTGCCCATGATCTCTTTGGAGGACCAACGATTGTGGTGGATCTCGGTACGGCAACGACTTTCGATGCGATCAACGACAAGGGTGAGTACCTTGGTGGTGCCATTGTTCCCGGTGTGGCCATTTCGCTAGATGCGCTCTTCACGCAAGCCGCAGCACTTCGCAGTGTGGAACTTCTCGAGCCCCGCAGTGTCATCGGACGCTCGACCGTTGAGTCCATTCAATCTGGGGTGCTCTACGGCTACGCGGCACAAGTTGATGGTATGTGTGAGCGTTTTGAACGAGAGCTAGGAACGGCAACGGTCGTCGCTACAGGCGGCTTGTCCTCACTGATTGCCCCTCATACCAGTCGCGTTCAGCACGTAGAACCGTGGCTGACCCTCCACGGCTTGCGCTTGATTTACGAGCGCAATGCCGCGGGTACACGCGCTTAATCAGGAAGACCTACGAGTAGGAGTTCGGCGAGCGAGGCGAAACCTTGGGCGAGGAGTTCGTCGGGTAACTCGTGCGCAGCGGCACGGGCGCGAGCCACGTGGCTGCGAGCAGTATCGAGCGATACATCAATTCCGTCACTGGACGCGACGAGGCTACGAGCTTTTTCGCGCTCGGGTTCATCAAGTGCTCGGCCCAAGAGCTCACGCAGTTCATCGCCGATCGTGGGATCTTGGAGTGCTACCAAGGTGGGCAGTGTATAGATACCTTCCGCCAAATCTTGACCAGCTGGCTTGCCTAACTCTCCGTCCACGGCAGTGACATCTAAGATGTCATCACGAAGTTGGAAGATGATACCGAGTTCGTGACCGTAGCGCGTTAGTGCATCGAGTTCCGATTCCGATGAGCCACTCGTCAGTCCGCCAATCCGACACGACGTTGCCATGAGCGCGGCAGTTTTGCCACCAATAGCGGTGTAGTAATCCTCGCGAGAGCGATCGATGTCAAAGGCCCACTGGACTTCGGAGACTTGGCCTTGGGTGAGCTGAGCGAGCGTTCGAGCCAAGAGGCCGGCAATCTCAGTCCCGAGGTCGGCAGCGATTGCTGCCGAGCGAGCCATGAGATAGTCGCCGGCGACGATGGCGATGAGGTTACCAAAGCGAGCGTTTACGGTGTCGACGTTGCGACGGATTAACGCCTCGTCCATGACATCGTCATGGTAGAGCGAGGCCAAGTGCATTAACTCAAGGGCAACCGCTCCCAAAAGGTGATCTTGGTTTGCCTCACCACTGCCCTTGGTGGCCGAGGCGATCGCTAACACTGGTCGTAGACGCTTTCCGCCAGCCTTGATGAGGTGCGTGGTGACTTGGTCAAGAAACTCATCGCCGACAACGACTGACTCAGCGAGTAATGGCTCAAAGCGTTGGAGATCTGCCTCTAGGGAGGGAAGAGCGAGGCTGGCCAAGATGTTCACGACATCCCATGCTAGAGGCCCAACGAAGTGGCGCTGTCGGGGGGTTTTTTGGCACCAAAAATTGTGTGACTGCCATAGTGAAGCCACCGACCGGTACACTCACTACAGGCCCTAAGAACGGAGGCGGGCAAGGTGTTTGAGCGTTTTACAGACCGTGCAAGACGAGTGCTGGTACTTGCTCAGGAGGAGGCACGCCTTCTGAACCACAGTTTCATCGGCACAGAACATATCCTCCTCGGCCTTATCCATGAGGGCGAAGGTGTAGCAGCCAAGGCGCTTGACGCTTTAGGTATCACGCTTGAAGCAGTACGCGAAAAAGTGGAAGAGACCATGGGCATGACGGGTAACCCGCCTTCAGGCTCGCCCCCCTTCACACCTCGAGCGAAAAAGGTACTTGAACTTTCGCTTCGCGAAGCGCTGCAGCTTGGTCATTCCTACATTGGCACCGAGCACATGCTGCTCGGCCTCGTTCGAGAGGGCGAATGCGTTGCCGCGCAGGTTCTTGTGAGTCTGGGTGCGGACCTCGCGAAGGTTCGCCAGCAAGTTATTCAAATGATGAGCGGGTACCAGGGCAAGGAAGCCACCGGGAGTAGTTCGTCTTCATCAGACAAAGGAGAAGCCGGTAGTGGTTCGGCGGTGCTCGATCAGTTCGGCCGCAACCTTACGCAACTTGCCAAGGATGGCAAGCTCGATCCGCTCGTGGGTCGTGACAAAGAAATCGAGCGCGTCATGCAAGTTCTCTCGCGCCGTACGAAGAATAACCCGGTACTCATTGGCGAGCCCGGGGTAGGCAAGACCGCCATTGTCGAAGGCCTTGCTGAGAAGGTCGTCAGGGGACAGGTTCCTGACACCCTCATGGACAAGCAGCTCTACACCTTGGACCTCGGTGCCTTGGTAGCAGGTAGCCGTTACCGCGGTGACTTCGAGGAACGCCTTAAGAAGGTGCTCAAGGAGATTCGCACCCGAGGTGACATCGTTTTGTTCATAGACGAAATTCATACCTTGGTAGGCGCTGGCGCTGCTGAAGGCGCCATCGATGCAGCGTCGATCCTGAAACCCATGCTGGCTCGCGGTGAGTTACAGACCATTGGTGCGACCACCACTGAGGAATACCGTAAGTACATCGAAAAGGACGCCGCCCTAGAGCGTCGCTTCCAGCCAGTCAAAGTAGATGAGCCGTCAGTGGCGATGACGATCGACATCTTGAAGGGACTACGCGACCGTTACGAGGCTCACCATGCCGTAACAATTACCGATCAAGCCCTCGTTGCTGCCGCGAATCTGGCTGATCGCTATGTGGCTGATCGTTTCTTGCCCGATAAGGCAATTGACCTCATTGACGAAGCCGGTAGTCGGTTGCGCATTAAGCGCATGCATGCTTCTCCTGGCGCAAAGAACCTTGACGAAGAAATCAGTCGAATTCGCGCTGATAAAGAATCCGCCATCGAACAAGGTGCTTTCGAGCAAGCCAAGTTGCTAGCCGAACAAGAGCGCGAGAGCATCGAAAAGAAAGACAGCCAAGACGCCACCTTGAAGGCTGATGGCGTGGAACTCTTCGACGTTGTTGACGAAGAAGTCATCGCCGAAGTTCTCGCGGCCTGGACGGGCATTCCCGTCTACCGGCTCACCGAGGCAGAGACCGCCAAGTTGTTGCGTATGGAAGACGAACTCCACAAGCGGATTATCGGACAAGAAGAGGCCATTACGGCGCTCTCAAAGGCGATTCGCCGTACTCGTGCGGGTTTGAAAGATCCCAAGCGTCCCGCTGGGTCCTTCATCTTCTTGGGCCCGACAGGTGTTGGTAAGACCGAGTTGGCTAAGACTCTGGCTGAGTTCCTCTTCGACGACGAAGATGCGTTGATTCAACTCGACATGTCCGAGTACATGGAGAAGCACACGGTGAGCCGATTGGTTGGGTCACCTCCTGGCTACGTTGGCTACGAAGAGGGCGGCCAGCTCACCGAAGCGGTGCGCCGTAAGCCCTTTAGCGTCGTGCTCTTCGACGAAATCGAAAAAGCCCACCCCGATGTGTTTAATACGCTGCTTCAGATCTTGGAGGATGGTCGTTTGACTGATGCCCAAGGCCGCACCGTTGACTTTAAGAACACGGTATTGATCTTGACCTCAAACCTCGGTACTGCCGATCTTCGCAAAGCCAACTTGGGCTTCTCGAAGACGACCGAAGAGGCCAACTACGACAAGATGAAGGCTAAGGCTTACGAAGCACTGAAGGGTCACTTCCGTCCTGAATTCTTAAATCGTGTCGACGACACCATCGTCTTCCACGAACTCTCCAAGGAAGAGGTCATTGAAATTGTTGACCTCTTCACGAAGCGTACGGCAGAGCAACTCAGCTTGCAGGGGATTGGCCTCGAACTCACGCCTGCCGCCAAGAGCTACTTGGCCGACAAGGGTTACGATCCGCAATTGGGTGCTCGACCGCTTCGTCGCGCTATTCAGCAGGGCATCGAGGATGCCTTATCGGAGAAGTTGCTCTGGAAGGAGTTCCGGGTCGGCGAGACCGTTGTGGTCGATGTCCGAGAAGGGGACGACGGGCCCGAGTTGTTCTTCACGTCCATCGAGGGTTTCGAGCCGCCAGAGATTGAATTTGCTGGCTCGGCGCCCTTGGCTGAGTAATTCGATTCACGCTTTCGTTACAGCGAGGATCTAGTCTCAAGCCTTATGGCTCGTCTTGCACCCTTTAGCTGTACGTCCTGTGGCGCTGATGCCTTGCGCTGGTCCGGGCAGTGCTCCACGTGCCAAGAGTGGAACACGCTCGCTGAGCGCGACGACCAGACACCGGGCACACCATCGATCGAGGTATCCGTGGTGGAACTCGCAGGCATCGTGCTCGAGAGCGGTCAGCCACTCACGACGGGTATTGCTGAAGTCGATCGTGTCCTCGGTGGAGGACTCACACCTGGTTCGGTGACCTTGGTAGCGGGAGATCCCGGCATTGGTAAATCGACGCTCTGTCTTCAAGCCGCTATCTACATTGCAAGCCGGGGAGGTACCGCGCTCGTGATCGCTGCCGAAGAGGCCGCAAGTCAGGTTGCAGCCCGGGCGCGTCGCTTGGGCGATACCTCGCATGGCATTGAACTTCTCGCGACCGCTGATCTCACGAAAGCGGTGGCCGCGCTGGAGAAGACCGATGCCACGCTGTGTGTCGTTGACTCGGTATCGACCATTTCTGATGCGTCGGTGCGCGGACCAGGTGGCGGGGTTACGCAGGTACGAAACGCAGCAGAGCAACTTTCTGCGGTGGCGCGTCGTCGAGGTATCGTTCTGTTACTCGTGGGCCACGTTACGAAAGATGGTGACCTCGCGGGGCCCCGGGCACTCGAACACCTAGTCGATACGGTCATGATGGTCGAAGGTGATCGTCACCACCCCCGACGCATCGCGACCACCGTGAAGCATCGCTTTGGGCCTTCGGGGGAGGTTGGCGTTCTTGAACTCGATGGAACGGGCCTCAACTCAGTTGCTGATCCGTCCGCGATGCTGCTTGCTGAGCGTGGTCCTTCGTTGCCAGGCTCGGTGGCGTCGGTCCTCGCAGAGGGGAACCGTCCACTCGTGGTCGATATTCAAGCGCTCGTCACCCCAGCCATGGCAGCACCCGCTCGTGTAGCCCAAGGGGTGAGCCCGACACGCCTTCGTCAACTCGCCGCAGTTATTGATGCGCACTGTGATCTTGGTATTGGGCGGATGGATCTCTTTGTAGCTTGCGCAGGGGCTATGAAAGCCTTGGAGCCCGCAATCGATCTTGCCGTAGTGTCGGCAATTGTCTCAGCGTATTTTGGTAGCCCCCTACCTGGTGACGTGGTGGCTTTTGGCGAAATTGGACTCACCGGAGCTGTTCGGCCAGTCCTAGCGACGCCGCGCCGCCTCGCTGAGGCTGAACGCCTCGGTTTGCGACGAGTAATCATCCCGCAGTCAAGCGCTTCGACGACGTCGCTGGAGACGATCGAAGTTGCCACGGTGGCTGAGTTGGTAGCGGTAGTAAGCAAGCTTTCTGGCGCTTCTAACCGCGGTGATCGCTAGGGCTTGTTCGAAGAGAGACGTCAAAGTCCTCGCCAAGGCTGGCAGGGTACCGATGTCACTGCAGCGCGTGGGCGATGAGCCGGCAGTGGGTGATATCAGGGTCTCCTCCATGCTTTGGTGCCTCGTAACGCTCCTCGAAGAGGCCTACTTCTTGGCCCGCGAGTGATTGTTGGGCTGAGAAATTCCTTGGGCTGGTACAATGGTTCCTCCCCCGGCGTAGATCCATGGCCGGAAAACCATGCGAGTGAGCCTCGAAGGAGCCCATGTGTTCAAGGTCGGTGACAAGGTCGTTTACCCGCACCACGGTGCAGCGATTATCCAGAAGCGTGAAAAGCGCGTTGCCTTTGGTGAAAAGAAGGAATATCTCATCTTGAAGCTTGCCTATGGCGACTTGACGCTGATGGTTCCGGCAGACAACACCGAGAGTGTTGGTCTGCGAGAAGTAATCAACGACGAAGAAGTCGAGGAAGTCTTCGCTGTGCTGTCCAAGAAGGAAGCACGCATGCCAACGAACTGGTCACGACGCTACAAGAACCACTCTGAGAAGCTTCGCTCGGGTGACATTTACCAAGTAGCCGAAGTCGTCCGTAACCTGTCGATTCGCGACAAGGACAAGGGCCTGAGTGCAGGAGAAAAGCGCATGCTGAGCCGCGCGCGTCAGATTCTCGTTTCTGAACTCACCTTTGCTCTTAACGTCGACGAGGAGACTGCCGAGCAGCGTCTCTCCGACGCGCTTCCCTAACGCGACCTATGCGGTGCGGTGCGGTCGTCGTAGCCGCTGGTAGCGGCGAACGCTTCGGTGGACCTAAGCAATTTGCGGTGCTCGATGGTGTCGTGGTTGCGCAACGATCGGTAGACCTATGCCGCAGTGTTGCCGATGTGGTGGTGCTCGTTGTTCCTGAGGATGCCCAAGAGCAGGGATATGGCGCAGATGTAGTGGTTGTCGGAGCTACCACTCGTTCCGCTTCGGTTCGGCGAGGCCTCAGTGCGCTACCCCTCGATGTTGACATTGTGGTGATTCATGATGCCGCGAGGCCACTCGCGAGCAAGCACTTATTTGTCTCTGTGGTTGCCGAACTTTCAGAACAGGTACTCGATGCTGCGGTTCCGGGTCTCGAGCCTACGGACACCATCAAGCGCATCGCGATGCACGGTGATCGCCGCCACGTGGTCGAAACCATTGATCGCAGCAGCCTCGCGATCATCCAGACGCCGCAAGCTTTTCGAGCGGCGACCCTTCGTCGTGCGCACGCCTCGGGGTCGGATGCAAGCGATGATGCAGCATTAATAGAGGCTGTGGGCGGTACGGTCGTGGTGGTGCCCGGCGAGATCGACAACATAAAAATTACCGCTCCAGGGGATCTTGATCTTGCGGAGCGTATCGTGGGGCGTCGATGATTCGCGTTGGCCAAGGATTCGATATCCATCGCTTTAGTTCCGATCCCACGAGGCTGCTCACCTTGGGCGGCGTCACGATTGATGGTGCGCGAGGACTCGAGGGACACTCCGACGCTGATGTCGTCACGCACGCGCTGATTGATGCCTTACTTGGAGCTGCTGGTCTCGGTGACATTGGAGAGCTGTTTCCCGATAGTGATGCCTCGATCAGAGGTATCTCGAGTATGGCCATGTTGGAAGCAACGATTACCACCTTGGGCCAAGCCGGTTTTCGTCCTGTGAATGCTGATGTGACGGTGGTCGCTGAAGTACCAAAGCTCGGCCCAGATAAAGAACGTATTGCCCACTCCCTTACCCATGCCCTTGCGGTTCCGGTGTCGGTGAAGGCAACGACCACGGAACGACTAGGACCCCTTGGGGCCAGAGAAGGAATGGCGGCCCTTTGCGTCGCCTTGGTGGAACAGCTATGAGTCCTGCACCGCGCCGACCCAGTAGTCCTCGTAATCGGCCGTCTCAGGGGGTACGTCCGGGAGGACCAGCCCAGCGGCGTCGAGCCGACGGTCTCGGCGGTGATCAGATCGAAGGCCGAAACGCCATCTTGGAACTCTTGATTGCTCAAACGCGACCGGCCGTGCGTGTATTCATGGCGGCCGACCTCGACCCAGCCCCTGAACTCGATCGTATTGAGCAACTGTGCCGCGAACGCCGGGTATCCCTCGACATGGTGAGCCGCGCTCGCATTTCTCGAGAAGCGGCCACAGAATCACACCAGGGTGTAGTCGCTAAAGCGCGCCCTCTCAAGTCCTTAGATCTCGAAGAATTAGTCATGAGTGGGCCGTCAGGTGTCGCCCCGTTCCTGCTCATTGCTGATGGCATCACTGATCCTCACAACCTTGGTTCTCTACTGCGTAGTGCTGAGTGTGCGGGGGTGACGGGCATTATTGTTCCTAAACACCGCGCGGCACGAATTACGCCAACAGTTACCAAGGTTGCCGCCGGCGCGATTGAACATCTGCGATTTTCCCAAGTTGCCGGGGTTCCCACGGCTATTGAGCAGCTCAAGCGCATGGGTGTGGTGGTGGTTGGCCTTGCTGGTGAATCACGCAAGTCGATCTACGATGCTGATTTGGCATCAGCCCCGATTGCCCTTGTGATCGGAAGCGAAGATTCGGGTCTCGCGCAGTTAACACGTAAACGCTGTAACTCAGTATGCGCTATTCCGATGCGCGGATCGAGTGATTCTCTTAACGCTTCGGTGGCTGGTGCGATCGCAATCTTTGAGACCGCTCGACAGCGTCGAGGCTAAGCATCCTCGACGGCTGGCGCCCAGTCACTCTCTAACGCTTGTGTGCAGGCGCTACACCGAACCGCCGCTCGAGGAATCTCTGTCAGACATGCTGGACAGGGTGATTTCGCGATCATCGACGGTGGCGTGGTTCCGAAACGAACCATGAGTGCTTGGGTGGGTTTTAAGACGAAGAAGAAAATTACCGTTGCCGTAATAATGAACGTAATAATCGCGTTCACGAAAAGTCCGTACTGAAATTTCACACCACTGATTTCGAAATAGAGGCTTTCGAGACCCTTCTTGTGGGCCACCAAGGTGACGACGGGGGTCACGAAGGATGCGCTCAATGCACCGACGACAGCGGTGAAGGCAGCACCGATGGCTACTGCAATAGCGAGATCAACCACATTGCCTCGCAAAACGAAGGCTCGAAACTCTCCCATAACTCGCTTCATTCGACCCTTAGGCATGGATGTTCCTCCTTGTCGTCGTTTCAGAGCCGGCGATGGGATTCGAACCCATGACCTGACGATTACAAATCGCCTGCTCTGGCCAACTGAGCTACACCGGCGGGTGCCATATCGGCTCCATAGCCTAGGGCTCATCATGTCGCCTTGCGGGCGAGGGTCTTCCTTGAGAGGATAAGGGGAGATGAACGATACGAGAGACCAGAAGCCATCCTCGGTTAGCCACCTTGATACGGGCCGTGCAGGCTTCATCGGGGTGCTCTTTGCCGTCGTGATCTTGCTTGCCCTCTCGGCGGTTCATGGAGCAGGATCAGCTTCGGTGGTCACGACAACAACAACACCTAGCGCCACAACGTCTACGACGCTGCCGCGAAACCAGGTCAAAGTACAAGTAGCGAACGCATCAGGAATATCTGGTATCGCGGCGCAGGTAACGAACGAACTCCAAACCCAAGGCTGGAATACGCTGCCTCCAGAAAACGCATCGAGCTCCGCGACGATTCCACGAACGACGGTGTACTACGCGGCCAAGCAAGCGTGGGCGGCAAAGCAAATAGCGACAACGCTCAAGGTTTCATCGGCTGATCTACTCCCCATCTCGGCGAGTACTCCTGCGGCAGGCGCATCAGGAGACGACGTTGTCGTCATCCTTGGTGCGAACTATCACGCTGGTTAATGCTCGAGTAGTCCTCGACGCTCAAGGGCAACGCGCAAGACCTCGGTTGCCATGGGTGAGAGTTCTGAGAGTGGTCGGTTGCGATGGACGCGAATACCAAGATCTACCTCGGCAATTGCGGAAGGTCCAAACACTTCACCGACATCGATAAGTAACGCCAATTCCACCTGGTAGCCCGAAGCAAAGCCGACCTTGTCGAGCGCAGATCGGCGAATTGCCGTCTCCCCCGCGAGAGGCTGGCGCATTCCTGAAAGTTCTGGAAAGAGTAAGCGCAAGATTGGTTGCGCAGCCAAGGCTGTAACGCGACCGCCGCCGTGGGGCATGTCACCTAAGGGTCGGTCGTAGAAGCCCTTCACTAACTGCGTGCTTGACTCGAGTAGTAGGGGTCCCACCAAGCTGGGTAGATAGTGGTCTATCGATCCCCACACGTCACCATCGAGAAAGACGAGGAGGTCTCCACAACTGGCCTCGACGCCAGCGGCCATGGCCCCCCCTTTACCGACCCGTTGAGCCAGGGAGTGGACGCGCACACCGTCTACCGATGCTTGGGTTGCTGTGTCATCGGTAGAACCATCATCGACGACAATGATCTCGTCGATAAGCCCAGTGGCGCGGTGGACCAGCATTTGTTCCACTACGGCTCGAATAGTGTGCTCTTCGTTGGCCGCAGGAATGATGAGGCTGACTTTATTAGAGCCCTTTTCCCGCAACACGGAGCCAGCAGAAAAGGCATCGCGGCCGTACGTACTGATGGAGGTTCCAGAAGCCACGTCTCTGTTCTAGTGGCTCGAGCGCCCTGGCAGGCGCTCCCTCGATTTGCGTAATCCAGCCCGGGGGTTAGAATTAAGCCTTCATCCAGAGCAGCTGAGGGACGGGCCCGTTGACGCTGCGGCAACCGGATCAATCCCTTCGGGGGCTGCCACGGTGCCAAGGCCCGATCGATGATCGATAAGGAGTATGCAATGTCAACCGTGGCCGGCCTTCGCTGCCGAGAATGTGGTCGAGGATTTCCTGACGAAGCTATCCACGTCTGTGATTTTTGCTTTGGCCCCTTAGAAGTTGCCTACGACTACGACGAGATTGCCAAGGTCACATCGCGAGAAAAAATAGAAGCTGGTCGGCGCTCGATGTGGCGTTATGAGGATTTACTCCCCGTCCAAGATCCCAATCCTATTGATCTCGGTGCTGGCTATACCCCGCTTGTGCGCGCCGAACGACTCGGAGCGATGCTTGGTATTAAAGAGCTATGGATAAAAGATGACACCGCGAATCCGACAGGATCGTTCAAGGACCGTGTCGTGTCGGTCGCGTTGACCAAAGCCCGGCAACTCGGGTTTACCGTGGCGGCTTGTGCTTCAACAGGAAATCTGGCGAACTCAGTCGCCGCCCACGCTGCTCGCGCTGGCATGGCGTCGGTGGTACTGATTCCTTCGAATCTCGAAGCGGCAAAAATTCGTATGACGGCGGTCTACGGAGGCGAACTCATCGCCGTGGATGGTACCTATGACGACGTAAACCGGCTCTGTGCGGAATTGACGAGCGAGCGTCCCAATTGGGCCTTTGTCAACGTCAATGTTCGTTCCTACTACGCGGAGGGCTCGAAAACACTGGCCTTTGAAATCGCCGAACAACTTGGCTGGCGGGCGCCCGATCATGTGGTGGTCCCCATCGCGTCAGGGAGCCAACTCACCAAGATCGAGAAAGGTTTTCGTGAACTCGGCCTCGTTGGCTTGCTTGATGAGATCCCCGACGTTCGTATTTCGGGGGCCCAGGCTGCGGGCTGCTCGCCGGTGGCTACGGCATTTGCGACGAATGATTCGATTATCTTGCCGCAGCGTCCTGACACCATTGCGAAATCGCTCGCGATCGGTAACCCGGCTGATGGTTACTACGCGCTTGACGTGATTCGCTCAACGGGAGGGAGCTGTGGTTCGGTGACTGATGATGAGATCATCGATGCCATTAAATTACTGGCGCGGACAGAAGGCATTTTCGCTGAGACCGCTGGTGGCGTAACCATTGCCACCTTGGTGAAGTTAGCGAATGAAGGTTTGATTACCCCTGATGAGCGGACCGTCGCGATCGTCTCTGGGCATGGACTCAAGACCGTCGAAGCTCTTGAGGGTCACGTCGCCCCCACCCACACCATTAGTGGAACCCTGGCTTCGTTTAACGATGCCTTTGGGTTCGAAGACCCTGTTCGCCGATAAGCCGGTAGCCTGAACGATCCGAGGAGGAGCATCCCATGGCAGTCACTATTCGAATCCCTACCCAACTTCGCCAACTTACCGGTGGTACCGGCGAGCTCAATGTCGAGGCAACTACGGTCGCGTCAGCCCTCGCTGGCCTTGAAAGGGCCCACCAGGGCTTCGCCGAGCGCATCTTTGACGCTGATGGGCAACTACGCCGTTTCGTCAACGTTTTCTTGGCGGATGAGGACATTCGCTTCCTCCAAGGCCTTGATACGCCCGTAGCCGACGGTCAGGTGATTTCCATTGTTCCCGCCGTTGCTGGGGGCTGAGTTCTAGCACTCCACTTAAGCGTCTGCTAGCACTCTGCCTTAGGGAGTGCTAATCTGGGAAGGTACACAAATCCCACCCCTAACGGAGGCTTGAGATGGCAAAGCTGATCACCTTTGACGACGAAGCTCGTCGTTCGCTCGAAACGGGCATGAACAAGTTGGCTGACGCCGTGCGCGTCACCCTCGGCCCTAAGGGTCGCAACGTTGTGCTCGACAAGAAGTGGGGAGCCCCCACGATCACGAACGATGGTGTTTCCATCGCCAGAGAAATTGACCTTGAAGACCCTTTTGAGCGTATTGGCGCTGACTTGGTAAAAGAAGTTGCCAAGAAAACTGATGATGTTGCTGGAGACGGCACGACCACCGCGACGGTGCTGGCATGGGCCATGGTCCGTGAAGGTCTGCGCAACGTTGCCGCTGGCGCCAACCCTATGACGCTTAAGCGCGGCATTGAAGCGGCAGTCATTACAGCAGTCGAGTCCATTCACTCCATTGCCAAGCCTGCCAACACCAAGGAGCAAATTGCTCAGGTCGCTTCGATCTCGTCTGCTGACAACGAGATCGGCACCATGATCTCCGAGGCCATTGAGAAGGTTGGTAAGGACGGTGTCATCACTGTTGAAGAGTCACAGACCTTCGGCATGGACATGGATCTTGTTGAAGGTATGCGCTTCGACAAGGGTTACATCTCGCCATACTTCGTTACTGACAATGACCGCATGGAAGCAGTACTCGAGGACCCCTACATTTTGTTAGTGGGTACCAAGATCACTGCCGTGCGCGACATGCTTCCCATTCTGGAGAAGGTCATGCAGTCGGGTAAGGCTCTCGTGATCATTGCTGAAGACATCGAAGGTGAAGCACTTGCCACCTTGGTAGTGAACAAGATCCGGGGTACCTTCCGCTCGGTAGCCGTGAAGGCTCCAGGTTTTGGTGAGCGTCGCAAGGCCATGCTCCAAGATATCGCCATCCTTACGGGCGCCCAGGTCATCACCGAAGAAGTCGGCCTCAAGCTTGACACCATTGATCTCGACCTCCTCGGCACTGCTCGTAAGGTCGTCATTACCAAGGACGAGACCACCATCGTCGAAGGCGCTGGTCAAGACAGCGACATCAAGGGTCGCATCAACCAGATCAAGGCTGAGATTGAAAACTCCGACTCTGACTACGACCGCGAAAAGCTTCAAGAGCGTCTCGCCAAGTTGTCCGGCGGCGTTGCTGTCTTGAAGGTTGGCGCGGCAACTGAGGTTGAGCTCAAGGAAAAGAAGCACCGCATCGAAGACGCGGTTTCGACGACCAAGGCTGCTATTGACGAGGGCGTTGTCCCTGGTGGTGGCGTTGCCTTGCTCCGCAGTCAAGAAGCTGTCTTGAAGTTAGCGTCGACGCTTGAGGGCGATGAGGCAACTGGCGCGCGCATTGTTGCCTACGCTGTCGTTGCTCCTATCCAACAGATCGCTGAGAACGCCGGCCTCAATGGTGGCGTCGTGGTCGAAAAGGTTAAGGCGCTTAAGAATGCAACCGAGGGTCTCAATGCGGCCACCGGTGAGTACGAGGACCTCATCAAGGCTGGTGTGATTGATGCCGCCAAGGTGACCCGTTCCGCGCTTCAAAACGCCGCATCCATCGCTGCGTTGTTCTTGACCACCGAAGCCGTGATCGTGGAAAAGCCGGTTGAGGCTGGCCACACTCACCCAGCAGGTATGGACGACTACTAATCCGTCGGCTCCTGTGGGGCCAGAGAACGAAGGCTAAGGGCGACCCTGATGGGTCGCCCTTGGACTTTTCACGGACCTAACTTTTGGCTAGGTTATCCACAGCGCTACGAGGGAGGGCCGCCATGGACGAGACCGTTAACCAACACAAGTTCACCTTGGACGAATCTGAGATGCCGACGCAGTGGTACAACCTGGTGCCGGATCTCCCAAGCCCTCCGCCGCCTGCTCTTCACCCGGGCACCTTGCAACCAGCTGGCCCAGAAGACTTTGCCCCGCTGTTCCCCATGGACCTCATCTTGCAAGAAGTGTCGATGGATCGCTACATCGACATTCCCGGGGCCGTCCTTGACGTGTACCGCCAGTGGAGGCCGACGCCACTATTCCGCGCACACCGTCTCGAGAAAGCACTCGACACGCCCGCACACATCTACTACAAGTACGAAGGTGGAAGCCCAGCTGGTAGTCACAAACCGAACACTGCGGTGCCTCAGGCCTATTACAACGCTAAGGCTGGGATTAAAAAGCTCACGACGGAAACAGGTGCTGGTCAGTGGGGAACCGCATTGGCTTTCGCCTGCGCCCTCTTTGGCCTTGACGCTGAAGTGTGGCAGGTGGCTGCCAGCTATGACGCCAAGCCTTTCCGTCGTCTCATGATCGAAACCTTTGGTGGAACCATTCACCGCAGCCCGTCAGCGTTAACAGAGTCGGGTCGGGCGATTTTGGCTGCGGATCCAAATAGCCCTGGCTCTCTTGGTATCGCTATCTCTGAAGCGGTGGAAGTTGCGGCACAAGATCCTGAGGTTCGCTACGCCTTGGGCTCTGTATTGAACCACGTGTTGATGCATCAGACGATTATCGGGGAAGAGGCGATTTTGCAACTGCAAAAAGCTGGCGAGCCGGCTCCCGATGTCATTGTTGGTTGTACGGGTGGTGGTTCTAACTTTGCCGGCCTCTCCTTCCCCTTCTTGAGAGAGAAGTTGGCTGGAAACATGAGTCCCACCATTCGCGCCGTTGAACCGACGTCGTGCCCGTCACTCACTCGTGGCGTGTACGCCTACGACTTTGGCGATACCGCAGGGCTCACTCCTTTGATGAAGATGCATACCTTGGGCCACGATTTCATTCCCGACCCGATCCACGCCGGTGGTCTTCGCTACCACGGTATGTCGCCGTTGATCAGCCACATCTACGAGTTAGGCCTCATTGAGGCTATTGATGTGCCCCAGACCGAGTGCTTCGCAGCTGGTTTGCAGTTCGCTCGCACCGAAGGCATTGTGCCGGCTCCTGAGCCGACCCACGCTTTGGCAGCGGCGATCCGCGAAGCAAAGAAGGCTAAGGAGTCAGGCGAGGCAACCGTTATCTTGACGGCGCTGTGTGGGCACGGGCACTTTGACCTAGCGGCCTATGAGAGTTACCTAGCTGGCACGATGATGGACGAGGCAATCAGCGATGAGCGCTTTGCGGCGGGTCTCGCAACGATTCCAAGCGTTGGGTAGGTCTGAGTGGGTCGTACCTACTTCGCCCTAGCATGAAGGTATGAGCGCAGCACCGAACACCGAGCCCCTGAAGCCAGCAACGGGTTGGAATGTCGTCCACTTGTTTATGAAGCCCGGTTTGGGTACGGACATCCACGAGGTTGAGGCCGCGGTTGCTACCGCGACTGCCGCGGGCTGCCAAGTAGTCTTTGCGGCGATCGTCGGCCACAAGGCTGATCTTTGCGTCATGGCCTTATCGGAGGACCTTTGGGATCTGCGACGCCTTCAAACTGGCTTGCAAACTGCCGGCCTTGAAGTCGTTGAGTCCTATGTGAGTTTGACGGAAGTCTCTGAGTATGCCGAGGGTACGCCCGAAAAAGTCTTAGAGGCGAGGCTTCACCCGCAGGTTCCACCCGAGGGTATGCGGGCCTTTTGCTTCTATCCCATGTCTAAGCGACGTGGCGAAGTCAATAACTGGTACTCACTTCCCTTTGAGGAGCGTAAAGCCCTCATGCGCGACCACGGCAAGTCGGGTCGTGAGTTCCACGGCCGGATCATCCAAGTTGTCACCGGCTCGACGGGCCTTGATGACTGGGAGTGGGGCGTCACGCTCTTTGGTGTACATCCCGATGACGTAAAGGAGTGCGTGTACACCATGCGCTTTGACGAAGCTTCCACGCTTTATGCAGAATTTGGCCCCTTCTACACTGGCATCGTTGGATCTGTTGCTGACGTACTAGGAACTGTCGCGTCCTAAATGACCATCGTTGATCAACTCAGTGATCACCTCAGCGAGATGGGACCGGTGGTGGTCGCCTTTTCGGGCGGCGTCGACTCAACCTTTTTGGCCCATGTGGCCCACCTGGCGCTCGGCGATAACGCGTTGAGCGTCACCGCAGTTTCAGCGTCGCTGTCGGGACATGAACGAGAAGAAGCCGTAGCGCTCGCTACTACTCTCTCGCTACACCACAAAGTAGTGACTACCCATGAATTAGAGGATCCTCGATACCGTGCCAACGGGGCTGATCGTTGTGCGTGGTGTAAGACGCACCTCATGGATTCCCTTATTCCCATTGCCAGACAACGATCTGCGACGGTACTGCTGGGTGTCAATACTGATGATCTCAGCGATCATCGCCCAGGCCAAGCTGCAGCGAAGGAGCAGGGAGCTCGGTTCCCGCTTGTTGAATTAGGGATCAGCAAGGAAGCTATTCGCCAAGCGTCTCGAGAACTCGGTCTCCCGACCGCGGATAAGCCCTCATCTCCTTGTCTAGCTTCACGAGTTCCCTATGGAACCCCCGTCACACTTCGAGCCTTAGCTGAGGTCGAATTGGCCGAAGCAGCCCTTCGAAACCTCGGCTTTCGTGAACTTCGGGTGCGCCACCACCACCCGGTCGCCGTGGTTTCAGTACCGGTTCTCTCTATGGAATCGGTACTTGCCCAGCGTGAAGCCATCGTCGAAGCTGTGAAAGCCGCTGGATACAGGTACGTGACGCTTGACCTGGCTGGACTGCGTTCGGGTGCTTTGAACGAGTTGCTCAAGTAGGATTTGACTATGCCAGAGACGAGCCGCAGTCGCGTGAAGTTAACCTTCCCTGAGTCCTTGGTACGTAAACCTATGTTGGCTCACATTGTTCGCGAGTTCAACGTTGACCCGGACATTCGCCGGGCGGACATTACCGATACTGCCGGCTGGATCGTCTGTGAACTCGACGGTGAGCGAAGCCAGATCGACGCGGCGGTTGCATGGCTGCGTGGTGAGGGGATCGAAGTTGATCTCCTCGGTGACGTTCTCGAAAGCTAATTCCTCTCAGCTTCGTACCCTCCCTTCGCCGTTTGCCAACTAAAGAGAAACTCTTTCGAATATTGGCAGATCAGGCGGCATGGATGGGTGACGGTTGCTAGCGTTCGATCCTGTGGAACACGTAATCCCCGAACGAGTCCTTCTTCGCTGGGCGGAGACCTTGGCAGGCACTGCCCGAACGGGCTTAGCCTTTACGCAAAACCAGTATGAGCAAGAGCGCTTTGATGAGGTTCTCAAAGTAGCTGCTGATATCAAGGCGTCGATTAATGGCGAAGCGAACCAAGAAGACGCCGAAGGTTTGGTTGAGGAATGGATGAAGACTATTCGCCCCGGCGTCCCTGGATACCAAACGCCCAAAGTGGCTGTTGGCGCAATCGTCACCAACGACGAGGGACAACTCCTGATGATCCAGCGCAGTGATTCAGGGAACTGGTTATACCCAACGGGTTGGTGCGATGTCGGTTACTCAGCAGCTGAGGTAATTAAGAAGGAAGTCGAAGAAGAAACCGGGATTATCGTTGAACCGATTCGTATTATCGGTGTCTTTGACGGGTTCCGCTTGGGGACGAGTCGCATCCCGCTCTACTCGCTTCTCTTCCACTGCAAGGCGGTGGGGGGGAACTTGAATCCTCATCCCCTTGAAGTACTGGACCTTGGTTGGTATTCCCTTGATCAACTACCCGGGATGGTCTTTGGCGTAGAGCGCTGGCGGGCTATCGCTGAGGCGGCGATCAAGGGCGAGTACCTTGACACTGCCTACGACGCGATTCGGGGCCCAGTCTGGCGAGGAGAAAATTCGTGAGTGTTGTGATTGAGGTAGTCGATACTGCGGATGAGCATTTTATTGACGCAGTGCAGCGGCTGCTACCACAGCTTTCAAAATCAGCCCGACCTCCCAGCGCTCAAGACATCGAGACCATCGTGCACCATGATGCCACCACGATGTTTGTGGCGAAAGCTGACGATGGATCCATTGTGGGCATGCTGACCTTGGCGGTCTTTCAAGCACCGACTGGCATCCGAGGATGGATTGAAGACGTTGTCGTGGATGAGGTGGTGCGTGGTCAAGGTGCCGGAGAAGCTCTCGTAGCCGCTGCGTTGGAGCACGCTAGGCACGCAGGTGCTCGAACGGTGGATCTCACGTCCAACCCAACCCGTGAAGCAGCGAATCGCCTTTATGTTCGATGTGGCATGAAGCAACGCATTACTAATGTTTATAGGTTTTCATTGGAGTGCTGAGATCCTTTGCCTCTGTTCTTACAGGTGACGCCGTCGTTGCCACATGGGGTGAATCCCCTTAGGTCGGCGCAGTGCCCACCGCTGTGATCTTCCACCTCTTCGGAATTCTCGTTCCCTCAACATCCTTGGACAAGCAAGGCGCCATCTCGCATGAGTTGAGCGGAGCTCGGGCGTTCGCATACGACCCATATTTCAAATACCTCGCTCCTCGCGATGTCGACCATTTCAGCCAGCCGCTCGCGTCCTTCCGTTATTGGTACTTTGGCCAGGTCGGAACTGTCAATAACTGCCGAAGTTTTGTACATAGATACATCGAGCTGAAGGCAAAGGCCAATCCGCAGATACGTCTTACGCGATGGGATGATCAAGAAGCAAGGTTGAAATTCCGCACCGCTTCCAACGTGCTATCGACTGAATGGGCGTTAGCGCGAAGGCGTGAACCCACGAATCGTATTCAGTGCAGCTTCGGCCATACCGGGCACGACTCGCCACCACATCCATCGACCTCGTTTTTCGCCAACAATCAAGCCGGCAGAAGCGAGCTTGGCAGTGTGGTGCGAAATTGTCGGCTGACTCTTGCCAACAGGCCCTTCAAGATTGCAAGAACAAATTTCGTCCGTAGCTGCAATACATGCATAGATCTGTAAACGGACAGGATCGGCGAGCGCACTAAAGACCTTGGAAAGCACTGCGGCCTGGTCCTCTTCGAGGCTGTGGGGGTCTGAGTCCGCACAACAGAAGAAGTTGTTAGCAGGAGTCATGCTGTCATTGTATTGACAATCATCAATGAATGCAGCATTATATTCATTGATAGATATCAATATGAACGATCAACCGTACTCGTCACGTCACCTACGCACTTGATTTCGAATTGAGGTTGCCTCATGTCACTGCACCGCACAGTACCTAGTTTCCAAATCGAGGAATTGTGAGCATTGCGCTCTGGCGACGGCTTATTGCTGAATTTCTTGGCAGTGCGATGTTGGCCGCGGTAGTCATCGGCTCAGGCATTGCGGCGCAACAGTTGAGTCCAAATAATGTGGGTCTTGAATTACTAGAAAACGCGATCGTGACAGGTGCGGGTCTGTTCGCGATCATTTTGATGTTTGCTTCCATCTCAGGGGCTCACTTCAATCCGGTGGTCAGCATCGTGGACGCAAGCTTCGGCGGCATCTCTTGGCGTGATGTCGTGGCCTATGTCCCGGCTCAAATTGCGGGTTGCGTCGGTGGGGCTATCGCAGCCAACGTCATGTTCTCCTTGGCTACGATATCGGTTTCCACGCATCACCGCGCCACGGGACCGCACCTGTTTTCTGAAGTCGTTGCCACCTTCGGCCTGCTGCTCGTCATATTTCTTTTAGCTAGAACTGAGCGGTCTTCGTTTACTCCAGCGGCGGTAGCCGCCTACATCACTGCGGCATATTTTTTCTGCTCGTCGACGAGTTTTGCGAATCCAGCAATCACGATTGGACGCATGTTTTCGAATACGTTCGCGGGAATCGCTCCCAGCTCGGTTGTTGCCTTCATCATTGCTCAATTGGTGGGTGCCGCTCTCGCTGTCGCTATCATCCGGCTCCTGCTTCCCGGTATGACCTCACGCGAGGCTCAAGATTTGTTCGTGTCGTCACATCACGACATGAGGAACTGACGATGGCGGTATCACCACCGGTTGTTCTCTTTCTTTGTGTTCACAATGCTGGACGCTCTCAAATGGCAGCCGCGCTCCTTGAGCGTGAAGCCAAGGGTGCGCTTACGATCTATTCCGCGGGCTCAGCCCCTGGGGAACAACTGAACCCAGCAGTCCTTGAAGTGCTCCAAGAGATCGGTATTGATATCTCGGCCAATAAACCGAAGAAGCTCACGGAACAAATGGGTCTCGACGCGGATGTGATTGTGACCATGGGATGTGGTGATGCCTGCCCCTACTATCCCGGCAAGCGCTACCTTGACTGGGAGTTGACGGATCCGGCGGGCGCATCGTTTGAGATTGTGCGCGGGATTCGCGATGAGATTCATGCCCGCGTGAAAGAGCTTGCTCGGGAACT
>CAIQWC010000041.1 GCA_903875425.1 uncultured Actinomycetes bacterium | reverse complement strand
CCCAAACGACTTTCGACAGAAGCTACTGAATTGTTTTCTCAATTTATTGAAGATGGTAAAGGTGAAGTCCGTCTCAAAGAAGGCCATTATTTATCCTTAACCGGCCTTCACTGGAACCATAATTCCCAGAAATGGTCACTCTTGGGTTCAGTATCGGGCGAGCCTTGTTCGACTGACCAATACTTTCTAGATGCCATACCGTTTCCATAGACGGTGGGCACAGATGAATTCCTTGTGCCTGATTACTAGAGAGAGCAGGCCGATTTAAGGCTTCTTTGTTACAGGATTTGTTACAGGAAATGTTTGACAACTTTTTGAAAGGCGTTTCTGTCCTGAACCCCTGAAACAGGTCCACCTCCTATGAGATGAGCCACTCCATAAGAATCCCCGTGGGGCAGGACATCTCCGATCAATACGGAGGCTGACGCTATGCAGTTGTGATCGATACCGGGAATTCTTTGATCCCGTGTATGAAGTTCGAACGCATTAGTTTCACTTCGCCGTTAAACGACGCGGTCTGAATGCGGGGAAGTAGTTCTTCAAAAAGAACTTTAATTTCGAGTCGAGCGAGACCGTTTCCAAGACAGAAGTGAGGACCACCTTTGCCGAAGGTCACGTGGTCTACACGGGTACGCGTTACATCAAAGCGCTCAGGATCTTCAAACACCTCTTCATCTCGGTTCCCAGAGGTGAACCACATGAGAACCTTGTCGCCTTGGCTGATCTTCTTGTCGCGTAGTTCCACGTCTCTCGTTGCGGTTCGACGGAAGTGGTAGATGGGTGTGGCCCAGCGAAGGAACTCTTCAACCGCTGGCTCAATGAGTTCGGGGCGCTCTTGAAGTAGCGCTAGTTGTTCAGGGTGTTGTAACAGCGCACGAAGTGAGTGCGAGATGGTGTGCCGGGTGGTTTCATTACCGGCCACGATCAGCAACAAGAAGTAGTTACGAAAATCACGGTCAGAAAGCTCCACGCCGTCTTCTGGGGTCTGATTAATCAAGCGCCGGACGAGATCGTTTCCTTCAGTGCCCTTGCGAGACGCGCGCATGGCAAAGCCGTACTCAAAGACTTCTAAGGCGGCTGGTGAGCGGAAGGGCAAGTGCTTGTACTGCTCGGACTCTTGCGAATCAAAGAGTACGTCTGAGTAATCCGGGTCCGAGTTTCCAATCATGCGATTTCCCCACTCGATCACCTGGTCGGTATCTTGCGCTGGGATATCCATCATGTTGGCAAGGACACGGATCGGGATTTCGGCGGAGATTTCTTTCACGAAGTCAAACTCACTCGTGGCGAGTGCCTTGTCGAGCGTGCTGCGAGTCAGTTCTCGAAGGAAGGGTTCATAGCCACGAAGCTCTTTCGGTGTGAAGTTTTTCTGAATGAGACGACGCAGCGCCCAGTGGCGAGCGCCGTCGGTCTCGATCATGGATTGACGGATTTGGAGGGTTTCAGGCTCAAGCTCTTCAAGGTTGACGGCGCCAATCTCAGAAGAAAAGGTCTCTTCATCACGGTCAACGCCAACGATGTCGGATTGGCGAGTGAGCGACCAGAAGCCCTGGTTGGGGCTGGCCTCTTCGTTCCAGTGGACGGGGTCTTGCTCTCGAAGGGTTCTGAAGGCTTCGTAGGGAGGACCCTGCTCGAATTGGCTTAGGTCCGTGAGGTCAATGTTGTCCGCAGCCATGGTCACCCTCTGTTGCCCACCAGAATCTCTGGGATACTGCGAGCATAGCCAATTTTCGATAAATTATCGTTCAAGCCCCGACCAGGAGGACCCATGAAGATTGTCGTTGACGCGAACCTTTGCCAAGACCACGGACAGTGCGTCTTTGCCGCACCCGAAATCTTCTCCCTCGATGACCAGGGCCACCTCATCTACGTAAGCGACGTTGACGAGGCACTGCGCGACAAAGCAGAAGACGCAGCTGACGTTTGTCCCCTGCAGGCCATCACCGTCGAAGACTGAGGTGACCGCACTCCAGCCCTTGGCGCCGCCTTGGGTCGGAGCGCCTAGCTCGTATGCTCCCCGAGCTTGGGTATCGGCCCATAATTTGGCTCGAAGCCCTGGAACTCGACGGGGAATTTTAAAACCTCAACGGGACCATCAAAGCCTTCCACGCTGACGAAACGATTTCTGGCGCGAAGCTGTTCGTGCTCCCACACCTGCGCCAAGGTATTGACGTCAGCGATGGCGATCTTCGCTTCATTGAGGCGTCGTCGTATTTCTTTTGCGTCCACAACAGCAAAGATTGCGTTGATGGTGCGTTCGAGAACGTCCACGTTGGCGATCCGGGCCGCCGCTGTCGCAAAGTGTTGGTCCGTCGCAATACTGCGATCGAGGAGGACGTCGTTCGCGAAGGCGGCGAACTCTCGATCGTTTTGAATGGCGATCATAATGATCGTGTCATCGCTGAGATCGAAGGTTCCATAAGGAGCAATCGCTGCGTGACGACGACCGCTTCGTGGAGGTTGGCCCGGACCGTAGTGCGCAGCGAGGAGCGGCGCAGAAATCCACTCAGCCAGAGCGTCAAGCATCGATACTGACACAACGGCTCCTTCGCCGGTTCGGCCACGGCGCACTAAGGCCGCCAAAATGCCACTGAAGGCAAAACTCCCCGCGGCAATGTCAGCTGCCGAAAAACCAACCTTTGAGGCATCGGCGTCGCCCGTCACCGACATCGCCCCCGCCTCGGCCTGAATCGCTAGGTCATAGGCCTTGTCGTCGCTGCGAGGGCCCCCCGCGCCATAGCCCGTAATCTCACAGGCCACGATGCGCGGATAACGCTCCCCAACTTGTCCAGCGCTCAGTCCTAGGCGCTGAGCTGCAGCGGGAGCGAGGTTGACGATGAACACATCGGCTTCGCCCAGCAAGGCTTCGAGCTGTTCGCGGTCAGCGGGGTCTTTGAGATCAAGCACCAGGCTTGACTTTGAACGGTTTACCCACACGAAGAAACTTGACGTACCCGAAACATAGGTGTCGTAGTAGCGCGCGAAGTCACCTTCGGGTCGTTCAATCTTGATTACCTCAGCACCAAGGTCCGCGAGCTGGCGTGACGCGTAGGGTGCGGAGACTGCTTGTTCAAGCGCGATGACCTTGATGCCTTCGAGGGGAGCCGAACTCACTGCTTCACCAAGGCTTCGATAACCCAGTCCACGAGTGCTATCGCGTTATCCTTCATGGCTGACGTGGCTGCTTGGGTCTCATTCCACACCGTCTCGGCGCTGTGATCGGGAGCGAGGTGATCGCCACCAACATCGAGCCAGGCTCGAATGAGTTCGGGTGTTGCTTCTGGGTGAAACTGAATACCAAGCGCGTTACCGACGCGATAGATCTGAGGCCCCATTGACGTCGTGGCCCACAGCGTTACCGAATCGGGCAGCACCATGCGATCGCCATGCCAGGTAAACCAGGGCCCTAGGGGAATCGGACATTGGCCCACCGCTTCCATGGTCATGGCACCAGCTTCGACGGCTGGGGCCGCTTCTACGCTGCCACCAATAACTTGCGCGAGTAGCTGCGCTCCAAAACAAATCCCGAGATAGGCCACCTGGGCCTCAATGGCGCGGGTGATCCACGCGCGCTCAGGATCTAACCAGGACTTGTCAGCTTCGTCATATGCGTGATGGAAGGAGCCAAAGACCACAATCAAATCAAAATCCTCGGGCGCGGGCAGATCCGTATCTATCGTTCCCCCTGGATCCAAGATGCCGTGGAACGCTAAGTCAAAGCCTCGAGCTTCGAGGCCCTCACCGACGTAGCCGGCAATGGCGCGGCCGTACTCGGCCTCATGGGCGACAATGAGCGCTTTGGGCATTAGATGACGTCGCGGTAGCGATTGAGTTCCCAGTCCGTCACGTGGGCTTGGAAGCTAGCAATCTCTAAGCGCTGCATCTCAGAGAACACGCGCACAAAGGTTTCGCCAAAGGCCTCACGGGTAAAGCTGGCTTGTTCAAAGTTACTCACCGCTTCGCCAATCGTGCCGGGCAAACGCTCCCACTGAGGGTCTCGGTGAGGGTCACTCGTGACCATGTCGATCAGGGGAAGGTCCTCGTGGATGCCGTGCCAGCCAGCTGCGAGACAACCCGTGAGCACCAGGTAGGGGTTGGCATCCGCGGCAGCCCAACGGACTTCCAAGCGGTTCGCTGCTTCGCCTTCGACGATGCTTCGAACGCCGACGAGTCGGTGGTCGAGGCCCCAGGTCACTTGGGTGGGGCTAAAGGAGTAGTCGGCGAGTCGCTTGTAACCGTTAATGGTTGGGGTGGCAATGAGCTGAAGATCTTTCTGGTGAGCGAGAAGCCCGGCGAGGTAGCGCTTCATCAATGATGAGGGGATGGGGCCGTCACTGTCCTCGATGCCAAAGAGATTCTTGCCTTCGGCATTATTGAGACTTTGGTGAACGTGCATACCGTTGCCTGATTCGTTCATGATGGGCTTGGCCATAAAGGTAACGTTGAAACCATGGCGACGAGCAATTTGACGCACCACGTGTTTAAAGATCACCGTGTCATCGGCCATCTTGAGCCCGGGGCCATATACCAGGTTGATTTCAATTTGGCCCGGGCCGTATTCGGAGTTCGATGCCTCGACCTCGATACCACTGCGCAAGAGCGCGTGACGAATACCGCCGACGACGGGTTCGAGTTCGCTTGCCTTATCGCTTGAGTAACAGAAGATTTCGTTATAGAGCGGCTGCCAGTCTTGAGTCAGTAGGTGGAACTCAAGTTCGGTGGCGAGTTGTGGGTACATGCCTTCGGAGGCAAAGTTTGCCAACTGACGCTTCAACATGGGCCGAGAGGCCATGGAGATGTACTCATGGGTGTGAAGATCGGTCAGGTCACACATGACCGAGCCCAAACCTTCTTCCCAGCCGGCCACGCGGAAGGAGTCGTAATCAGGGGTGGCATGGACGTCAGGGAGACCGTCACCCACGGTGGCCAGCGACGTGTCTTCAATCCCACAGCGCGGGTTCCACATCATGGGGGCGATGGCGATGGCGAAGCCCGCACCTTTTAAGAATTGGCGAACGGGGAGCCGCTTGGATCGGGGAATGCCCCAAGTGTCGACGAACACCAATTCAACCGTATGGATGGCGTTGGCCTCACAAATCTTGGCAATGTCATCAAGATTTTGCGTTGCTTGCGTAGCCATGGTCGCTGCCCCCTGATTCTTGATATTTGATAGAACTAATCTAGACCGATCCTCAAGCGAGGGTTCGAATCAAGGAGTTGGAGCCATGCAAGCCATCGTTCTCAATGGGGTTGGGCAGGCGCTGGTGCCCGTCGTCCTCGATGGACCCACCGAGCGACCCGGGGGTGAACGCGTCACCATCACGGCTTGTGGTGTGTGCCACTCAGACCTCCACGTCGTCGACGGCGACTATCCGGTCTCCTTTCCCCGCATCTTGGGCCACGAAATCGTCGGCATCCACGATCGCCTCGGGCCCGTCATCGTCTACGCCCCCTGGGGATGTCGCCAAGACGACTGCCCCCAGTGCAGCTCTGGCCAAGAGATGATCTGTCCTAACTCCTCCGAAGTTGGCCTCGTTGTCGACGGTGGCTATGCAGAAGAGATTGTCGTCGCCTCCGAGGACTACCTCGTCCCCTTGGGTGGCCTCAACCCCATTCACGCCGCTCCCCTGGCCTGCGGTGGCCTCACCGCGTATCGCGCAACCAAGAAGGCACTCGCCCACCTCGGCCACGAGGGCTCGCGCGTCTGTGTGATCGGTGCTGGCGGCTTGGGCCAGTACGCCATTCAGTATTTGTCGCTGCTCTCGAAGGCCGAGATCACGGTCGTGGACACCTCGGCTGAAAAGCGTGCCACGGCCCTAGAGCTCGGAGCAGGCCGTGCTTGCAGCTTGGATGAACTCGAGGGCCCCTACGACGCGATCATTGATTTTGTTGGTGCCGATGCAACCTTGGCGGCAGCCTCATCCACAGTTGCCCGCCAAGGCCTCGTCGTCGTGGTCGGCCTCTTTGGTGGCCGGGTGCCCTTTGGCCTCGGCGCTCAAGCAAACGAGGCGTCACTCACCACCTCCATTTGGGGAACCTTAGAAGAGCTCCATGAGCTCATCGAACTCGCGAACGCTCATGATTTGAAGAGCCCCATTGAGACACTTGCGTTGTCTCAGGCCCAAGAAGCTCACGACCGACTTCGAAGGGGAACTGTCGCGGGTCGCGTCGTACTCGTCCCCGACGCCTTGGTCTCATCAAGCTTCTCACGACTGCTCGACTAAGACGCTCTGGCCACCCTCGATTTTCGTTCCTGCTTACCCGCCGATTCTCGTAGGCGGCACGTCGAACGCATGAAGAAAGTTCCGTGAGGTGGACGAGGCATGTGATGATCCTTCGTCATTGACGCTCGAATGAATTCGGTCTAATTTGACGGATAATTATATTTCTTAGCTACCTGCTGCCACTAAACAAAATGAGGTATCCCATGGGGCGTGGTATCCCGAACCGTCAACACCTTGCTCGCCGCATCGGAGCCGCCGCGAGCGCCTTTGCAGTGGCCCTTAGTGGTTTGGTGGCGCTTGTTGGTTTCCAAATCGTCGGTACCGCACCGGCTGGAGCGACCGGATCGCTGACCCCCACCATCTCGAATCTTCCCGCTTCAGCGACCCCTGGAGGATCCTTCACTCCCGTGGTGTCAACGAGCAGCAGTGGTGCAACGTCAGTGACCTCGGCAACACCGTCAGTCTGTGCCGTCAATCAAGACGGCAGCGTTTCTTACCTCTCAGCGGGTACGTGTTCACTAAATAGTCACCTTGCGGCGTCCCAGGCCATCATTGGCTCGACGATTAGGGGCCCGGGGGAAGTCACCGTTGACGCATCGGGCAATGTCTATGTGTCGGACATTACTGACGGCCAAGTACGAGAGATCTACCCTAACGGAACCGATACCACCATCGCCTATGGGTTCAATGTCCCCTTCGGCGTCGCGGTCGATAAATCAGGCAATGTTTACGTAGCCGACACGCTCAACAACCGAGTTGTCAAGGTGACTCCTGACGGCTCGGGGGGCTACAACGCCCCAACCACCATCAGCTCGGGGTTGAGCCGCCCTTCTGGCGTCGCTGTCGACGCCTCGGGCGATGTCTTCGTAGCCAACAGTGCAAACAACCAAGTTGTCAAGGTGGCTCCTGACGGTACCCAGACCACCATCGGCTCGGGGTTTAATTACCCCTACGGTGTCGCCGTGGACGCGTCAGGCAATGTCTACGTGGCCGACACATCTAATAATCGAGTTG
>CAIQWC010000040.1 GCA_903875425.1 uncultured Actinomycetes bacterium | reverse complement strand
GCTCTTCCTCCGGCCCTTGCTTGCTACCTCCGGGTAGGTACAGGTTACCCGGTCGAGTCCCTCGAATTACCCATCAGTATCTGGGCGTGAGACCGCTAACAATCTCATCGTTTGAAAAGCTAGGTCGAGATACCTAACGAAAATCCCGCAACCGCATTATTGGGATTGAAAAAACCATCGAGAGATCTATAACTTCGTACCACCTGTGAACTCGCCCACAGGGGCAATAGGTGAACTGCAAGGGAACCTTGGAAAGAGGCCGGTGCCCCGCCTCGATGCGAGATGACCTCTGGTTGCGGTCACCATGGGAGATCCCCTCTCAGGGACTCTTCGAACCTTGAGGCTCATGCGTGTTCGGCATATCAGCGACTGCGGCATCTTCCCTAAAAAAGAAAGGGTTCCGAAATCCCCGCTTGAATGCGGAAACTCTTTGCGCATCCCGAAGCGGCCCGAAGCCACGATGACGAGCACACCCAGCGTTAGCTTGATCAGCAAGGAAGCAGTAATGAGCGTTCTACTTAGTGCGGTCGCGGCCTTGGGGCCTACTCACTCGACGCGCAATGCTACGCCAATACACGACCCATTAAGCCTGTTCTTAAGGCTTAATCCAGTAGGTAACTACGCGTCGTCGTCGCGCCAACGGCGCTGTGCTTTACGCTTTGCCTGACTCGCCTTGTCAGATAATCGCCGCTCCACTGAACCCTTCGTCGCCCTCGTTGCTCTCCGAGATTTTGTGTTTGTTAGAGCTTCGTCAATAGCTCCCAATGCTCGTTCGGTGACTACCGTCTTGTTGCGCAATTGCGAGCGACTTTGACTCTCAGTGAACTGAATAACGGGTCCGAAGCGTGCTTCGAGGCGTACGCGTTCACGCTCGGGTAATCCCGTATCGGCGACAGTGATACGAATGGTCGCTTTCGTAGAGGAAGTATTGACGTGCTGGCCTCCCGGCCCGCCCGCACGAGCGAAGCTGTATCGAATGGCGTTTACCTCGATCACTCTGCCGGCGGGAGTATTCACACGTCGCACACCTCCATCGTTCCAGACGTGGGCAAAGGCTGGACCACGGTACGGCGCAGAGAACGGCGCAGGGCTACGAGAACCGGTGCCGCCAAGAGCGCCATGAGGACAACATTGATGATCGCCCGAGGTAGGTCAAAGCCCAGCGATGTCGTCACATCAAAGACAACGAAGTGCCGAAGGTTAAGGAGCCACCCCCCGCCGGAGACATAGGAAATCGACGAAGTCGAGCCCGTTATAAAGGGCCAGAACCACAGGTTCATAGCCGATCCATACAGCAAACAAGCGAACGCCGTATAGGCGGCCAATACCCAACGCTCTCGGCTTCGAGGATGGGGAATTAGTCCTGCCCCCATGCCGACCCATCCCGCACAGAGCATTTGAAACGGTAGCCATGGGCCGACTCCCCCGGTGGCCAGCCCCGACACGAATAGCGTCAAGCCCCCAAGCGCGAATCCAAAGGGAGCCCCATAGACATAACCCGCGAGAACCAGCAGGAAAAACACTGGCTCGAGACCGGCTACGCCAGGGCTCGGTATCCGAAGAGCGGTACCACAAGCCGCCAAGATCCCGAGTACCGCAATCCCGCGAGCATCGATCCCACCTCGCGACATTTCTATGGCACAGAGTCCCAAGAGTACGGGGACCATCAGTAAGAGTACAAAGGGGGCGTCGTGAGCGTGTGCATGATTCACATTGGTGTTGGTGGTAAGGAAAAAAGGCCAGAGCAAACTCGCAAGACCAATTACGCTCACGGCGCCAATGAGCGTCCCGCCGGTAAAGCCAGCACGATGGATACGATTCACGACGACGCCTCAAGAGCAGCTCTAATCTCGTGAACACTGAGCCATGGTTCTGGGCTAAGAACCTTCGAAACCTGGGGAGCAAAGGCGGGTGTTTGACGGACAACATCGCGCGTCTCACCACCGGCGATGATCTCGCCGCCTGCGAGGACCACGGTGTGGTCTGCAATCGACGCGGCTAATTCGACATCATGAGTGCTTAGCAAGATCGCGACGCCTTGGTCTCGCAAGCCCGTGAGTTGACAACACAGCGACCACTTCGCTTCGTAGTCAAGGCCTCGTGTGGGTTCATCAAGTAACAAAAGATCTGGTCGGGCAGCGAGCACGACCGCTAAGGCGAGTTGGAGACGCTGTCCTTCAGAGAGGTCTCGCGGATGGCGTGAGGCCTCAAGGATGGCATCGAGCTTTTCGAGTTCAGCCCAGGTGCTCCCCGCCGCTAAGCCGTGCTCGCGATCAGCGGTTTCACACTCTTGGGCAACACTCTGGCAATAAAGCAAGGTACCCGGATCTTGCGGCACCAGGCCCACACTAGCGATTCGCTCTGATGCTTTCATGGACTTTGGATCATGGCCATCGACGAGCAAAGTACCGGTGGAGGGTGCGCGCATACCGCTCAATAAATTAAGCAGTGATGTCTTCCCCGAGCCATTTCGCCCCATCAGAGCAGTGATGGTCCCACCAGCGAGGTCCCACGACACATCGACAAGGGCTGGTGTCTGACCGTAGCGCAGTGAGACGACGTTCATGGTGGCCACCGTGGAACCGGTCACCGCTAGGGCGGGCGGTGGACGCAAGGGCGCGAGTCGCTCAACGAGCGGTCCGGCCATGCGTCGGGCTTCACGCACGCTTACGGGAAGAGGCTTCCACTGGGCAATGCGACCCAACTCCACAATGGGTGGTGCGATCCGTGAATGCTCCATAATGTCGGCTGGCCGGCCCAGGGTCACGCCTTCGGGCGTCAGTGCCATCACTCGATCCGCGAAGGGTAAAACTCGCTCGAGTCGGTGTTCAGCGATGACTACCGTGAGGCCTACGTCATGGACGAGTCGGGTGAGTGCGCTCAGTACCTCTTCGGCTGAGCCTGGATCCAACGCCGAGGTTGGCTCATCGAGAACTAAGACGCGCGGTGATGCTGCGAGCACTGCCGCAATTGCTACGCGTTGTTGTTGACCACCCGAAAGTGATCGAAGCTGCTCGTTGCGAACCTCATGGAGGTTAAGTACATCGAGGACGTCTTCAACGCGACGACGCATGGTAACCGCAGTAATTCCGAGGTTCTCCATGGCGTAGGCGATCTCGTCTTCGACTCGGTCAGTCACAAACGACTGCACTGGATTCTGGCCGACGTAACCGACAATACCCGCGAGATCGGTAGGGGTTGCTTCGCGGATTGAATACCCCGCGATAGTCACATCCCCAAGCATCTCGCCACCACTGAAATGTGGAATGAGGCCGTCGATAGCTCGCAGCACCGTAGATTTCCCCGATCCGGTGGGCCCGATAACAACGAGGAGCTCACCGTCGAGTACTTCAACATCGAGGTCACGAACAATCCATGGGCTGTTGGGTTCGTAGCGAAACCCAAAGGAGGAAAAACGAATCATCCGTGGGCCTCCACCAGTGTCGTCCCGCGTTGCGGAACCCGTCCGTACTCCACGGGAGCCGGTGCCACGAAGAGAACGGCACCCGAGACCGCAATCGCTAGTAAACCCCAGGGCGAAATTGGTGGAGGACTCAGGGGACTCGCCGACCATTGAATCCCTGCGGCGCCAAGGCGTGACAGTACCCAAAAGCTCGCCGCCGGTATCCATCCCAATAACCCGATCAGTCCGGCCGCCAGCGTGAAGGAGGCCCGTCGGTACCGCGTGCGAGCGGCTCGCCGGTGACTTCGGATTACACCGACGCTCACGAGCACGAGTCCTAGGAGCGATACGGGAATCGGTACCGGGACCGTGGAGTCCGAGGCGAGAACACCGTAACCACCGACTATCACGATGAGGACGCCAGTAATAACGAGGCCACGGTTTAGTCGTGGTGTTGAAGCATGACCGATCGATCGGCCAAAACCACGAGACCCCATGGAGGCGGCCAGCATTGTTGCTGACTCCAAGGCATCTTCGAGCGCGGGAACTAAAATTCCACGCATGCCGGCAATGCCGCGCGTGGGTCGTCCTCGTAAGCGCCGCGCCTCGTGGAGTCGACGAACCGATGCCATCAGCTCAGGGGTAAAACACAGCGCCACGGTGATGGCGACAGCAACCTCATGGAACACACCGGGCATCGAGCGAAGGAGATCTCGCGGACTCGCCAGGGCATTCGCCGCTCCGAAGGCCAATAAAATCACGGCAAGTTTCAATCCACCCTGCAGCGCGGTCAAGAGCGCTTCGGTCGTTACGGGTCCTCCGAGGGACACCCCCGCCAACCACGATGGCAAGGTCACCGAGGGGATGGTGAAGAGAGTATGGCCAGGGCTTCGCTGGCCAAAAAGTACTTGGATAACGATCCGAACCGTCACCACGAACACGGCAATTTTTACAAAGCCCAAGATGGTTGTGCTGGCCACATGGCGATGGCCACGCTGCGTAGCCACCACCACGCTCAAAGTACAGAGCGCAAGCAGCAATAAGGGATTAGATGTGGCTATGCCTGCGGTTGCTAGTCCAGCGGCCCAGAGCCACCAAGCACCCGGATGAACTAAGCGCTTAGTCCGCACGACGCCTGATTCGCAACACAAGAAATGCAGCGGGAATCAAGATGATGATGAGACCGCCCGCGACGAGCGTTGCCATCCACGCTGAGTGGGTCGGGGTTGGCGTCGGTCTCTTCGTGGCGTCAAGAACACCGTGGGCACACGCAAGCGCAGTTCGAGGCGCTACGGATGGACCCGGGTCACTCGGGGCGCCCTTGCCTTTGGTTTCAAATTGCAGCCCAACCGCGTGATTAGAGCTGGCAGTAACTTCTGCTGGGCCATTGTTCGCGTAGACCCAACCCTTGGCCGTGCCGTGAAAGTAGGCCCAGTATGCGTAGCCCCCATTGGCCTCGTTCACGCCGCACCCCGTCGTTGGGTAGCCGTCGACGCCGCAAAGAAGCCCACTCGACGCCCATCGGAGGCTCTGGCCCCGTTGCGCAGTGATAAGCGCTTGTACCGCATCAGCCTCGGTTGCTGATGGAGAAACTCGAATGCAGTGACTAATCGTTGCCTTCGATGAACCGCTGCCAAAATCAACCACAATGGCAATGACCTTGCTCGTAGCCGCAAAGGCCTGAGGCACCCCAGGCGCTAAAGCCAACAGGGCCGTAACTCCCAGCGTCGTCAGCGTCACACTGAATATCTTTTTCAGCATTACTTCTGGATCATCGAGAGTGCCCGCACCGCTTCATAGGTTGAAATGATGTCAGGACTCGAACCCGCTTGGTAGACAAATGCACCACTCGCTGTCTGGTAGCGCTCAATGCACGTAATCGGCGTGGCCCCACCCTTGGCGAACGCAGACGACGCGGGGGACGCACCCATTGCGTGAAGGGCACCTGCCACGATGGCCGTTGAGTTCGAATCCGTCGTGTTACCCGAATAGAAGCCCCAACCGGCTTGCGCCGTCTCTTGGGATCTCAGCCAGGTGATGGCGTGCTTGGCCGCAGGCGAGCTGATAAGGCCCACCGATGCCAATCCAACAAGAGCGAGTGCTGTGGCGTTGGTGTCAGGCCCCTGGAAGTTACTCGCCAGACCAGTGCAGGGGTCGAGCGCCGCGTCTTCAGAAAATCCACCACCGGGACACTGCTGAGCGAGTAGCCAGTTCGTCGCCTTGGTCATTGCTGGCGTATTGGATTTCACGCCCGCGCCGCGGAGCGCCGAAATAATCAGTCCTTGTCGCAGTGTGCCGTTGTAGGTGGGGTCCTGCACCCCAAAGAGTCCTGAGGACTGCTGAGTTTGTAAAATTTTGAAGATCAACGTTGATTCGTGAAACTGACGCTGGGTCTTCGTCGACTGGGCGATCTTGACCAACATGGCCAGATTTGCCGCATTGTCACTCTTGGAAGCTGGGTTGAGACTGTTGTTCACATACTGCTGAACATGCTTAGAAAGGTAGATCGCTACCGCATGAGCAACCCTCGCCTCCGTAGTTCCCGACAGCGCCAACGCGGTCTGGGCAGTCACGTCAAAGTTCACGCCAGCGGTGCCGAGAACTGAGCCATTGGGTTGAACTTGGCCAACCAGCCACGAGGCTCCCCTGCTTACCGCACGTGACTCTTTCGCCTTGGGCGAAGCACTAACGGCGACGACACCGACGGTTAAAGAAAGTGCAGCGACAATACTCACACTGCGGAACAAAAACTTCATAGTTATCTCCTGGTGTGTTTGGACCAGGGGTCGCCCATGAAAGGCCAAGCCAGGCCCGCCCACGTGTCTCGACGTTGCAGGATTTCTGCCACCTCTCAGGCATCCCGACTCGTGGCGAACATCGCCACCCACGGTTGCGGACCAGTGTCGGGTTTCGACCGACTTCCCCCGCGAGGTGTATCAAACCTGACCGTAGCACACACCACTACGTAATAAGGGGCTCCCTCGCTCGGGTACCCTCGAAGCGGCACAAGTAACGGCGAGGAAGAGGAGCTATGGCGCTAAGCATTGGAATCGTAGGTCTACCCAACGTAGGTAAATCAACCTTATTCAACGCCCTCACCCAGAATGATGTCTTGGCAGCGAACTACCCCTTCGCCACCATTGAACCCAACGTTGGGGTCGTGGCTGTCCCCGATCCACGCTTGGGCGTACTCGCTGAGCTCTTTAGCTCTGAGCGCATCGTGCCGGCCTCCGTAACCTTCGTAGACATCGCCGGCATCGTGAAGGGAGCAAGCGAGGGCGAAGGGCTTGGTAATCAGTTCCTCGCGGCTATTCGCGAGTCAGACGCCATCTGTCAAGTTGTACGAGTGTTCGTCGACGAGGACGTTATTCACGTTGATGGACGTGTAGACCCCATTAGCGATATCGAAACGATCAATACGGAATTGATCTTGGCCGACTTACAGACCATAAGTAACCGACTTCCCAAGATGGAACGAGAAGCCAAAAAAGGTGGCGTTACCCCGGCGTTGGAAGCCGCTCGAAAGGCTGAGATAATTCTTAACGAAGGTCGAACTATCTTCTCGGCGTCGGCGGAAGTAAGCATCGACGATCTTCGCGACCTCCACCTTTTGACTGCGAAGCCATTTCTCTACGTCTTTAACGTTGCCGAAGCAGGGCTCGCCTCAAGCGACGTAGTCACGGAACTCGTCGAATACGTCGCACCCGCCAAAGCCATGGTGCTCTGCGCGCAGCTCGAAGCTGAGCTCGCGACCCTCGACCGTGACGACGCGGTCGAGATGCTCAACTCCTATGGGCTCACCGAACCCGGCCTTGACCGCCTTATCCGAATCGGTTTCGAGACTCTTGGCCTCCAGACCTACCTCACCGCTGGACCCATGGAGTCTCGAGCGTGGACTATTCATATCGGCGACACCGCTCCACAGGCAGCTGGCGTCATTCACACTGACTTCGAGCGTGGCTTCATCAAAGCAGAAGTTATTGGTTTCGACGATCTCGTCGCTACTGGCTCCATTGCGAACGCCCGGTCAGCGGGCAAGGCACGTATCGAAGGTAAGGACTACGTGATGGCCGACGGCGACGTCGTGGAATTCCGATTTAACGTCTAGATCCCTTCAGCGGACCTGAAAGTGTGCGAGATCAGCACCGGTAATGTCCGAGATGAGATCAGCGTCCGCCTGGGACGCCACGGTGATTTCTTGAAGTCTTGACGGATCCGTCGGGTAATCAAAATACCAAGACATGGGAGCGCCATGGGTATCCGTCGCGATGGGCCGTAACCTAAGTTCAAGGTTCGAGTGTTTTAGCATTGCGGCGCTGAAGGTGGCTAGGGCCCGGTGACCTACGGCGCTGTGCAAAACATGAAGCACTTCGGGCCGCAATTGCACCACCAGCGTGGCAAGCAGGCGTTCGCCAGAACGCGCGCCCCCATTTCGCGGTTCCATGTCCATGGTCGCGCTCACCGCTCGTATCAAAGGATGGAGACGAGCCATGAGTCCTTCGTCGGGATATTCGCACCACAGTCCAACCGTTTCCTCTGGATGGTCAGACGCGTAGCAGTTGACAAAGGCAACTTCATCATCGTCAAGGTGCTTCGAGACGACGAAGAGTCGATCGATATTTCGACCGAGTACCGCTACCGCCTTCCAATACGACGAGCAGTATGCGTCAAAGCGTGCTCGCCACGCTGGTCCCTGCGAGAGGTAGAACGCCAGGGGGGGAATTGCTGGCTCACAAGCAATTGCTGCTTCGAAAGCAGCGAGCATCCATGATTCTGCACCCTGGTCGCTCGGCGTAGAAGACGCCGGTACCGGTCGAAATTTCCTCGTAGCCAAACGGATCGGCAAGGTGAGAGCAGGAAACCGTTGTGCAAATCGTTGTGTGCGGCTCATGGGCGCTTCTTCGCCATTACCAACCGCAATCGCGGCGTAACGCTGCGCCCATTCAGGATCGCTGAGCAGTGGAGTAGGTCGTAAGGTCACCCCTCGCGTCGCTTGCGATTGCCATAGCGAACCATCGTGCTTCACACGGTAGAACACGGCGGTCTCTGGAGCGACCAGATGAGCCACGCCAGCAAACAGCGTTTCGAGATTCCAATGCCAATCTTCGGGGCCAAAACCTTCCTCTAAGGCGTTACGCGTAAAGGGATGTGCTTCAAGAACGGTTCTCGTCGTCGCTGCCATTGACGTCCACGGATTAAAAGCGGGCATGATGCCAAGATCAAGATCCGACCCCTCGGACGGGAGAATCTCGATACGATCGCAGCGTTGGCCGAAACTGAAAAGCCATGCAGGGTGAACAACGACATCTCGTTTTGCCTCCCGTAGCGCTGTCACGGCGCTCGTTAGCCACGAAGCACTGTAGAGATCGTCCGCATCACACCATGCAATATGTTCCGATGAACTAGCGGCAACGCCGTGCATACGAGCAGCGCCGAGATCGCCTTCGTCCACCTCGACCACGACAAGTAGCGACGGATCAACGTAGCGTCGTAACGCTCCTATTTGAAACCGAGTCGCGTCATCGCTGCGGTCGAAAACCACCACAACTTCAACGCTCAGTCCAGAGGCAGTGGCTTGTGCAAGCATGGCGATCAAGGAGCGAATCGTTGGGTGAGCGCCAGAGCCTTCACGGTGTGCGTTGACGACCAAACTGATCTCGGCCACTACCCCGCCTCCCCTATTCCTACGGAGACCAGATTTTCGTCTACGCCGTAGATCTCCGTGAGTATCGACGCCATCGCTTGATTCTCTACAACGATGGCCGAAAGAAAAGGAACAATTTCTCGTATTCGAAGCACTTCTTCGGGGAGGAAATAGCGATCATCTCGAAGGTCACTCGCTGAAATCACCACGGAAATCTCGCTGGATTGGCTCATCGCTAAACCCCAGCGCAGCATCGCTCTCCAGGCCAAGGAGGAAGCATGAATCTTCAGTGTTGCCGGGGTGAGCTGCGTAACGATCACGGCAATGAGTCGGTCAGCACTGAAGTGTGGGTCGCTCAAATGAGCCAGTTTCTGGCCAAGCGTTGCCACTCGTCCAGAACCCGACGCAGTAGTCACCATGGTGACTCCCATCTCGCCATGAGGCAGGTGTGCGTCATCTTCGGCAATGACAAGCGAGTCAAGTTCAGAGCCGAGGTAGTCAACGAATTCCCAGTAAAGATCGCTAAAGGGATCTGCCTGGTTGGTGACTTGGTGCATGGCATAGCTATGCCCCATGCCCGTAGCCAAACGGGGCTCGATTCGAGCTGCAGCGTCTACGGCCTTTAAAAACCATGCCTCACTCGCTATCGCAACCCGCGAAGTGGCCGCATCACGATCCCTGCGTCGCTTTGCTCGTCGTGGCGCCAAGCGATCCTCAAGAAGTTTCATGAGATCTAAAACCTCATAGACGGCACTCATGAACCACTTTCGCTTAACAAGGGGTACCGGCACTGCGGGCTTTTTCCCTGATACCTCAAAGCGTCCGAGGGATCGAAGGAGCGATGAATCGCGAAGTACGGCCACGGGTCGTATAGGGCGGCCTTTACGGAGATTTGATTGGTGACCTCGGATTCGATAGAAGTAACTTGTTTGAGGCACCGGAGCATGGTGGACACCCGCGCCAAGCAAGGTTAGATTCCAATGAAGGTCTTCAGCAGCAAATCCTTCCTCATTTGGCGTGGCCACAAACGGAAATTCAAGAGCCGTGGATCGATACAGCGCGACACAGGCCGGCCATGCATTCTGCTGAGCCAGCATCGAGAAATTGAAATCTCGGCTCCGCGAATCTTGAATTATCCACGCCACAGGCGGATGCATTGGCTGATCTTCAAACATCAAACACACCGAAGGATGCACCACCACGCGGGGACCCCAGGACTCGAGGGCCTTCGAGGCCTCGCTGAGCCAGGACTCGCCGATGAGGTCATCTCCGTCAATCAGGGCCACGAGGTCACCTGAAGCCTTGCTAATCGCCTCGTTTCGCGACTCCGCCTGATCCCCGAAATAAGACGCAAGCATCTGGGCTTGGGGAAGGAGATGGGCCACGCTGCTTGCAACTGCGGTTCTGGTGGCCTCATCGGGGCGGTCAAGGACTACCACTACCTCAACGGCCACCCCTGCGGCCTCGGCCCGCTCGACTGCGGCAGCCACCGACCGCAAGGTCGGATGGGCTAGGGCGCCTTCGTGGTGGAAGGTGATGATGGCGGAAATCGATAGCGACAAGTTTTAAACAACCAACCCTCGGGATAGGCCACACTCGAGGCCAACGTGACTAACCTAATCGTGCCGAAGAACATCCGTCGATACATGGGCGAGATTCGGCCCCAACGATCCCCAGAGGAGCCAACGATGTCCGCCAACACTTTCGACTTCAAGGTCGCTGACCTGAGCCTTGCTGAATTCGGCCGTAACGAGATTCGTCTCGCCGAACACGAAATGCCTGGCCTCATGGCTATGAGAGCTGAATTCGGCACGAGCCAACCGCTCAAAGGTGCCCGCATCACCGGCAGTCTGCACATGACGATTCAGACGGCGGTCTTGATTGAAACTCTGGTCGCTCTGGGCGCCGACGTGCGGTGGGCTAGTTGCAACATCTTTTCAACCCAAGACCACGCAGCCGCAGCTGTCGTCGTTGGACCCGATGGAAGCGTCGATGAGCCCAAGGGTGTGCCTGTTTTTGCGTGGAAGGGCGAGACCCTCGATGAGTATTGGTGGTGCACCGATCAAGCACTTCGCTGGCCTGGCGAAGACGGCCCGACTGCCATCTTGGACGATGGTGGAGATGCAACCCTGCTGATTCACAAGGGACTTGAATTTGAAAAAGCCGGCGTCGTTCCCGACCCTACGAACGCCGACTCTGAGGAGTACACCGTGGTACTCGGTCTCATCAAGACCCTCATCGCTGAGAGCCCGAGTCGTTTTACGGCTGCCGCCAACTCCATTACAGGAGTGAGCGAGGAGACAACTACGGGCGTCCACCGCCTCTACGAAATGCAGCGCTCCGGCGAGTTGCTATTCCCCGCTATCAATGTCAATGACGCCGTAACGAAGTCAAAGTTTGACAATAAGTACGGTTGCCGCCATAGTCTGGTCGACGGCATCAACCGAGCCACCGATGTACTCATCGGCGGCAAGGTGGCGGTCGTGTGTGGATACGGCGATGTTGGTAAAGGTTGCGCCGAGTCACTTCGTGGCCAGGGGGCTCGCGTCATCATCACTGAAATTGACCCCATCTGCGCGCTCCAAGCAGCCATGGACGGCTACGAGGTAACGACCCTCGAAGACGCCATTACCCGCGCTGACATCATTATCACCGCTACTGGCAACAAAGATGTGGTCCGCGTCGAGCACATGGCCGCGATGAAGCACCAAGCCATCGTTGGCAATATTGGTCACTTTGACAACGAAATCGACATGGTTGGTCTCGCCGCTACACCGGGCGTTCGACGCATCACCATTAAGCCCCAGGTTGATGAGTTCACCTTTCCCGATGGCCACTCCATCATCATCTTGTCCGAAGGCCGATTGCTAAACCTTGGTAATGCCACCGGCCACCCCAGCTTTGTTATGTCGGCCAGTTTTACCAACCAGGTGATGGCCCAAATTGAGTTGCACACCAACATCAACGAATATCCCGTTGGTGTCTACGTACTCCCCAAGCACCTAGACGAAAAGGTCGCCCGGCTCCACCTCGACTCTCTTGGGGTGACCCTGACGAATCTGCTCCCCAGCCAAGCCGAGTACCTCGGCCTCAGTGCTGAGGGTCCCTTCAAACCTGACACCTACCGCTACTAGAGGATCGACGAACCTACAAGGGAATCACGGACTGGGCCCCCGCTATGGCCCGGTTGGGCGTATGCCTCGAAACCAAAGACCTGTTCGAAAATGGCTTCTGGCATGGTGAGGAAGAATGACGATTCAGTCTGCGATGCATGGGCTTGGAGCGCTTTGCGCTTGAGGCCGACAAAAGCACGGCCGTCAACGATGACGACTACTTGATCATCAGGTGTCGCGATGGCTTCCATCTCTTCCATGCTGGGTCCATCACTTTCCAAGCCTTCTGGTCGAGGCATGTCAGCGAATGCACGCGCACGACTCATAGGCAAAACCGGGTAGAAGAGCGCTGGCGCTTGGTCGAAGTGCGACAGCGCAGCACGAGTAATGCGATTCGCTTGGATGTGATCGGGATGGCCGTAGAAGCCTTTTTCATCGTAGGTCACGACTGCAAGCGGATGCTCTTCGGCGATGATCGCTGCCAGTCGATTCCCGGCTTCTTCCACCGACGCTTGCCAAAAACAATCGGGTCGATCGTTACTCGGCCAACCCATCATCCCTGAGTCGTGGTAGCCAAGCATGACCAAGCGATCTACCCCCAAGATCTTGCAGGCCTCTTCAAGTTCTTCCCTTCGGTGGGCTGCAACCTCATCCGTATCGTGATCGTCGTGTTCAGGTGTAACGCCCGCTGGACTATCGCCTAGTTCGCCGCCTGTGCAGGTAACCAGAACAGTCCGAACCCCTTCGGCGTGGAGTTTGGCGATCGTAGCCCCTGTCGAGGAAGCCTCGTCATCGGGATGAGCGTGGACGAAGACAATGCAAGGTGCGGTCATGATGGGATCAGGTTAGAGGTGTTATCCAAGAGGCTGAGCGCTAAGGCGAGGGACTCATCACTTCCTTGATAGAGCACTTGGTAGTACTCGGTACCAAGTACCGAAAAGAAAGCGTCGTCATCGAGCTGTGCGAAGAGATCATTGTCGTGCTGCGAGCGATGCTGCCCTAAAGCCGTTTGCTTGTCGCGGGAAAAAGCCACGTTGCTGACGCTTCCTGCAATCTCGGATCGGGCCACCCCAGGGACGAGGCCTTGACCCAGCCAATCAGGCAGCCGAGCTCCCGTGGCGCGCAAGTGCGCTGACAACATGTCAAGCGACCCCGACGCGACCACCGGCGCTAACGCCGTTATAGAAGGGCGAAGCGCCATAGCGCCGTCGACTGCTCTATAGCAAGCAAGGTGGTCGGGGTGACCATAGAAACCATCAGGGCCGTAGGTCACCACAAGGTCGCTTTGGCTGGCATCAATGAGGCGACCCACTACTTCGACGAGCTCAGCTAGGGGTCTCTGCGCCAACGCTTCGCTCACTTGGTTCGTCGGCCATCCAGCCATACCCGAATCGTGGTACGCCGCCTCGACCAGTTCGTCAATGCCAAGTACTGCCGCCGCAGCCACGAGTTCGTCATGTCGACGTTGTGCGGTGGCGTCAGGATCGTGGGCTGTATCGATGCTCTCTCGACCGCTGGGATCAAAACCAAACCGACCGTCGGTCATCGTGGCGAGCGTAACCCACCAACCCTGTTGTTTTGCTCTCAAGGTGAGGAGTGCACTAAAGAGTGACTCATCATCAGGGTGGGCATGGACGAGGAGGAGACGAGGCAAGACCGGTACCAATGATCAGTGCGCGAGCTGAGCAGCTTTAACCACGAGGAGAATGACAGAGAGGACTAGGTAGATAAAGAGGCCACCAAGTACCACACGACGCCAGCCAACTAAGGCTGGACGATCAAGCAGTACCGCCTGTGGCATGCGCCAGGTACTACGAGCCTCGAAGGATGGTTTAGCCGGACTACTGGCCCTACGAAGAAACCAGAACGAGCCGCTCATCACCAAGATCGCGATGAGCGCGAGTCCCAACCACGAGGACAAGCTCACGACGTTGATATGAGGGAACACCGTGGTGGTCATCAAGATCAGCGAGAGCACGACGAGGACCGAGACAATCACGGTAGCAACGACGTTCAGCAAGCGACGATTCACCCAGGGGCCTAGCACGTCAGCATCATTACAGAGCAAGAGTAAGAACACCGTCGCTAAGGGTAAGAGTAAGCCGGCGAGGGCCTGCACGGCAGTAACAATGATCCCCAGCGGAGCACCCGGGGTGAGTACAACGCCAACAGCAACGAGTACCAGCGCCGCGAAGCCGCCGTAGAACCCCTTGGCTTCACGAACCTTGAGATTCAAACTCAGATGCTTCTTGCCCAGATCACCGAAGGCATAGGCAGTAGAGAGCGTGACCGCAGCGGCTCCAATAATGGAAGCATTGAGCAAGACAATGGCGAAGAATGCCCCGGACCAGTAACCGAGATGTACCTTGAGTCCATTGGCGACGCCGAGAGCGTCAGTAAAATGGCCGAAGAGCGATGTGTGACTAAAGGCCGCAGCCGTGGTTGCGACCAGCAGCGTGGCGACAAACACGGTGATAACTGAACCAATACCGGTATCAGCCCGCTCGTAGTTAATCCAGCGTGGAGAGATCTTCTTGTCGATGATGTTGGATTGTTGAAAGAATAACTGCCATGGTGCCACCGTGGTTCCCACGATGGCAATGATGAGCAGCACCGAGTTCGAGGTAGCGCCACCTTGAACCCCAGGAATCACGAGGTGTCGACCAATTTGTGACATCGAAGGATGCGCCATGATCGCTAAGGGGATGACCAGGAAGTTCGCGAAGACGAAGACGAACATGAATCGTTCCCAACGGCGAAAACTTCCCGAGGTGGTCATCGCGATTAAGAGAAGGCCAGCAATGGGGACTGAGTAGTACCGAGAGATACCGAAGAACTCAAGAGCCAGACCAACACCAATAAACTCCGTAACGATGGTCATGAAATTCAATACAAAGAGATCGATCACGGCGGTAAAGCCCCAGAAACGTCCGTAGCGCTCGCGAATGAGTCGGCCATGGCCAATGCCCGTAACCGCACCGAGGCGCACCACCATCTCTTGGTTGACGAATAGTACGGGAATCAGGAGCGGCAGAATCCACAGGAGGGAGTACCCAAAGTTTTGCCCCGCCTGGGCATAGGTGGATACACCGCCGGCGTCATTATCGCCGACCATAACAATGATGCCCGGACCAAGAATTGCAAGCAGCGTGAGCAGCTTCGCTTTCCAGGAACGTCTACTCCCCTGATCGTGATGGGAAATAGTACCGAAGGCGCCGTGAATTGCCTCGTCTTCATTATTGCGTTGATCGGTGGACACTGCTCACCTCCTTTGTTGCTTGGTCGTCGTTCTCGTTTTTTCGAGCACGGCTAACAAGGTAAAGAGCGTGCAAGATCCCTAGGCGATCTCCGTCCTCGTTGCGGCCATGCCCGTGCAGGATTGTTCCTGCCAGGTGGTACTTGGGGGTTTCAGAATGAACCTCTCTCCTCGATCAACAGCATCTTCGGGGTCATTCTTCAACCCTCGACATGCCAAACTCACGGCGCCAACCTTGTGGCAGGAGTTGCTCCACGAGGTCATCGATAGTAACGACGCCAAGAATGGTCTTGTGTTCTTCATCGACTACGGGGGCTACCGTGAGATTGAAGTCGGACATTAAACGCGCAGTGCTGTGCAGGTCCCACGTGGGATGAACGTGACTGGGCTCATCGCCGATGACCTCGCTGAGAGCGAGATTCCCGACGCTGCGAACCAAGGTGGCAAGCGCGACTGATCCGAGCAAGTGACCAGCCTCATCCGTGGCGTAGACGACATTGAGTGCCGCAGAGGGGGCTGATGAGTCCCGCACGGCCTCCAGGGCCGACGCGACATCGCCCGAGACGGCCACCGCAACGAAGTCAGGGCTCATCAGACCACCAGCAGTCTCTGAGTTGTAGCTCAGCAAGGACTTGACCTTAGATTGCTGCGTTGGCTCAAGAAAAGCCAGAACCGGAATACGCCGCTCTTGATCAATCTCTAAGAGCAAGTCAGCGGCATCATCAGATGCCATGCGGTCAAGGATACGGGCAGCTTCTTCATCGCTTCGTCCTTCGAGGAACTCAACTTGGTGCGTCATGTCGAGCTCTTCGAAGACGTCAGCTTCGAGCTCTGCGTCTTCGCCTACCGCTTCAATAATCTCCTCGCCCTCGTCATGGCTCGCCGCTTCCACCAAGTCAGCGATTTGGGCGGGATGCAGCTTGGCTAATTTCCGATAGGGAATTCGTAACTTGGCCGTAGGCACATGACCGACGAAGGGCTCGATCGAGGCAAAGTCAACTACTCGATGTGTCTCGCCTCTCGAGAATAATTTGCCAGCAAGACCCGGCCGTGCAGGGTCTACCCCGACGACGGACCAGGTCCCATCGGATTCAGCGAGGATCACGTCATGAGCACGAATTAACTTGCCGCCTACGAAATTAATCAAGTTCCGCGTCAGTAAATCTCGAGCCAAGAGAATTTCACCCTCTCGTCGTTCAAAACGACGAAGGTCAACTCGCTTACCAAGAAAAGGAATTTCCCGCTCCGCGAAGGAGCCGATCTTTCGATCGGGCACAAAGAGGTCTCGGCCAGCGAAGCGAACGACCAGGCCCACGATCGGCGGGTGCGCAACGTCTCCCAGTCGAATGACGACGTCTTCGATGCGACCGATACGATCACCAGCCTCATCCACGAGGTGGCGGTGCACAACACGTGAAAGCAAAACAATATTGGTGTCCACCGTCATCCCCCTATCTCCTCGTCGCCGTAATGAACCCCTGCCATTCTCTCATGAACTCGGGGTCCTAGGGTTCGGTGACGAGCGATGAGCACGAGGATAGTCACGTACCTTGCCCTCAGAGGGAGAGCACTACCTCGGCAGTTTGTTCGGCCATCGCGTCATCGATATGGCGATGCGTAACAAAACGCACGACACCAGGGGCCACGGGACCCGCGAGAATACCCTTAGATGCTAGCGAAGCCAAGAGTGCCGGCACCTCGGGATGAGGGAACACCACGATGTTGGTGGCCTGGCCCTCAAGCGACGCCGCGACGTCAGGGAAGCGCTGAGCGACCGCTTCACGAATGATCTGGGCACGGCGATGGTCTTCAGCCAATCGCTCCACCATGGTGTTGAGCCCAAGCAATGCTGGAGCGGCAATGATGCCACCTTGGCGCATCGCTCCACCAAGGCGCTTCCGTTCCACCCGAGCCTCTGCCATGAGTTCTGCTGGGCCCGCGAGTACCGAGCCAACCGGGGCGCTCAGTCCCTTGGAGAGACACGCCGATACCGTCGTCGCAGAGGCGCAGATCTCCACGGCGCTAACTCCCGTCGCGACTTCAGCATTAAAGAGGCGCGCGCCATCAAGATGAATCGGTCGTCCCTGCGCGATCTCGGGGAGTCGGCGCAGCTGCTCTATCGGCCACGTTCTGCCACCCGACGCCATGTGGGTGTTTTCAACGAAGAGCGCGGTGACCGAGGGGAGATGATATCCATCACCTTCGAGAACCTCGACCAACTCGTTGAGATCAAAGGTGCCCAGCGCATCATCAAGGATCTGAAACTGAATGGAGGCATTCCTTCCCGCTGCACCAAGCTCATAGCCAACTACGTGTTGCCGCCGACCCGCCGCTACCGTGTCGCCGGGTCGCGTCAAGATTCGAAGGGCAATTTGGTTCGCCATCACTCCTGACGGAACAAACACCGCAGCTTCTTTTCCAACCCGCGCCGCGAAACTTGCTTCAAGCAGCGTTACCGTCGGGTCCTCGCCCATGCCGTCATCACCGACAATGGCTTCAAAGGCGCTTTGGCGCATCTCGGGCGTTGGCTGCGTAACGGTATCTGAGCGCAGGTCAATGGTCGTCGTAGCCATGCCGCGATCCTACCGACCTAGGCTGGAGCCATGGCTGATAATCCACTCTTTGAAGGCATCGAGGACCGAGGTGTCCACAAGCATCTCGGGATCAGAGTCGTCGAGGCGCAGCCTGACCGGGTTGTCTTAGAACTCGATGTCACCGATAAAACTCACCAACCCTTCGGCCTCCTCCACGGTGGCGTCTCAGCCCTGCTCGCTGAATCGGCCGCATCCATGGGCGCGGCATTAAGCGTGGGCCAAGGGCAAACCGTGGTTGGCATAGAAATCAATGCCAGCCACCTTCGAGGGGTATCTGAGGGGATGATTACTGCCACCGCTACCCCGATTCGTAAAGGTCGATCGATCCACGTATGGCATATTGGTGTCGTTGATCACCTCCAGCGAGCGATATGTGATGCCCGCTGCACGCTGGCTGTCGTTTCGGCCCCCCAGGGCTGAAAACCCGGCTGTAGGCTCTCGCCCTCGTATGCTGATCAGAATGCTTTTCGCCACCGCCCCTCGCCCAGTGTTCGTTCGATGAAGGGACTACGCGTCATCGGTTGGGGCAAGGCCCTGGGCGAAAAGCTCGTCACCAACGACGACCTCGCCAAAACGCTTGACACCTCCGACGAGTGGATCACTGAGCGTACCGGTATCCGCCAGCGCTACATCGGTGGTTCGGTCGCGAGTTTGTCCATCCTCGCGTCGCAGCGTGCGCTAGCCGTAGCGGGCATTACCGGCGCCGAAATTGACATGGTGCTGTTGGCCACGACTACCTCAGATCAAATTGTTCCCTCCACTGCGGTCGCCATTCAAGCCGCCCTCGGCATTAGCGGAGGCGCCCTCGATATCAACGCCGCGTGTTCGGGTTTTGCCTACGGTATGGCCGTAGCCAATGGACTGCTCGCTACGGGGCTGCGCCGCATACTCCTTATTGGCGCCGAGCAACTCTCGACCATTACCGACTTTACCGATCGCTCTACCGCAGTCCTCTTTGGTGATGGTGCTGGCGCCGTAGTGCTCGAAGCCACCGACGGTCCCGGTGATCTCTTGAGTTACGTGCTCGGTTCCGATGGTGATCTAAAACATCTTCTCTACGCCGAACATGGCAGTTACCTCCACATGGTTGGTAAGGAAGTCTTCAGAAAAGCCGTGCAGGTCATCGTTGACTCGTCGAATGAAGCTATGGACAAAGCGGGTATCACGGTTAATGATCTCGCCCTGATGGTCCCCCACCAAGCCAACCTGCGGATCATTCAATCAGCGTGTCAGCGTCTCGGAATCGAAGAATCCAAGGCCATGATCACCGTAGATCGCTACGGCAACACGTCCGCCGCCTCCATACCCCTCGCCCTCGTTGACGCCATTGAGGAGGACCGTCTCAAGCCCGGTGACCTCGTCTTACTGACGGGCTTTGGGGCAGGGATGACCTGGGCCAGCCTGATTCTTCGGTGGAATCCATGAGTAAGCCCGCCCTCGTTATCTTGGCCGCTGGGCGAGCCCGTCGCTTTGGAGCGATCAAGCCTCTTGCCCCCATAGGGCTTCACGGCGAAGCAGTCATTGACCTCATTGCTTCTGACGCGGTTGCCGCTGGCTTTGAGCATCTTGTTCTCGTTGTTAACAACGACACCGGTCCTGAAATTCGCGAGCACGTGGCTTCGGTATGGCCATCGTCGATCTCGGTTGACTTTGCTGTTCAAGACCAAGCGCTCGGAACCGTTCACGCCCTCCTCTGTGCCCGGGACTTTGTCAGCGACGGGGCAGCCTTTGGTGTCTCCAACGCCGATGACCTCTATGGATATGAGGCTATGGAACTTCTCGCTGGACACTTACGAACCAAGGCCAGCAACGTCCTGATCGGTTTTCATCTTTCTGGAGCCCTTGTCGGTAGTGACCCCGTCACAAGAGGTGTGTGCGTTGTTGATGATGAGCACCTTGTTTCCATTACCGAGCGTCGTCAAGTCATCCACCGTGGCGATGAATTTCTGAGTGAAGACGGTCTAGCCCCGCGCGTACTCGAACCTGATGGCTTAGTGTCCATGAACCTCTGGGGCTTTGCTCCAGCGATGTGGAGCGTGCTCGACCAGGCGATGAATCACGCGAAGGCAGCCAGCGAAGAATCAGAGGTACTGCTACCCGTTGCGGTCGAAGACATGATCGAGGGTAAATTTTTGTTGAAGGAACACTCACTGAGAGACGTTCGCGTTCTCGCCACCGAATCGCGCTGCCTAGGAGTTACCCATCCCGGCGACCTCGTTATCGTTCAGCGTGAACTCGAGCAGTTGATCTCGTCAGGTGCGCGTCCCGCGGGCTGTTTCGCCTCACTGCACTAACTCCCGCTGCGAGCCGGCCCCGAGTGACCGGAAACGTGTTTCCTGCCTCTCGGGGCCGTCCGCTCTGAGATGGGCTCTGGCTCGCTGTGTCGGGCAGCTCACCTCCGCTCTCTCAACGGGTTGGCGAAAGTTCTTCCCTCTGCCTCTAGGGTCCTTCCAGGCCCCGACGCTCCCTGCCTCCAGCCCTCGTTTCCGAGAGCCCCCTGACAGAGACGCTTACTGGGCCTCCCCGGGTTGCCCCAGTTCCTCCGCAGCACGCGTTCGGTGGATTCCTCCTCCGCCCGAGGTGATCCTCGCCTCTCCAGCCTGAAGGTCCTTCCAACCTCCAGCCCTGCCTTCGCTCCAACCCTCGTTGCCGAGAGCCCCCTGCGAAAACCGTCCCCGTGGCCTCCCCGGGTTGCCCCAGTTCCTCCGCCAACGACGTTCGGTGGATTACATCACCTCATCGCTCATAGTCCTTACCGCTGGAAGAACCCCTCTTTCGAGGAACTCCCCTCTGACACTCCAGCCCTCGTTGCCGAGAGCCCCCTGCGTCAACGCCCTCAAGTTGGGTTTCCCCTCCTGTTGTTCGAGCGGTGGATCGCACTACTTGCTGGCATGTATTGTGCATGCTCACCGAGACGTGGTCAACGCAAAACTACGAAATCCTCATGAATTCCACTGACATTCATAGGTACTCCACCGAAGCAGTTGATCTACCCACAACTCTTTCCACAGGTAAAGGGGTAGTTACCCACAGCGAGCGACACGGTCGCTCATCACTATTCGGTAGCGATAAAGACGTTCTTGACGTCGCTGAAACTCAACAGCGCATCAGGACCGAGTTCGCGACCAATTCCAGACTGCTTGAAACCACCAAACGGCGTCGAGTACCGAACCGACGAGTGCGAGTTCACGCTGAGGTTTCCAGAATCAACAGCCCGTGCCACGCGTATCGCACGGCCGACATCACTGGTCCAAATCGAACCCGACAAGCCGTAGACGGTGTCGTTTGCAAGGCGGATAGCGTCAGCTTCGTCCTCGAAAGGCAAGACGACGACGACAGGTCCAAAGATCTCCTCCACCACCGCACGGTCTGATGGGCTTTGAGGGGTGAGCACCGTCGGGGGAAACCAAAAGCCCGGCCCGACAGGAGCGGAGCCCTGAAAGGCTACCGGGGCCTCGTCGGGGACAAAGGAGCGCACCACACCGAGCTGGGCGGCAGAAACCAAGGGGCCCATTTCAGTATCCTCCGATGCGGGATCCCCAACCTTGAAACCTTTTACTGCGGGCTCAAGCAACTCGAGGAAGCGGTCGAAGACACTGCGCTGTACCAAGATTCGGCTGCGAGCGCAGCAGTCTTGCCCAGCATTATCGAATACGCCGTAGGGAGCTCTTGCCGCGGCCAGCTCGAGATCTGAGTCACCAAATACGATATTCGCACTCTTACCACCCAACTCCAAGGTGACGCGCTTTACCTGTTCGGCAGCTCCCGCCATGATTTTCTTACCCACCTGCGTGGAACCAGTGAAGCAGACCTTGGCAACCTTTTCGTTAGTGACAAAGCGCCAGCCCACCTCTGATCCCGTACCCGTGATGATGGTGAGGACGCCAGCGGGAAGGCCAGCTTCGAGTGCAAGTTCACCAAGGCGCAATGCCGACATCGGTGTAATCTCAGCCGGCTTTAACACCACGGTATTGCCCGCCGCTAACGCGGGAGCGAAGCCCCATCCCGCGATGGGCATGGGAAAGTTCCACGGCACGATGATGCCGACAACACCAAGTGGTTCATTAAAGGTGATATCAATGCCGCCAGCGACGGGAATCTGCTTCCCAAGGTTTCGCTCTGGGGCGGCAGCGTAGTACTCAAGCACGTCGCGAACGTTGCCCGCTTCCCATCGAGCATTCCCGATCGTGTGCCCAGCATTAGCAACCTCAATCTGGGCAAGCTGTTCAAGATTCTGATCGACAAGATCTGCAAAACGTCGAAGCAAGCGGGCACGGTCTGCCGGGGCGACATGGCGCCAGCTCTCGAAGGCTCGGGCTGCCGCGTCAATGGCAGCATCAGTTTCGGCCACCGTTGATTGCTTAATCGAGGCGATGATGGCTTCGGTTGCTGGGTTCAAAACATCAAACGTTGTCATATATTGATCATGGCAGATAACGCTCAGACGGCCATCACCGCCCTCACAAAGAGAAGAAAGCCGGCGCTTACGCACCGGCTTCTCCAGTTGGTGGAGGTGATGGGAGTTGAACCCACGGCCTCTACATTGCGAACGTAGCGCTCTGCCAACTGAGCTACACCCCCAACGGGGTCCTCATTGTAGCCCTTGGCGGCCTAACGGCCCACAGCCCGACGAGGTTCTTCGTACCAGTCTTCTTCGTCGTAGTACTCATCACTGTCGCGCTGCGCTGAACCGCCCTGAGCCACGTGGTGGGCAATGTGACGCTCACCGCCACCCCTCACCACCCGAGTCTCTTCATAGCCCTGGTCTTCATAGTCATCGAAAGCATCATCGTCGTATGCATCATCAAGCAGTCGACTCTTGAGTCGGTCACTCATGCTGGGACGGATGGCAGCTCGCTCAGTCCCGCCTTCGGCCAGGGCTGCACGGGCCATCAGACCCACATAGCCCACAAGACCAAGGAAGGCAATCAAGGTCAGATCCCACAGAACCGACATTGCGAAACCGAGGATCAAGGTGCCGATAAAAACGCCGGCTAAGGAAAGCACAATCTTGCGACGCTTTGCGGCTGCAATGCGACGACCCGAACTACCCGACGCGACTCCCGCGCCGAAGTACTCATCGTCGTAGGTATAGCCGTCTTGTTCGGTGTACACGCGCTCGTAGCGCTCGCCCGAATCGTCGTCTGTCCAAGCATCGTCTTCGTGATACATCGCATCCCCTTTTAAACCGTTCAGCGGTCGAAGCAACACGAGTTTGGGCTTTGCGGAACTACCGAACGTTGCGTTCCGTTGCTCATCCCCATACGCTTCTGCACCTGAACCCGACAGGCGGTAGGCGGGCACGACTAGTTTCGGCCCTGACCGTTCGAGGGTGTCGAGAGAATGATGAAACGAGTCGATCGATCCCTGTCCAGAACGGCGCTGGATCCAGCGGGCGGCCGGAATTCCGAGCGCCACGCCCCACAGCACCACAAGGATCAGTACGACTGTCATGACTTCTCCCGGCCTCCTTTGTCGGCTGGGAGTCAAAGGTAGCCATTTAAAGGCTAAAAGTGGTGGATACTTAGGCTTTCGAGCGGACGACGTAGCGTCCGTGCCCGTGGCGTTCGACCTCGACGTTAACCTCGAAGGCCTCGCTAATGACCTCGGAAGCGATGACCTCGGAGGCCGCCCCCTGGGCCACAATTCGGCCATCTTTGAAAACTAGGGCATGACTCGTACTCGCGGGTAGCTCCTCAAGGTGATGGCTCACCATGATTCGTGGTGTTCCGGGGTCGAGCGCAATGGCATCAAGTAAGCCAAGGAGACGTTCTCGAGCCCCTAAATCCAGCCCCGAAGCTGGCTCATCGAGCAAGAGCAAGGCTGGTTCGGCCATCAACACTCTGGCTAAGAGCACGGTTGTGCGTTCACCCTCAGACATCGATTCAAGCGTTCGATTTCGATAGCTGCCCATTCCCAGCTGTGCCAACATCGCATCAGCGCGGATGTGGTCAGCGTCGTCGTAGGTCACCCACCATGGTTCTAAGGCGCCATCACGACCCGTAACCACGACATCGTGAGCGACAAGTTGCTCTCTTAGTTGCCGAGCGAGCGTCGAACTTAAGAGACCGAGTCTCCCGCGCAAAGCTCGGAGATCGGTTCGTCCAATTCGCTCTCCGAGTAAGGACACCTGACCCTCCGTCGGCCACAGCCGTGCCGACAGTACCGAGAGCAAGGTCGACTTTCCTGAACCATTGGGCCCAATGACCGCCCAATGTTGGCCGGACAAAACCTCAAGCGATTCCACCGAGCAAATGGCGCGACTATCTCGTTCAACGACAAGGCCCGAAATGCTGACAAGCGCCTCGCTATTCATGAACCTGGTTGGGCGACCATCACTACAGCTGCAACGATTAGGAGAACAGCGGTGGCGTCAAGCCCGTAGCGAATACGAGCCAGTTTGGCAGCATCGACCGCTCCGTGTTCAGCCACCGACGATACCGTTACGCGTACCGAAGGCATCACCATGCCCTCGAGGATGCCACTCATGATGAACCAAATCGCGAAACCAATACCGATAAAGGGATTGGAAAAGGCAAAGTCGTGATGACTCGTCAGCACCAAAACGACGCCAGTTACGGGGAGTAGGTGGACGATGCGAAGTGGCCACTGGGCACCGGGACGAAAAAACTGTTTGGCCGATTCATCGCCGCGTGGCAGGTGCAGTGCCGAAACGTAGGTAACCACGACGAGCACTAAGGCCGCAATCCCGACCAAGATGTGGGCGATGAGGACAACGTCAAAGAGGGTGGAATGTGACGAGGTGGCGAGCAGCATCCGTCCATTGTGCCAAGTTCTCGACGATGTCATCGCCTGTTTCCATCAGAAGGTGAACTTTTCATGAAATTCAGCCCTATAGGCACCAACTTAGGCTTTTCTCGTCCCAAGATCATCTAAACAAGAGGCCAATGACTAACAACGTGATCCTGGCTCTCGTGATTGTGACCGCCCTTGGTTTCGACTTCACCAACGGCTTTCACGACACCGCCAATGCCATGGCCACCTCCATCGCTACGAAAGCACTGAAACCAAAGATTGCTGTTGCTCTCTCAGCGGTGCTCAACTTACTGGGTGCTTTCCTTTCGCTCTCGGTTGCAGCAACCATTGCCAAGGGCATCGTCAACGCCGATCTGGTGACCTTGAATGTCGTCTTTGCAGGATTAGTCGGAGCAATTATCTGGAATATCGCAACCTGGTACTTCGGAACACCATCAAGTTCGAGTCACGCACTCATTGGCGGTGTCGTCGGCGCAATGTTGGTCCACGCTGGTACCGCAAGCATCCACTGGCCAGGGATATTTGGCAAAGTCCTAATTCCTGCGCTGATCGCACCGGTCGTTGCGGCAACGTGTGCGGCGTTAGCGATCTTCATCGCGCTGAAGATTACGAAACGCGGAGAAGAACAAAGTACCGGTGCGGGCTATCGCGTTGCCCAGATCGGATCAGCCTCCCTGGTGAGTTTGGCTCACGGTACCAACGACGCTCAAAAAACAATGGGCATCATCACCTTGGCGCTCATCGCCAATCACAACGTCAGCCAATCATCATCAGTTCCGCTTTGGGTGGTTATCGCCTGTGGAACGGCTATCGCCCTCGGGACCTACCTCGGTGGTTGGCGCATCATCCACACCATCGGGAAGGGTCTCACTGAACTCAAGACTCCTCAGGGCTTCGCGGCCGAGACCTCGTCAGCTGCGGTATTGCTTGCGTCAACGCACTTTGGCGTACCGCTATCTACAACCCAGGTGTGCTCCGGGTCAGTGGTCGGAGTCGGTCTTGGCACGGGTAATCCGGTTCGTTGGCGCGTTTTCGGCGAGATGGTACTTGCTTGGATGATCACCCTGCCCTCCGCTGGCATCGTCGGTGCAGGCGTCTTTTGGGTCGCTAATGCCATTGGTGGAGCCGCCGGTGTCGTCGCCATGTTGCTGGCGCTCATCGCCATCTGTGGAGGCTTTTACCTGGCTTCGCGACGGACTCCCGTCAACGCAGACAATGTCAACGACGAGTGGGGATCGGATCACGAGCCCATTGAAGACTTCTTTAAGGATGCTGCCTAATGGTCGCCGCAACGTCGTCGACGGGCCTCTTTGACTGGCTGAGCCTCCTTAAGGTCTTTGGTATCTCCATTACTTTCGCGTTGGTCACTGTGGTCTTCGTGTCGTTCACCGTTCGCTTTCGCGCATCGGCCTCTACGGCCCACGGATCGAAGCGCGTAGCGTTCTCCATTGCTGCCCTCGTATTCGGCTTAGGTATCCTTGCCATTGTGGCCTTCGGCATCGTCGTCATGATGGCAAAGTCATGACCCCTGCTCCGGCGCTGGGTTAAGTACCCTTGGAGTTGTGAAGAACGTGACGGAAAGTAGGCAGCGTCGATGAGTACCGAGATGCGCTTGGATCCCCTTTCGGGTCGCTGGGTCGTGATCTCGGCCGCTCGAGCGCAGCGTCCCGATGCCTTCGTACTGCACGCCGAACGGCTCCGACACGAACCCCTCAAACCCTGCCCCTTTTGTCCGGGACACGAAGAACCCACGCCCCCCGCCCGCGTCATCACCGACGAGGCAGGTAACTGGATCACTCGTGTTATCGCCAATAAATACCCCGCCTTCGAAGGCGACGAACCTTTCATCGTTGAGAATCGCGGCCCAGTCTTCACTGCTGGTACCGCGGGAGGGATTCATGAAGTCTTGGTGCTGAGCCCCGATCATGACCGAACCTGGGCTGAGTTGAGCGAAGGACAATCTGCCGCCGTCATGGCCATCATGCGAGACCGCATTGGCGACCACGCAAAATCTGAAAACCTTCGCTATTCCCAAGCCATCGTGAACGCTGGTCGCGAAGCCGGTGCGTCAATTGAACATCCCCATGGCCAGCTCATGGCGATGAGCTTTGTTCCCCGCGAGGTGGCCGAGGAGCAAGCCCGCTTCTCACGCTTCGCGGCACGATGCTTGTTGTGCACCACGATTGAATCGGAACTCGCGGTGAACGAGCGGGTGGTCTACGCCGATGATGACGTCGTTGTGCTCTCGCCCTATTGGGCGTCGGTACCCTACGAAATGCTGATTCTCCCGACGATGCACGCGAGCCACCTTCACCTCGCCGCCGACGAAGCCATTGCCGGCGTTGGCCGGGCGACCACCAAAGCATTGACGGCCCTCCAAGCAAGCCTCGGTGACGTTGCCTATAACTTGGTCTTTCACTCCTCAACCTTCCGTTCAGCAGAGACCTACCACTGGCACATTCACTTAGTACCCAAGGCCACCACACGCGCAGGTTTTGAAATGGGTACGGGTGTTGCCATCAACATTGTTCCGCCAGAGCTCGCGGCGACGGATCTTCGCAATAAACTCGGCCGCTAAATCAGCTTCGCAGCAGCGCTATAGGGATCACTGCTGCGATTCACCAGCGCTTGTACTTGTTCGTTGAAGGCCACTCCCCCAGCAACGTGTTCGACCTGATCAGCTAACTTCGCAGCGATCACACGGCGCAACTCCTCCGCGAGGCGTCGCCCCCGTCGTGCTTCGAGCTCCGCTCGGTTCATCAGCGACGCTCGGTGTTCGGCAATGGTGTGCCACATTTCTTCGAGACCCGTTCCGTCATGAGCGATGGTTTCAATGATCGGTGGGCGCCAAGACTCCGTATTCGAAAGATCCAGCATCTGTTCGAGGTCTCGACGGGTTTCCCGGACGCCGGGCCTATCGGCTTTATTGATCACAAAAATGTCAGCGATTTCTAAGAGGCCCGCCTTGTTCGCTTGCATGGCGTCGCCCCAGCCCGGATTCATGACCACCACCGTGGTGTCAGCAGCAGAGGCAACCTCCACTTCCATTTGTCCAACCCCGACGGTCTCGACGAGTACGGTCGGCATCCCTACGGCGCCAAGTAGCCGAACAGCATCGGGTACCGCCAAGGAAAGTCCACCAAGATGGCCGCGTGTGGCCATGGAACGGATAAATACGGTGGGATCGGTCGCATGTTCTTGCATGCGAATGCGGTCACCAAGAATCGCGCCCCCCGTGAACGGTGACGAGGGATCTACGGCCAAAACGGCTACTTGATCGTTTACAAGCCCGGCTGCACCATTGATCTCGGGGAACCCACCTCGAGCAACGGTGATGAGACGATCCGTTAGCGTCGACTTGCCCGCCCCCGGCGCTCCCGTAAGGCCGACGGTATACGGGGGGGCTTCTCGATAACTTAACGAGGCAACGGCTTCTGATTCAGCACCACCGCGCTCAACCATGGTGAGTAGTCGTGCGAGTGCCGTCCGTGAACCTTGCCTAGCCTGCGAGATGAGTTCGATAGGGTTCCGACTTAGCGCCACGCGACTGTTGCTCCTAATCGAGACAGATTGCCGACAAGATCTTCATAGCCGCGTTCGATGTGCTCGGCTCCAGCAATGTGCGTTTCGCCATCGGCGGCAAGACCTGCGAGGACCAAGGCTGCGCCAGCTCGTATGTCGGGAGCTTTCACCATGGCTCCCGAGAGTCTCTCGACGCCGCGGATCACCGCGTGGTGGCCTTCAGTACGAACGTCCGCTCCCATGCGTCTGAGCTCCTCGATGTAGCGGAAACGACCCTCGAAGAGGTTCTCAGAGACAATGGACACCCCCTCGGCTACGCACAGGGCAGCCACCAGAAAGGGCTTGTAATCGGTTGCTACCCCTGGATACGGCAAGGTGGCGATATCGACCGCTGTCAGTCTCCTAGACCTTGCCGCGGCAATCCCGGGACCCGACTCATCCACTTCCATCCCCATTTGACGAAGTTTGATTAAGAAGGTCTCCATGTGCTCACCATGGGCGTCTTCGACGCGCACCTCCCCTCCGGCCAAAGCAGGAGCAAGCAAGTAGGTGGCAGCCACGACTCGGTCGCTGATCACCACGTGATCAGCGGGAGCCAGGGCATCGACGCCGTGAATGGTGAGTCGCGAGGTGCCAATCCCTTCGATGCGGGCGCCCATCTCGTTAAGCATGGTGGCTAAGTCTTCGACTTCCGGCTCCTTGGCGGCATTGTCGATCACCGTCGTACCATCGGCGAGCACCGCTGCCATGACCAAGTTGTCCGTGGCCGTATGACTCGGATACTCAAGGACAAGGTGTCCACCCTTGAGCCGTTGGTTCGACGTCTTCACCGCACCGTCGACCCATCCGTGCTCAGCGGTGAAAACCGCACCCATCGTAGCGAGGCCCTCAATGTGAAAGTCAATGGGGCGAGAACCGAAATCATCGCCGCCAGGCAGAGACATGCGGGCTTTCCCACAACGAGCTAAGAGAGGGCCCAACACCACGATGGAGGCGCGAAAGCGCTCAACGAGCTCATAGGGCGCTTCGGGGCTGATCTGCTCGCGTGCGGGGACGCTAATTTCCAAAGCCCCGGGCTCAGGCTTGCTGACGCCACAGCCCAATGCTTCTAAGACTTCGGCCATGGTGTCGACGTCAGATATAGCCGGGACGTTAGTAATCCTATGGGTTCCCTCGGCCAGTAAACATGCCGCCATTAGCTTGAGAACTGAGTTCTTGGCCCCGCCCACGCGTACCGATCCCCTAAGGGGCGCTCCGGGTTCCACAACGATGGTCTTCACGCCATCGATTATTGCCGCTTTCTGGGGTGAGGGCTGCGTTTGGGTATTCCCCCTGCGGTCCAGCCCTGAACTAAGTTTTCTGCGTGTCCGACAACCGCCAAACCCCTGATCGCAACCTTGCCCTCGAACTTGTCCGTGTGACTGAGGCAGCTGCCTTGGCTGCATCTCGCTATCTCGGCCGTGGCGATAAGAACGAGGCTGACGGTGCAGCCGTAGAAGCGATGCGTGTGGTTCTCCAGAGCGTCCCCATGGACGGCATCGTCGTCATCGGCGAAGGTGAGAAGGACGAAGCGCCCATGCTGTTTAACGGCGAGAAGATTGGCTCGGGCGTACCCCCCGAAACCGACATTGCCGTTGACCCCATTGATGGCACCACCCTGACCGCCAAGGGTCGGCCCGGCGCCATCAGCGTGATTGCAGTGGCTGAGCGGGGATCGATGTTTGACCCGGGACCTTGCGTCTACATGGACAAAATTGCCGTCGGTCCAGCAGGCGTTGGAGCCGTAGATATAAACGCCACACCTACGGAAAACCTCAGGTCGCTTTCGGAAAAGCTTCGCCAGCCCATTCGTGATCTCACGGTGGTGATCTTGGACCGACCCCGCCACGAAGAACTCATTGGTGAAGTTCGTCAAGCGGGAGCTCGGGTACGCCTCATCACCGATGGTGACGTAGCCGGTGCTATCGCTACGGGCTGGGAGAACTCTGGAGTAGATATGTTGATGGGCATCGGCGGCACCCCCGAAGGTGTTATCTCGGCGGCGGCGCTGAAATGTCTTGACGGTGAAATCCAGGGCATTTTGAAGCCTCGCGACGATACTGAGCGCCAATTGGCGCTCGACGCGGGCTACGACGTCGATCGGGTGCTCTTCACGAATGACCTCGTTGACTCGGATAACTGCTTTTTCTCTGCGACCGCTATCTCGGATGGCGAATTACTCGAAGGCGTGCGTTTCCACTCCTGGGGAGCAACCACCGAATCACTGGTCATGCGCTCTAAATCAGGTACGCGCCGTAAGATCACGGCGACCCACCGACTCGAAAAACTCGCTGAGTTTGCTTCTATCGCCTTCTAGGGCGACACGTAGGGCCGTGTGGGCCTTAGGAAGCAGACTTGGCCGACACCGCTAGCTTGCGAAGGCGAGCGCGATCAAGCGCCGTACGAGCCTGTTCGAGTTCGAACTCTGATTCTTTGAGCGTGGGGTCCTCAGGACCCTTTCCGCTTAAGAGCGCTGCGAACTTATCGACGGCGACTTCAAATTCAGCAATCTCCACGTCCACCTGGGCAAGGTCGATGTCTGTCGTTAACTCGGCCACGCCGGCAAGCAAGGTAACGCGCGTTGAGCGAGCCGGTGCTTCCTCGCCGTCACGAAAGAGGTCGTCGGCTGCCCCCTCTTCCGTGTGAACCTGAAGAAAGCCGCCGTGGACCACGACGTCCATGATCTCGCCCGACGCAAACTCAATCTTGGTAACGCCGGGAATGACATCACCAATGAGCTCAGCGTGCTCAGCCATCACCGTGAGGTCACCCTCGGAAGTCTTGGTCACGAGCGAAACCGCAGCACCCGTAAAGAGATTTCTCTCCGGGGTAACTACCTCGACTCCGATCATGGCCATGACTAGTTGGCATCCTTGTTGAGGTCGTGAGCCTTTCGAAGCACATCTTCGACGCCGCCGACGTTCAAGAAGGCCTGCTCTGGAATGTTGTCCAAGTCACCCTTGACGATGGCTTCGAAGGACTCAATGGTCTCGGCAATCGGGGTGAAGATACCAGGTTGGCCGGTGAAGACTTCAGCGACAAAGAAGGGCTGCGACAAGAACCGCTGGATACGACGGGCACGGTTAACCGTCAGCCGGTCTTCCGCGGAGAGTTCGTCCATGCCCAAAATAGCGATGATGTCTTGAAGTTCCTTGGAGCGCTGCAGGATTTGCTGTACCTGACGCGCTACCGCGTAGTGACGCTCACCGACGATTTCTGGAGCCAAGATGTTCGAGCTCGACGCCAAGGGGTCCACGGCCGGGTAAATACCCAAGGCGGCAATCTGGCGTGAAAGCTCAGTCGTAGCGTCCAAGTGGGTGAAGGTGGTGAACGGAGCGGGGTCGGTGTAGTCGTCAGCAGGAACGTATACCGCTTGGAGCGAGGTAATTGACTTTCCTCGCGTCGAGGTGATGCGCTCTTGGAGCTCACCCATCTCGTCGGCGAGTGTCGGCTGGTAACCCACTGCTGAAGGCATACGTCCCAACAAGGTCGATACCTCTGATCCGGCCTGAACGAAACGGAAGATGTTGTCAACGAACAGCAACACGTCCTGGTTCTGTACGTCACGGAAGTATTCAGCCATGGTCAGCGCTGCTAACGCGACGCGAAGGCGCACGCCGGGAGGCTCGTCCATCTGGCCGAATACGAGCGCTACCTTTTCAAGCACGCCCGACTCTTCCATTTCGATCCAAAGGTCAGTACCTTCACGAGTACGCTCGCCAACACCAGCAAAGACCGATACACCACCGTGCTGTGATGCCACACGGTTGATCATTTCCTGGATGAGAACCGTCTTACCAACACCGGCACCACCGAAGAGACCGATCTTTCCACCCTGCACGTAAGGCTCAAGGAGGTCAATAACCTTGATGCCGGTCTCGAGCATGACGGCACGAGGCTCGAGCTGGTCGAAGGCTGGGGCGGGACGGTGGATGTCCCAACGGTCAGCAACGGCACCGATGTCGGGCGTGTCGAGCGGTTGGCCTAACACGTTGAAGACGTGACCCAACACTGCGTCACCAACGGGCACCGAAATACCTCGACCGGTGTTACGAACGGCAGCACCACGGACTAGTCCGTCGGTCGGAGCCATGCACACACAACGCACACGACCGTCACCGATCTGCTGGGCGACCTCCGCGGTCACCGTGATCTTTTTACCGTCGAGGTCGAGGTCAACCTCGACTGCGTAGTTGATCTCGGGTAGCGCGTGAGGCGGAAACTCCACGTCGATAACCGGACCGGCGATGGCTACGACGCGTCCTTCTGCAAGCTTCTCAGGGGCGATGGTCACTTATGCTCCTTTAGTCCTGGCGCAGCGCTTCTGCGCCGCCCACGATTTCCATAATCTCGGTAGTAATTGAGTCCTGACGGGCTCGGTTCATAACTCGGGTGAGCGTGACGGCAAGATCCGAGGCATTCTCGGTGGCGGCCGCCATTGCTCGCTGCTGTGCGGTGTGGAATGAAGCAGATGCTTCAAGCAATGCCGTGAACAGCTCTGACTCCAGGGCCTTCGGGGCAAGCTCTGCGAGCAAGGTTCCGGCCTCTGGTTCGAATTCGGTGTAGCCAGTAAGGGCTTTTGCCTCGGGCTTGCTATCCTCGTCGTCGCTTACTTGCGATGCCGAGGGATCAACAAGAGGAAGTAACTGCACGGTGTCGACGCGCTGCGTGGCCGATGAAATGAAGCGAGTACTCACCATAAGCACCTGCTCGACTTCTCCGCTCACGAAGGGTCCCGCCGCAGCGGCCGCTACGCCGAGCGCATCAGAGAATGCTGGCTTGTCGGAGAAACCTTCGAAGCCCAACTCAACGGCCTGTCCACGGAAGCGGAAGTAGCTCGCACCCTTTTTCCCAACGACGACAAGTCGAACAGACGTTCCCGCTTGCTTGAGGTCTGCGATCAAGCGCTCCGTCGCACGAAGTACCGACGAGTTATAGGCACCCGAAAGCCCACGATCACCAACGACCACGATCACCAGCGCCGTTTCAACTTTTTCGGGCTTTCCCAGCAGCCGGGCTGCGGCGCGAGAATCCCCCTGAGCCGCTTTCACGATGATTCGACGCATGCCGCCGTGATAGGGCTTATTGGATTCGATACGCCCCTTGGCCTTGGCGATTTGGGAGGCCGCGATGAGCTCCATGGCCTTCGTTATCTTCTTCGTTGATTCAACGCTCTTGATGCGACGTCGAAGTTCACGCTCTTGTCCTCCAGCCATTGTGCTCCACCTCCTTCGTTTCTAGAAAAGTCCTAATCACCAACACGCCTTAGACCGTGGGGTCAAAGACGGACTTGAACGCCTCGATGGCGCCAACAACCTTGGCCTCTTCAGGCAAGGTGCCCGTCGTTCGAATGTGCTCAAGCAAGTCAGCGTGCTTGCTACGAAGGAATGCGCGGAGTTCAGCCTCAAAGCGAATGACTTCCGAAACGGGGACCGAGTCAAGGAAGCCACGGGTACCCGCAAAGATTACAAAGACCTGCTCCTCGACCGGGACCGGTGCGTTCAAGGGCTGCTTGAGTAGTTCGACGAGGCGATAGCCGCGGTCGAGCTGGGCTTGAGATGCGGGGTCAAGTTCTGAACCAAAGGTTGCGAAACTCTCGAGGTCACGGAACTGAGCGAGGTCAATCTTGAGCGTTCCAGCAACTGCCTTCATGGCCTTGATCTGGGCCGCTGAACCGACTCGAGACACCGAGTTACCTACGTTGATGGCGGGACGGACACCCGAGTAGAACAAGTCCGCTTCCAAGAAGACCTGACCATCAGTAATGGAGATCACGTTGGTAGGGATGTACGCAGAGATGTCGCCTGCTTTGGTTTCAATGATCGGGAGCGCGGTCAGTGAACCGCCACCCAACTCATCAGAGAGCTTGGCTGCACGCTCAAGGAGACGGCTGTGAAGGTAGAAGACGTCACCGGGGTAAGCCTCACGGCCTGGTGGGCGACGAAGCAGCAAGGAAAGCTGACGATAGGCCTCGGCTTGCTTGGACAAGTCGTCGTAGACCACGAGTGAGTGACCTGAGTTCTCCATCCAGTGCTGGCCAAGAGCGCAACCAGCGAAAGGGGCAAGGAACTTAAACGGTGCGGGGTCTCCAGCGGAAGCCACGACGACCACCGTGTACTCCATGGCGCCAGCATCTTCGAGAAGCTTGACGGTCTGAGCCACCGAAGAGTTCTTCTGGCCAATCGCCACATAGACACACTTCACGCCTTGACCCTTCTGGTTCAAGATCGTGTCGATGGCGACCGTGGTCTTACCGGTCTTGCGGTCACCAATGATGAGCTCACGCTGACCACGGCCAATGGGGGTCATCGCGTCGATGGCCTTGATACCTGTCTGGAGCGGCTCGCTAACAGGCTGACGGCCCATGATGCCGGGAGCCTGAATTTCCATACGCCGAGTCTCAGACGTGTTGATCGGGCCCTTGCCGTCGATGGGCTCTCCCAAAGCATTGATCACGCGGCCCAAGAGGGCGTCACCGCAGGGAATGGAGAGAATGCGCTGTGTCGCTCGCACAATCTGATCTTCCTCGAGGTGATCCACGAGACCTAGGACCACGGCACCCACCGTGTCCTCGTCCAAGTTCATGGCAAGACCCAAGGTCCCATCCTCGAACTCAAGTAGTTCGTTTACCGCGGCACCGGGAAGACCCGACACCCGAGCAATGCCGTCAGCAACCTCAACGATGCGGCCGACTTGCTCAGCCCCGACTTCGGGGGTGTAGTCAGACACGTGACGCTTGAGCGCCTCGGTGATTTCATTTGCACTGATGGTCAGTTCAGCCATTCTTGGCTCCTCCTGTTAGTTCAGTTCTCGTTAGTCTTCGCGAACGCACGGTGATCGGTGTCGAGCATGTCACGAAGTTGGGCTAGACGACCCCGAGCAGATGCGTCGACGAGGAGATCCCCCACTTCGATGCGCACGCCACCCAAAAGGGCCTCGTTCTGTGTTACCTGGAGCTCGACGGGATTGCCCGTCACGGCTTTGAGCGATGCACGGAGCGCATCCGCTTGGCCTTCACTCAAGGGCTTAGCCGTGGCGACGCGAGCAACGCGCCATCCACGAGCAATTGCGGTCTGTTGGACCAACCAGTCAATAGTGCCGAGCACGTCGCGCGAACGACCACCTTCGACCACGTACTTAAGCAGCGCGATCGTTGGAGCCTCGGGGCTACGGTTCGAAAAGAGCGACACGACGTAGGCAATGATCCCGTGACGAGGGGTCGAGACCTTGCCACCGAGAATCGATTCGATGATTCCCTGTCTCTGGGTGACCGGGAGTTCCCGATCCGTTAGGGCTGCGCGCAGTTCCTTGTTGGACTCAACGGCACGACCAAAGCGAAATAGTTCATCTTCAATATTTTCGAGATCTGATACGTCCAACTCCTCGAAGCGGGCGCTAGCGAAGCCGCCCACGCGCTGACGAGCAGCGAGTGCGCCCAGGGATGGCTCTTGGTAATTATTGCCTTCGGCTTCGTATCGCGACCGCATTGCGAGGTAGGCAAGTGATGCCGGCATGTCTTGAGCGTGTACGGCAAAGGCAGCGTGAGCCGCGAGGCGTACCGCCGGATCAGCGATCTTTCCGTTCAGCAAAGCGCGAACGACTTCGCGACGGTCGATTCCTGACACCGAGGTGTCCGTCAACGCGGCACGTAGATCGGGATTAGACAAGACCGCGGCTTCAAGGCTGGCCAAATCAGCAGCAACCGTGGCGGTTGTCTGCGTATCGAGCTCTGCCAGTACGGCGGCTGCGTATCCCTGCAACGCTGCGTTCATTAGTTCGTGCCCTGACCCTCTGTGGCTCGCAGGGCTGAAACCGCTTCGTCGACGAGGTCTTGATGAACCTTCATATCCACTTCGCGACCAATGACACGCTCGACGACCCCCATCACGATGGTGCCGAGCTGACTAGCCGCGTCATCGATAGCGCGCTGACGAGCCAAGGCAACCTCAGCTTCAGCGCTACCTACGATGCGGTCGTACTCTGCTTGCCCCTTGTCATGCATCTCCGCACGGACGGTGTCTGCCACTGCGTTGGCCTGCGTGACGATGTCTCGTGCCTGAACTCGTGCTTCATCAAGCACCGCTCGACGCTCGTCATCGGCTGCTGCCGCATCAGTACGTGCCGCTTCTGCCGCCTCTAGTGAGGAGCGAATCTCTTCTTGACGCTTCGTCATGGCCTTGTTGATAGGCGGCACGATGTACTTGGTCGTCAAGAACAAAATCACGAGCAAGACAAACAGCTCGACGAAGAATGTTGCGTTGGGAAGCAGGAAAATGCCCGCTGTCTGCATGGTTATCTCCCGTGTTCGGGTTAAGGGTTACGGTGCCGCGTCAAGTGAGCGCTTGGTGCGGCGTTGATCGTGGCTGCTTACTTTGCCGAGAAAACGTAGATGAACACAACCATGAACAGAAGGTTGATGAAGTACATCGCTTCCGCCAGACCAACCGTGAGGAAGAAGTAGGTACGAGCCTTGTCTTCAATCTCAGGCTGACGAGCAATTGCCGCAATGGTCTGTGAACCGGCCAGGCCGTCACCGATAGCTGCGCCGATAGCGCCACCGCCGAGGGCGAGACCGCCACCGACCAACGCACCTGCGACGCGTACTGCGTGCTGCATGTCGTGTGTGTTTGCCATTATTTCCTCCTGTGTGATGGGAACTCTCTGTAGAGACTGTTACTGCTTAACTCGAACTGGCTTCTCAGCCTCGTGCTCCTCATGGCTCATAGCCATGCCGAAGTAGAGGATGGTCAGCAGCGCGAAAATGAAGGCCTGAATAAGTCCAATGGCCAAGTCGAAAGGCTTCCAAATCATCTGAGCCACCGTAGAGGCGTACCAGGGAAGGAGCGAAGCCATAACCACGACCATGAGGCCGCCGGAGAAGATATTGCCGAAGAGTCGGAAGGTCAGGGTCACGGGCTTCGTGATCTCTTCAATGATGTTGATCGGAATCAAGGCCTTGTACGGGGTTCCGTAGTGGCGCAGGTAACCACGGATGCCTCGGGCGCGCACGGATTCGACGTGCACCCAGACGATGACCGTCAATGACATAGCGAGAGGCAAGTTGACGTCACCCGTAGGCGTTGGCATCCAGTTGTGACCATTGTTTGGGAGAACCTCAAGCCAGTTGCAAATCAAGATGAAGAGAAAGAGCGTCATAGCGATAGGAATGAAGCGCGATCCCTGCTCACCGATGGAAGAGTCGGTGACGTCCTTGATTTGGGCATAGAGGGTTTCGTAGAAGAGTTGCATCTTGCCCGGTACGCCCGAGGTGATTCGCGCACGCATGTAGAAACCAAGACCCAGGACGATGACTGCAGCGATTACCGTTGCCCACACCACGTCGGTGTAGACCGTTAAACCAAAGATGTGGGATTCCTTAACGTGGTCTCCAACAGTGATCTGGCCCATGGAATATGCGACAGGCGTCACGACAAACCACCCTGGCTAAAAATCAGCCGCGCAGCATTCGCCACGAAGAGTGCCTGGAAAATCACCAGACCTACCACCATCCCTACCCCGAGCGGGGCGTAGACCACCAACAGAACAACGACCATTACTGTAATCAGTGCGAGACGCCACGCAGTTTTCGTGCGGAGCATCCGGCGAACGACTTTACCCGAACCTTCGCCAGTACTTTCCACTTTTGCTACACCGGCGTCGAGAAATCTTAGATTCAAAATTGCAAGCCCCAAACCAAGCAGAATGCCGACGGCCGAAAGGGGCGGGGCGAAGGCCAAGGACACGATAATGGCGATGCCGCCGACAACCAGCGTCATCAAAACGGTGCGCCGCAGTAGCTTCTGAAGGACGGGGGCGTCGAGGTGCTGAATGCCTTCAAACACTAAAAGCACCCCTCATCTGTGCTTCTTGACCAGATCCCGAAGCGTCGTAACGGCGGCAACGCATCCCACGATGAGTCCCACGAATAGCCACAGCGGCCCCGTCTTGAACGCATAGTCGAAGCCGATACCCAAAAGCGTAGGAATCCCAACCGTGATGGCGAGGGTGAGCCCCAAGGAGACCAACTCGGCCAAGGGGGAACGGTCCTTTGGTTCTTGGCTCACCATATGCCAAGGGGAGGGGAGCTGCGTACATTCGGGTTCACAAACTCTTCTCTAGCGCTGCGATTGAGGGGCTGAAAACACGAGATGATTCTTACACATATGACCATCAAGGTTCGCAGGCGTTGTCTAGGACCTAGGGCCAGGTCGAACAGGCGCCTCAGCGCGGCTTTCGCCTGAGGCTTGCTCGTCGTCTTCATCATCGCTTCCTTGCTTGAGACCCGGGTGAAACCAGGTATAGAGACCCACACAAGCCGCCAAGATGCCAAAGGGTATGAAGGGATTCGAGCGAGGAGAGAAGAGGGGAAAGAGAGCAAATCCGCTCAGTACCGCCGTCCAAAGCCACAAAATCACCACCGTACGGCGCGGGCCATGGCCAAGGCGTAAAAGGCGGTGGTGGATATGGTCCTTGTCCGGCGCGTGAAAGCCCTGCCCCTTGGCGGTTCGGCGAATAAAAGCAAATCCCGCATCAATGAGAGGTACTCCCAAGATGAAGAAGGGGATAAACAGAGGTGCGAAGAAGAAAAACGTCACCCCCGATGCGGGCGGTGTGCGCCCTCCAATCACCATGGTTGACGCCGACATCAAGAGCCCGAGGAGGAGTGCCCCGGCGTCTCCCATAAATATTTTTGCGGGGTAAAAATTAAAGGGGAGATAGCCCAAGCAAATGCCGCACGCGATAGCTGCCACCAAGGGCCCAATATTTTGACCAGGTAGCAGGCCTAACTGCTCAAGGCGAAATCCATAGATACAGAGCACGCCGGCACCAATAGCAACGAGACCGGCGGCCAAACCATCGACGCCGTCGATCAAGTTAATGGCATTCGACAGCGCGACTACCCAGAGTGCGGTTATCAGGGGGATGACACCCGGCGACAGCACGATGAATCCAGCGAGGGGAACTTTGATTTGATACATCGTCACGCCAGCAAAGTACAAAATCGACGCCGCTAGAACTTGCCCGCCGATCTTGGCTGGAGCTGACATATCGCGAAAGTCATCGACGAGGCCAACGACAAAAATTGCCGCTGCTGCAATTAAGACCCCCTGTGCTTCAGCCGACCCTTGGAACAAGGGGTGGAGCGCTGGAATGAAATCTGCGATACCAAAGGCCAAGCAGGTACCAATGAACATGGCTGCTCCCCCGCCATAAGGCGTGGTCCGGGTGTGCATCTTTCGTTCGTCTGGTTGGTCAACGTATCCAACTTTTATCGCCATGGAACGAAGCGGCCACACGGCAGCTGCCGTGGCGAGCGCTGCCACCACTGCGATGGCCACGTACCACCAGAACGAAGGCATGGAAATGCTCTAGGCCCCGAATTCGGGGTAGGGGTCAAATCGTCCGCACAGTGCAGCGACCTCATCACGAATCGAAGCCAGCTGTGAGAGGTCATGACGAGCGCGAAGCGCTCGAGTAATCAGCGACGCTATGGTCGCCATTTCATCGCAGCCCATACCTGCCGTCGTCTCAGCCGCAGTACCAAGTCGCAGGCCTGAGGTGATGAAAGGGCTTCGGGGGTCGTCGGGGATGGTATTGCGATTCGCCGTAATACCGGCTGCGTCCATCGCTTCTTGGGCTTCTTTACCGGTGAGCTCTCCATCGAAGGTTGTGAGATCGAGCAGCACCAAGTGATTATCGGTTCCTCCCGAAATCAAGCGAAACCCTTCGCGGGTGAGCGCGTGGCCAAGAGCCGCAGCATTGGCCACTACTTGGTGGGCGTACGACTCGAACGCGGGCGTGTTGGCCTCTTTGAACGCCACGGCCTTCGCTGCAATGGCATGTTCAAGGGGGCCACCTTGAAGACCCGGGAACACTGCCGAGTCGACTTTCTTGGCCAAGGCTTCACGGCACAAAATCGCGCCGCCACGGGGGCCACGAAGCGTCTTATGGGTTGTAAAGGTGACCACGTCAGCGATTCCCACCGGTGAGGGGTGAGCACCGCCAGCGATCAGCCCAGCGGGATGTGCCGCATCAAACATGAAGTACGCGCCGACCTCGTCGGCGATGCTTCGGTAATCGCGAGCGTCGATGGTTCTCGCATATGCAGTGGCACCCGCCACAATCAACTTTGGCCGCTCAGCAAGGGCTAAATCGCGCACCTGATCGAGATCAATGACTTCGCCGAGAATATCCGCGTCATTGCTGCGTGGGGTGAGTCCATAAGAGACGAAGTGATAAATCTTGGAAGTCAATGACGCGGGGGAACCGTGAGTGAGGTGTCCCCCTTGATCAAGACGCATTGCCAATATGGTGTCACCCGGATCCAAGAGGGCCATGTAGGCCGCCAGGTTTGCATTCGCGCCCGAGTGTGGTTGCACATTGGCGTGCTCTGCGCCAAAGAGCGCCTTGAGGCGTTCACGAGCAAGATCTTCCACCTCGTCAATAATTTGGTTTCCACCGTAGTAACGACGTCCGGGGTAGCCCTCGGAGTACTTGTTGGTCAACGTTGAACCCGTCGCCGCCATAACGGCGGGCGACGTGAAGTTCTCACTCGCAATTAGCTGCAGCGTTGTGCGCTGGCGCTTAGTCTCTTGATTGATGAGACGGGCAATCTCAGGATCCTTAGAAAGCCACTGTTCACCGTCAAACGCCATTGGTATGTTCCCCTATTCCTGTAAAGCACTCTGTTCGAGCGCTGTGATCTTGTCGAGTCTTGCTTGGTGCCGAGCCTCGGGCTGTGCCTTCAAGAAAGCGTCTACGCAGGCAAGTGCAAGCGCCGAATCGGTAGTTCTTGCTCCCAAGCAAAGCACATTGGCGTTGTTGTGTTCGCGTGCCAATCGCGCTGTTGTGAGATCATGCACGAGGGCCGCGCGAACTCCAGAAATTTTGTTGGCAGCGATGGAAATTCCGATACCCGTTCCACACAGTGCTATCCCAAAGTCAGCCGAACCCGACACCACGGCGCGGGCCACCAACACTGCATAGTCGGGATAGTCAACCGATTCCGTCGCCGAATTACAGCCAAGATCCGTCACCTCGTGTCCTTCGGCGGACAGGTGCGTCATGATCTCGGCTTTTAATGGGTATCCGCCATGGTCGGCGGCGACGGCGATCTTCATCGCCTCTATGCTACCGACCTCTTCTGAACGAGGAGCCCGAAACCTACGTATGGGACATCGTGTTTGGTGAAGCAACGCGTAAGGGAGGCGCCTCAGCAAGGATCCGTACTTCCGTAAACCCATTTCGTGGCGCGCTTCGATCCCAAGGCACAGGGCTATCTTGTGGATCAGGCGTCAACCTGAGCCTCGTTGCAGGAGCTTTCAGTCTCTTGAGAGCACTGCTTCAATCTGGGAGGGCTGGATTTCCCCCACTCTCTTGACCTCAAGCGCCGACTCCAAACATGACACCACCGTTGAGGAGAAGTTCTGACGAATTCCTCCGTCTACCACGACCTCAAGCCCGCGATCACCAAAGACCGCTTCAATCTCCTCGGCACTCGCGCAGGGGGCGTCGCCATGGAGATTGGCGCTCGTAACGGCCAGGGGGCCCGTGAGGTCCAAGAGGGTTAGTAGTTGCTCATCACCTGGCACCCGAAGACCTACGGACTCATCGTTGGATCCCACCAGGCTCGACAGCGCTACTGAGGCGCCGACTACGAGGGTGAGCGGGCCCGGCCAAAAGGCCTTAGCCAAGATCACCGCATCGCGACTGAAGCGCGTACCAAGGCCCCGAGCCGTCTCCAGAGAGTCGCACAAGATGGGCAGTGCTACCTCGCTTGGCCGATCTTTGAGTCGGAAGATCTCAGCGAGGGCGTCAGGTCGGTCGATACGGCATGCGAGCCCATAGACCGTATCGGTGGGTAGTCCGACGACCAAGCCAGCATTGAGAGCCGCGTCAATATCGAGTCGCTCGTCAAAGCTGAGTGTTCTCACGGTGCCACCGCCGTCATCCCCCTAGGCATGCCGGCTAGGTCTCGAATCTCTTCGACGCCGACAAGGCCTACCTCTTCAGCGAGCGCCATAGCAATAGCCACATGGTCTTCACTCATCTCTAGGCAGAGAACGCCACCAGGGCTCAACCACGTTCGCGCTTGGGTGATCAAGGTTTCGACGTGCGCGAAACCTTCTACGCCTTCGCGACTCTGGGGTGCGTAGAGCGCGATATCAGGTTCCCAGTCAATAACAGGGTCAAGGTGTCCACGCTGCGACTCCGCCACATAGGGGGGATTCGAAATCAAGATATCAATTGATCCATGCAGGCCTTCTGAAAGGGCTCCGAACCAGTTGCCCAACCGTAAGGTGACTCCCGCAGCCCCTAGCGCCATGGCATTCTCCCCGGCCAGACGAAGGGTTTCCGAGGACACATCGGTCATGACACATTCGCCGAAACGAGTCTCACCTCGCAGTTCGCTAATCAAACTCAAAGTGATGGCACCCGTTCCGCATCCGAGTTCAACGATGCACAAGGCACCATCCCCGGGTCGAGTACGACGCCAGCGTTCGAGGGCAGCGTCAACGACTTGTTCGGTTTCGGGGCGCGGAATAAGCGCTCGCTCATCGACCTTGAGTTCAAGATTCCGAAAACTCCACGTTCCCAACACATATTGCAGGGGCTCTCCCCCAGCACGCCGCGCCGCCATGGATCTGGCGACCGCTGCGATTCGAGCTCCTTCAGCAATCTGATCAGCGCGCTCAAGAATCCAGCGAGCTTCCGTAGCTGAATGAACTTCGGTAGTGAGTTCCGCGAGTAGTACGTCGTCCATGTACGGCTCGACTTTCTAGGGTTCCGTAAGTTGCGCGGTGCGCTTGGCGGCCATGAGGGCATCCACAATCTCGTCTAGATCACCCTGAAGGACCGCGTCAAGCTTGTACAAGGTCAAGTTAATTCGGTGGTCAGTAACCCGAGATTCCTTGAAGTTGTAGGTACGAATCTTTTCAGCGCGACCGCCGCCTCCGACCTGACTACGACGAAGGTCGCCGAGTTCCGCCGCTTGCTCATCTTGCGCCGCTTTGAGTAAGCGACTTCGAAGTACCAGCATCGCTTTCGCACGATTTTGGATTTGGCTCTTCTCATCTTGCATCGCAACGACAATTCCCGTCGGGAGGTGAGTGATACGAACGGCCGAGTCGGTAGTGTTGACGCTTTGACCCCCAGGGCCCGAAGAGCGATATACGTCGACTTTAAGATCGTTGGGATCGATAGCAACGTCGACCTCTTCGGCTTCGGGAAGAACGGTTACCGTTGCCGATGAGGTGTGAACGCGACCCTTCGCTTCGGTAACGGGTACCCGTTGAACTCGGTGGACCCCACCTTCGTGTTCCAAGCGACTCCAGCCGTCAGCGGCTGCAATAGAGAAAATAACTTCGTCGAGACCATCGCGCTCTGAGGAGGTTTCTTCGATGACTTTTAGCTTCCATCCACGCCGCTGGGCATAGCGGACGTACATGTCATAGAGATCGCGAGCGAAGAGATTTGCTTCTTCGCCACCCTCGGCGCCACGGATTTCCACAATGACGTTTCGACCATCATTAGGATCTTTGGGAAGCAAGAGGGCTTGGAGCTCATCTTCAATTTCGACGATGAGTTTCGACGCAACGTCCGCCATCTGACTTAACTCATCACGTTCGGAAGGCTCAGCGACGTCAAGCATCTCCGTGGCCGTCTCGAGATCTTCACGAGCACCACGCAGCCGACGAAATGAAGCCACGACTTGGGCGAGTTCCTTGTGTCGCTTACTGAGCTCACGCAGGCGGTTCGGATCGGCAGACACCTCAGGAGAACTGAGTTGTGCTTCAATATCAGAGAACTCGGCCTCTATAGATTCGAGTCGTTCGTCAAGCATGGATGGTTATACCGCGCAAATTCGCGCGGCAGTGGCTCAGGCCTTCTTGGTCTTACGGCCGCCGTAGCGCTTCTCGAAGCGCTCGACGCGACCACCAGCATCAACCAGCTTCTGCTTGCCGGTGAAGAAAGGGTGGCACTCGTTGCAGAGTTCCACGCTGAGCGAATCTTTGGTCGAATGGGTCGTGAAGGTGTTGCCACAACTGCAGGTGACGCTTGCTTCAACGTAATTGGGGTGGATGTCGGCCTTCATGGTGATTCTTCGCTCCTCTTAGCGGGATAGCAATTCTAGATCAGTTTTGGAGAATCTCAACCGGCGGGGCGTTGCTTAGCGATTTCCGCCAAAAACTCGTCATTTGAGTCGGTGGTCTTGATCTTGTCCATTAACAGTTCCAGGCCAGCGGCACCGCTACCTTCTTGGTTAAGCGCATTGAGAACGCGGCGAAGGGCCCACACTTGTTGGAGCTGACCACGGTCGAACAGTAGCTCCTCGTGACGCGTGGACGAGGCGTTCACGTCGATGGCTGGGTAGAGGCGACGCTCTGCCAAACGACGATCGAGGCGAAGCTCCATGTTGCCAGTTCCCTTGAACTCTTCGAAGATCACTTCGTCCATCTTGGAGCCAGTCTCCACGAGAGCCGTGGCCAAGATGGTGAGCGAACCACCTTCTTCAATATTGCGAGCGGCACCAAAGAACTTCTTCGGCGGATACAGCGCCCCAGAATCAACACCACCAGACATGATGCGACCCGTGGCCGGCGCCGAGATGTTGTACGCGCGAGCCAGGCGGGTAATGCCGTCCAAGATGATGACCACGTCTTGACCGAGCTCAACGAGACGCTTCGCGCGCTCGATGGCTAGCTCAGAGACCGCAGTGTGTTCGTCGGAGGGCCTGTCGAAGGTGGAAGCGATCACTTCGCCCTTGACGCTTCGGCGCATGTCGGTCACTTCTTCAGGGCGCTCGTCGACCAACAAGACCATGAGGTGAACTTCTGGATTGTTGTTCTCGATGGACTTAGCGATTTGCTTGACGACCGAGGTTTTACCCGCCTTGGGTGGCGAAACAATAAGGCCACGCTGGCCCTTGCCAATAGGGCTAATCAAGTCGACGATGCGCGTGGTCATATTCTGGGGCTCGCCGGGAGTCTCCAGTGCCAACTTCTCGTCAGGGAAGAGCGGTGTCAGATCTTCGAAACGTCGCCGATCCTTGGCAACTTCGACATCCATACCCGCAACCGTGTCAATACGAATCAGCGCCGGATACTTTTCGTTGGATCCAGCTGGGCGGAATGCGCCCTCGATGGCGTCACCCTTGCGAAGTGAAAACTTCCGGGCCTGTGAAATCGACACGTAGACGTCTTTGTTACTCGGCAGGTATCCATCGGTGCGCAAGAAGCCATATCCTTCGTCGCGCAAATCAAGTAATCCCTTGCACTCAATAAGTTCGCCTTGGTAAGGAAGATCGGCCGAACCCATGAGGTCGCGGTCACCTCCGCCACCAGGACGGCCGTCGCGTCCGCGACGCCGACGACCATTACGGCGGTTGCCAGGGTCGCCGTCATTGTTGTTGAACTGGCGATTGTTATTTTGGTTATGGCCTTGGGAGTTCCCTTGGTTGTTGTTCCGCTGCCGGTCCTGGCGCTGACCACCTTGGCGGTCATTTCGCTCGGGACGATCGGGACGCTCGGGACGCTCGGTGGTCTCGGTCGATGATTCACTACGTCCAGCATCCTTCGCAGGTTCTTCAGCCGGGGTGTCTTCGAACTTGGCTGCGGCCTTAGGCGGTCGACCACGCCTGGCCGGTGGGCTCTCGGGGGAGCTTTCCCCCACGCCAGCGGCGGAGAGGATGCCCTCAATGATCTCGCCCTTTTTCATGCGAGTCGTCGTCTTGACGCTGAGTTGCTCAGCAATGGTCTGAAGTTCGGCGCGCTCCTTGGACTCAAGGACATTTCTACCGAACTGAACATCGGAAGTCATATGCTTCCTTCCTCCTATTTCTCAGAGGGTGAATTCCAAACGGTGCCATGGTGGCGGGTGGAACCCAGGTTGAGGGCGTGCTCGAGATTTCGTCGCACGGTGCTCCATAGGCTCAGGACGATCACAGCGGATTAATGGAAACCGGATCGTTCCTCGTCTTCGGCGCCTCTGATGGTCGCCGGCTGGAACAACTCCTATCGTAGTGCCTCAGGGACCCGTTGCGCAAGATTTGGCTAAGAAAGCCCCATTGCGGCCACGATGGCCTCCATGGTGGCCGGGATGGCTGAGGGCACTTTGATCTGGCTAATGGCTCGATCTGGGTCTTTCAAGCCATTGCCAGTCAGCACGCACACCACCGTGGATCCAGGCTCCACGCCAGTCTTCAAAAGTCCAGCCACCGAGGCAGCTGAGGCTGGTTCGCAAAAAACAGACTCCTTGGTGGCAAGTAACCGATACGCGGCCAGGATCTCTTCGTCCGTAACTGAATCGACAACGCCGCCGGATCGGTCTCGGGCATCTAAGGCTGATTCCCAGCTCGCGGGGTTGCCAATTCGAATAGCCGTTGCAATGGTCTCGGGAGCCTCAACTTTGTGGCCGAGGACGATGGGGGCGGCACCTGCGGCTTGGAAGCCCATCATCTTGGGCAGCTTTGATGAACGCCCGTGCGCATGAAACTCCTCGTACCCGCGCCAGTACGCAGTGATGTTGCCCGCGTTGCCGACGGGAATGAAGTGGTAATCGGGAGCGTCACCGAGGGCTTCGATAATTTCAAAGGAACCGGTCTTTTGGCCTTCGATGCGGTAGGGGTTAATGGAATTGACGACCGTAACCGGAGCGTAGTTGGGCAGCTCTCGCACGATATCGAGTGCCTCATCAAAGTTGCCTTCGATTTGCAGCACCGTGGCTCCATGAATAAGTGCTTGGGCCAATTTGCCCAAGGCGATCGCGCCTTCAGGAATTAACACCGCGCAGTTCATGCCGGCGCGGGCCGCATAGGCCGCCGCAGAAGCAGAGGTATTACCGGTAGAAGCGCACACGACTGCCTTGGCGCCTGCTTCGGCTGCCTTAGAAATTGCCATGGTCATGCCACGGTCTTTAAATGAGCCGGTGGGATTAGCACCTTCGACTTTCACGTAGACCGTAGCCCCGACCATCTCTGAGATTCTCGGAGCGCTGAGCAGCGGCGTGGCTCCTTCGAGCAGCGTAACAACGGGTGTGGCCTCCGTTACGGGCAAAAACTCTCGATATTCTTCGATTAACCCTCGCCACGCCATCAGCGATCACCCTGTTCGTCGCCCACCACTCGAATGACGCCGCCAATGGCGTCGACTTCTCGAAGACCGTTCAGGGCTTCCATGGTCGCGGCGACATCTCGCTCTAGAGCCGCGTGTGTCAAAAACACGAGGCGTGCTTCATCGCCGAGTCCCGATTGTTCCATCGAGCGGATAGAAACGCCATGGCTCCCGAAGACGTCGGCCACCTTCGCGAGTACTCCAGGCTCATCAGCAACATCAAGAGAGAGGTAAAACTCAGAGACAAGATCCGTCATAGAAATCGCAGCCAGAGACGCATGGCGTCGAGGAGGAGCGCGGAAGGTACCGGCAACTTGATTTCTCGCCACATCGATGAGATCACCGAGTACCGCAGAGGCGGTGGCCATCCCCCCTGCCCCTTGGCCGTAGAGCATGATGGGGCCCGATGCCGCACCCTCAACGAACACCGCGTTCATGGCTTCATCAACCGAGGCCAAGGGGTGAGAGAGGGGAAGCATTGCTGGGTGTACGCGTACCGATGCACCATCGCCTCTTCGTTCGGCAATGGCAAGCAACTTAACGCTATAACCCATCTTGGAGGCATAGGCCAGATCAATGCTGCGTAGCTTGGTAATGCCCTCACAGTGGACCTGCTCTAGGCCAATCGTGGCGTCAAAAGCCAAGCCGGCGAGGATCGCCGCCTTCGCCGCAGCGTCGTAGCCCTCAACATCAGCACTGGGATCATGCTCGGCATACCCCAGACGCTGTGCTTGTTCGATTGCATCGTCATAGGCAAGCCCTTCGGCGGTCATCTTGCTCAAAATAAAGTTTGTCGTGCCATTCACGATGCCCATCACTCGGTAGATTTCTTCGCCAGCGAGTGATTCACGCAAGGTACGAATAATGGGGATGGCCCCGGCAACTGCTGCCTCATAGGCAAGATCAACGGCTTTGGATTCGGCTAACCGCTCCAAGGTGACTCCCCGTTCGGCGAGTAGTGCCTTATTCGCGCTCACGACCGCTTTGCCCGATTCGAGCGCCGCGGTGATCAAGCTGCCCGCAGGTTCAATGCCGCCCAGTAGTTCCACAATGACATCGACGTCTTCTCTGGCCACTATTCCGACAAGATCCTTGGTCAAGAGATGGGAGGGAAACCACGATTGGTCGGAGCGACGCTTCGTGAGGTCATTAACGCCAATGGCTACGAGCTCCACCGACACACCGGCACGCTCAATCAGTGTTGCCTGCCCCACGGGGTCGGTTAACAAACTGCTTAAGGCTGCGCCCACGTTGCCACAGCCCAAGAGGCCTATTCGAATCGTTTTGCGTCCACCTTTTGCCACGACTCAACGCTAGTCGGGGCCGAGGCGGGGTCCCGATCAGTTACTCGACTTCAAGCGCCATCAGATCTTCGTCGGTCTCCCGGCGCAGAACGAGGCGGGCCTGCCCATCACGCACAAAGACGACAGCCGGCCGGGTCACCCGGTTGTAGTTCGACGCCATGGAATATCCGTACGCCCCCGTTACCGGTGTCGCAAGGAGGTCACCAACGGCGATGCCGTCGGGTACCTGGGCGTCAGGCACGATGACATCCCCACTTTCGCAGTGCTTACCAACGAGGCGCACACAGTCTGGTCTCGGTGCGAGCACTCGAGCCGGATCAAAAGCCTCGTAGCCCGATCCATAGAGAATCGGGCGTGGGTTATCGCTCATGCCACCATCGACCGCGACGTAGGTACGTATCCCAGGGAGATACTTAATCGTTCCCACTCGGTAGAGCGTGATGGCAGCAGCGGCAACGATGGCTCGACCGGGTTCGGCCGTCACCTTGACCGTGTCAGGGACCCCAGCGTCGCGAAGGGCGCCTCGTACTGATGCCCCCCACTCGGTGATCGTTGCTGCTCGTTCACCGTTGAGGTAAGCCACGCCAAGTCCTCCACCAACGCAGAGTTCGTCGAGTCCGAGAGGAATAAAAAAGGCTGCGAGAATCCCAGCCGCTTCAGCGAATGATGAAACATCAAAGACTTGACTCCCGATATGAGCGTGAATACCAGCTAGGTGAATACCCGGCATGGAACGCAGGCGCTCGACTGCCTGAAGTGCTGAGCCCGATGCCACCGAAAACCCAAACTTTGAGTCCTCTTGACCAGTACGAATAAATTCGTGCGTATGGGCTTCAACGCCGGGAGTCACACGCAGTAACACCGAGGTGGGCTGAGCCGCATCAACCAAGCGCTCTATGCGGTCAATTTCGTCGAAGGAATCGATCACGATGTGCCGTACTTTGACCGTAATGGCGTACACAAGCTCATCGAGAGATTTATTGTTGCCGTGGAACACGATGCGATCAGCGCTTACGCCAGCCGCCAGGGCAACCGCCATCTCACCCCCAGAAGCCACGTCGATGCAGAGACCCTCTGAAGCGGCTAGTGAGGCCATGGCGCGACTGAGAAAAGACTTCGACGCGAAGGCCACTCCGTCGTCAAAGGCTCGGGCAGCTTCTTGACATTTCATGTGGAGATGGTGCTCGTCATAGACGAAGAGAGGAGTCCCAAACTGCTCAGCCAAAGCCACGACGTCACAGCCACCAATGTCGAGGTGGCCGTGCTCATTGACTGTGGAGGTCAGGGGTAGGAGCGAAAATTCAAGGGGGTCTGACACTGGCATCTCTTGAGCCTAGGACGCGCCGTGGCAATTACCGGGCACAACAGGGTTACGATGGGCAAGCAAGCGCTCTCGTAGCTCAGGGGATAGAGCATTGGCCTCCGAAGCCATGTGCGCAGGTTCGAATCCTGCCGGGGGCACCAAGGTCAAATCCATGGGGATAAGAGATGAGGCCGCGAAAACGCCGCATGCCCTGGTTTCCATGAGCCGTCTTGCCACGATCGCCCCAGCCGTAGATATGGTCGAGCCAAAGGGCTGGCTCAGCCCTTGAGGTTGCGCATGGTCGCAGGAAGTCCCGAAGCGGGTGCGCATTGCTATCGACAGCCTCTACCCATCACGTAAATGTCACCTGAATCGGTAAAGGAAATATGTTCTGGTTTTGAGCAATATCCAGCACGTTTCGCTGCGTTAAGGAACACGTCCCGGGTGGTCCATGGGGTGTAGGCCGGTAAATAAATATCAAGTTGGTCAGGTTGGAACGTGGCGAGACGTTGCGTCTCACCTGCGGAAGCAGGTGAGAGCGTGAAGTAGGTCCGCGCCGCACTCACTCGGCTAGCGAGCGATTCTTGATTTCCTCCATATTCAAACTGGTAATAGTGCCACCCTTGAATCGCCATGTCCCCGAATACCACCAGCACGATACTTTTACTCCGTGCTTCTTGAGCAACTTCCGCGACTGCACTTCGAAGTTCGCTCCCATATGGGGTCGTGCCACTGATTGCCGCGGGATTATTTTCAGCCTTGACCGTGGCAAGGAGCGTTGCCCGTGAGTCTGAAATTGAGTGCATATCGAACATTACGAAGCTCACCGCAAGAACACCAACCAAAATTCTTGCCCCAAGGGCCAGTAGCCTTGCACCCGCCGACACCTTCGCCAAAGGGACCCACCGACCAGGCATAAATCTGGCGACCCGATAGAGGCCCACGAGCGCCACCAAATAAATCAAGGGAACTACGAATAAGTTCGTTCTTTCAAATCCCCACGGCCATCGGTGCACCATGGATCCAACGAGCAGTAAGAGAAGCGAGCCCAGCGTGGCCGCAAGAAGTTCTTGGCCACCTCGGGACTGCAGGAGCGAGATCAGCCCGACCAGAAATGAAAGTAAAACTACGAAGCCAAGAAGCCATGCAGCCGCATTCCCGATCGTTGGAACTGGCGCTTCGACATTGAAGTTCCTCCAAACCACGAAGGGCAGCCGGAAGAAATCAAAGAAGCCACCCACCACGAATCCGGCTGCCTTACCGCTTTGTAAACTCGGAAAAAATTGGGGGAACCAGTACCCATGGGGATTCCATTTCCCGTGCTGTGTTATTTGATTCTGGGCCAGAACAAAATATTTCATGTGGACGAGGGCAACTAGGGAAGCGACGCCTTGAGCCATTGAAAATTGATCAAGGCGGCGAGCGCGAACGACTCGGTATGCGACAAGTCCCATCAAGGGCGCAAGAACAAAGATCGCGGGAAGGCTAGCGCAGCAACAGAGCGCCGTCCCCGCACCGCAGGCCCACATCACAAGCGTTCTGCGCGGTCCCGCTGTCGTAGAGCCCACTCGGAACAAAATTAAAATCAAGACCGTGGCACTGATATCGATTTCATATTCTTTGAGTTGCAATACGTAACTTAAAATTAGCGACGAAAACATCACGAGTGGAGCGAAGACAAAGGCTGTGAAATTACCCACAAATCGTCGGCTGTAAAAAAATATAAGGGGGAACGCGGCAATAAAGGCGGCAGCACCGACACTTCGTAGCGTCGACTCCGTGCTTCCAACGAGCAGTGATACCCCCCGCGCGAGAAAGAACCAGCCCGCCGCTACCGGTGCTTGGTTCTGTATTGGGATGATCCAGAAATGTCCAGGCAGAGAAAGATTGTTGGCCACCCACTGCTCATCAAACCAAAAGGGGGCACTCAGCGATGACCGCACTGAGGCCAGATAGACCACTGGCATCGCGAGAAGAACCAGACAATACAAAACGTGTTTCCACCGTTGCGGAATACGGCTCGGCGCTTCGTGCGCCCGAACTCGTGACGCAAAGCGATCAGGGTTGTCAGCTATCGACCATGCCGCCCTTGGGGCGCTCGCCAATTCACGTCTGCTCACCTACGCCCCCCGCACCCTGAAACCTTGATCCTACCTAAGGCCCGCGATGGTCGCCCTAGCATCAGGGTTAAAACACTGACTGTGGCGTCGCAGTCTTCGGCGTGACCTAGGCACATCTCAAGATCCACGAAGCTGGCCCTTCAAGAGCAGCGGCTCCAGCTAACCTCTTAGCCATGCTCTCCTCCGCGACGGTGGCCACGATACGTCGATCAAGCACCGCTGTTCTCACGTGCGTCGCCATCACGATCATGGCCAACGCTGCCAGAGTCGAAGCGAGTGCCCCATCGAGTCAGGTGGTCTACGGCCAGCAAATTACTAACCATCGAGCTGCCGTCTTTAGTCCCGGTGGCAACGCCGCCCTTCGCTCTCTCGCTAGCGGCGGTCCCGGCTTAGAAACCATCGGACCCGACGGCACCTTCTGGACCTGCACCCAATCGGGAACCTTGATTGCAGTTCCAGCAAAGACCACAACATTATTTGGTGTCGCCGCACAGGCAAACCGCGCCATGTCATTGGTTCCGGCCGGAGCACTCTCTCCCTCTGTGTTCTCACAGCAAGTCGGCGAATGCCTTGGCACCTTTGTTGACAGCGCGGGAAATCTCTACATGACCAACTGGACCAGCAATAGCATCACCGTAATTCCCACGAAGACGACCACGCTCTACGGCCAGCGCGTCACTGCCAATACCCCGACTACCTTTAATCCAGGCGGTACTGGTCGACTCGGAACACTGCTGAATACGTGGCCGGCACAAAATCCTAAGAACCCCTCGGTTCTGCAAGCCGGCGCTCCAGATCAGATTGTTGAGGATGCTTCAGGCAATCTCTTCATTGCGGTGCAGGGCCCTGATCAAGTAATCGTTATCGCAAAGAAACGTTCTCCGATTTTCGGACAAGCATTCTTAGCGAATACGCCAAGCGTTCTCGCAGCTGCCACTGCGGGCATCTACCAAGTCGACAGTCTGGGTTTCGATAATTTCGGCGACCTTCTCATTGGTGATTACAACGCCACATCTACCTCAAGCGAAACGGCTCACATCGGTGTGCTTGCGGCAAGCACGCACAAGTTATTTGGTCAACGACTCACCGCCAATACCTTTGCATTGTTGAACCCGGGCGGCCACGGTGCGCTCACGAAGGCTTTAGGGTCTGGTGGCGGTGGCCAGTTTGTCTTTACGAAAGCCGGTGATCTTCTCGCCGTGGCGTACACCCAAGGTGTCCTCGTCGCCATCCCTGGACCAAGTACCCATCGGCTCTTCGGCCAAGGCGTCAGCCCTAGCACCCCCGTTCGGCTTAACCCCTGGCGCAGCGGCCTTTCCGACTTGCTCCAAGGCAGCAGCACCTACGGCCTCGTACTCAGTGCTCCCGGTTCACTCCTCATTAGTAATTGGCGTCAGCCAGGCAGGATCATCGTTCTCGCCGGTCCCTAAGCACCACTGCCACCGTTTAGACCGTCATGCCAACTAGGTTCTGATCCATGAGGAAAATTATTGGACTCTTACTCGTAGCCGTCGTGGCGCTGAGTGTCACCCTCTTGATATCGCTGCGGTCGCACTCGAACTCGTCAACACCAACGACCATGACGCCAACCACCATGCCGAATCCTTCGACGACATCGACCGCACCAGCTCTACCGAACTGCACGGTTGGAAATCTAGCCATTTCGCTTGCACAAGGCGAGGCTGGCGCCGGACACGTCAATGCTCCTTTGATATTCAAAAATACCGGTGGAACGACCTGCGTTATGCATGGTTACCCAGGCGTTGATGGCAGAAACGCAAGCCAAAGCTACACACAGAGTGCCACCCGCGCTAGTGCTTCGGGAGCGTCCACCGTTACCCTGGCCCCTGGCGACAGTGCATCAGCCATGGTGGTTGCGGTCAACGTCCCGAGTGGGAATATGAACACCTGTCAGAATTTCAGCGTCCTCTTTGTGACGCCACCCAACACCAAGGGTTTTGTACAAGTTCCGACCACAATGCCTGGCTGCCCGGGCTTAACGGTCTACCCCGTGGTCGCCGGTACGACTGGTCTCTAGATCGCCGTCATCCCACCATCGACACTGATTGCGTCGCCGGTGATACCGCTCGCCTGTGTTGAAGATAGCCAAGCAACCATGGCCGCCACTTCCGTTGGCTCGAGCAAACGCCCCAGCGGTTGATGAACGGTAAATTCATCAACTGAATCTAAGCCATAGATCTGGGCAGACGCTTCAAGGATGGCAGTACGTGTAGATCCTGGGCATACGGCGTTAACCGTGACGCCCTGCTCACCAAGTTCAGCGGCCATAGCTTTGGTTAGACCAATTACTCCGTGCTTGGCTGCACAGTAGGCAGCGAGCTGATCGTGGCCTTTCTTGCCTGCACCAGAGGAGATCGCTATGAGACGTCCAGAACGCGGTCCCGGGCTTTCGAGTATGGCAGGAACCGCCGCACTAAAGATTCGCCGCACTCCCCCAAGATTGATATCCATCACCGTGTCGTAGGCCTCATCGCTCATCGTCCAAAGCCCGCCTCCGCCAAGAACCACTCCTGCAGACGCCACCACGATGTCGAGACGACCAAAATGCTCGACAGCAGTAGCAACTGCCAAGTCCATATCCTCGACACTGCGAACATCGCCAACGAGGCCTAAGACTTTCGAACGATGGCGAGCGATAACCGCATCGAGGTCAGATTTTGTCGCGAGTGCATACGGAATCATGGCGTCATCTCGACAGCGATCAACGACGACGACGTTCACATCATCGGCAACAAGCGCATCTACGCAGGACGCACCGATACCTCGTGCGCCCCCGGTAACGATCGCAACTCGATTCACGAACGAACAGCCAAGGGTGTGCGTTTGGAGTGATCGCTACGAGCAGCGGGTCGAATCGTCACTACTTGGCTAGCAAGTTCACGCTCGCCGTGACCGAAGACACATTCAGGATCAGGACCATCAAGGGGTAAGCCGGTAAAGAATTTCGCCGCCATGCAGCCACCCTGGCACGCGTCATAACTGCCACACGATGCACAAGCCCCGGCGCTCGTTGGTTCACGAAGCGAGGTAAAGAGTTCTGAGCTTTGCCAGATGGTTTTAAAACTTCCCTCGTCACGAATATTGCCGGCCAGAAATTCATCGTGGATGACGAAGGGACAGGCGTAGACGTCACCGATGGGGTCAATCAAGCAGACAACGCGGCCAGCTCCGCAGAGATTGAGCCCCTCGAGTGAATTACCCAAAGCCGAAAGGTGGAAGAAGGAGTCGCCCGTCAGGACCATGGGGTGTTCGAGTAACCACGCGTAGAGTTCGCGCTGTTGGGCCTGCGTGGGGTGCAAGGCCTCCCACGAGTCCGCTCCTCGACCTGAAGGCCGAAAACGAGTTAAGCGAAGTTGAGCGCCGTAGTGCTCGGCCAAGCTGTGGAGTTGATCAATTTGAGGGATATTGTGGCGGGTCATTACGACGGAGATTTTGAATTCACCAAAGCCTGCCTCAACGAGATTATCCATCGCCGCGATGGATGCAGCCCAAGAGCCTTCACCGCGCACCGCATCGTTGGTCGCTGCGTCTGCTCCATCAAGGGAGATTTGCACGTCAACCATGGGGTTCGCCGCCAAGCGCTTCGCTTTATCAAGGGTGAGTCGTGTTCCATTCGTTGAAAACTTGACCCCGACACCTGACGCGACACAGTGATCGATGATGTCGAAAAAGTCGCTGCGAATCATGGGTTCGCCGCCACCGATATTGACGTAGAAAATTTGCATGGCGGCCATCTCGTCGATGAGTGCCATGGCCTCGCCGGTGCTGAGTTCTCGAGGATCTCTCACCCCTGAACTCGAAAGACAGTGTACGCAAGCCAAATTGCACGCGTAGGTCAATTCCCACGTCAAACAGATGGGCGCGCCGAGACCCTGCTTAAAGCGGTCAGTTAGCGCCATGGGTTTAACGCTCATAAATAACCTCTGATTCGACCAGGGAGTCCAGTGCCTGAACATATGCATCAAAGCGTTCGAGGCCGACGGTGGCGACGATGGCCTCAGCAGCGGTGTCGTGGTGTTCAAGATCGCGCACCAAATCGACGAGATCTCTCGACTTTAGAAACACAAGACGACGATTGCCATAGTGATAGGCAAGGGCACCAAAGGATTCATCTCGGAGCGCAACCTTCGTGCTGAGCGCCCAAGGCTGATGAGGAGTAAACGTATTCAAGGGCTCAGCCGTGATTAGTAAACGCCACACATACCGTCGATAGAAACTTCTTCTACCAACAATTCTTCGATTTCCTCACGTGTTACTTCTTCAATGTCAATCGTGGTCGGCTCCATCGTGCACTCCCTTAGCTATCGAGACGTTTTTCCCTCTCTTGTCTAGCCCAGTTCCGGCCCGAATTGCGAATCACCAATCCTTTGAGAGACTAAGAACATGGCAGATACCCCTCAGCGCGACGTCGCTGCCTCGCTGCGTATTCGGCCCCCCTCACCCGGTACCTTTCTACCGGCAGACCAGCGACTCAGGCTCGCCAAAGGAGCCACCCTCGCTCGAAGCGGCCTCGCCATGAGTCGAGAACCTCTCAAGCTCGCCAACTTGAATACGGCGAGTATGGCCCAGGTAGAAGCGTGGTGCGGCGGTGAGCCTGTGGGGAGCGCGCCGCAGTCCCAGCGACTCGCTATGCATCTTCTCGCCGCGGGCATTCTCGAGGAACACGTACCTTCTGGTTCCGTAGACCTCGCCACCGTTACGGCGGTGATCGCCGTTCGAGATGATCTCGATGGACTCAGCGGACTCATGGATTACTTCTCCCAACTCGGCGTTAGCACCGTCATCGTTGATGATGGATCCCATGATGCACACGGCGTCGCCACGGTAGCGGCTCAGGCGACGCTGATTCGCCACGATTATGCGCGTGGCCCGGCTGCTGCTCGTAACGCCGGCATAAGAGCGTCGCTAACCCCATGGGTCTTTCTCGTTGACAGCGACGTCGATCTCAAGAACTTCGATCTAGAGCGCTTTGCTTCGTGGTGTCAACGCGACGACGCAGCCCTCATCGCACCAAGGGTGATTGGCAGCCAAGGGAGGAGCCTTCGCGAGCGCTTTGACCGCCGAAATAGCCCCCTTGATCTTGGTCCTGAGCCAGGGCGTATCGGGGCGCGCAAGGCAATCAATTTTGTGCCAAGCGCAGCGATGCTACTGCGCACCGGGATTCTTGACGCTCCCTTTGACGAGACACTGCTCGTCGGCGAAGACGTTGACCTGGTCTGGAGGCTCGAAGAAGCAGGATGGAACCTCCTATATCGACCTGAATATCTCGTCACCCATCGAACCAGAGCCACGTGGTCAGCCTGGCTTACCCAGCGCTACGGCTACGCGCGAGCAGCAGCGGATCTCAGCGAGCGACACGGTGAACAAGCCGCCCCTGTCCGAGGGTCGGCGCTCACCATTGGGGCCTGGGTGCTCCTACTCTCCGGCTACACCACGCCTGCGATTTCATTGTTTTCTCTATCTAAACGTCGTCTCGACGCCTCGCTGATTCAATTCGATAACGACGCACTTTCCGCCATCATCTTCGCGAAGGCAGCCCTTCGACCAGGACCTCGTCTAGCCCGACAACTCCTGCGCACCTACGGTCTCGCGCTACTGGGTGGGTGCCTATTCTCGAAGAGAATCCGCCGGCTGACCTTCACCGCCGTCTTGCTTGGTGGGATCGATCGCTGGTGGCGTTCTGAGCGCGACCTTGACCCCCTTCGCTTCCTCGCCGTCTCTACGCTCGAAGATCTGGCCTATGCAACGGGACTCAGCGCCGGTGCCGTGAGGCGCCGTTCGCCCAAAGCGCTCCTGCCGCGCTTGACGTGGAGATCTCGTAGCTAAGGATATCTAGGTGCGCCATGGTCGCATCTACTCACGTCTGTGTATTACCGGTGAGTGCTTGATCGTGATGGAACTGTAACCACGACGTGGCTTTATTCGACAGCCATAAACTCGAGGACCCCAACACTTGATAGTGATAGATCACGCCTGCGAAACAACGACCATTTGCGGTTTTGCAAGCGCTTCCCCAGCTACCGGTGTTGTAGCCAGCCGCCGTGATCCCGATACGACCATTGGCATCAGCACTAATGAGCGGAGCATTCTGGGCTGAAAAACCCGTGGCGCGCGTCACGACCTGGCCAGAGATTCCATCAATGATCTGCAATCCGCCACGAGCCGTGTCGGTAGTTGCAACCACAATGTCGGCGTGACCGGTACCGGTAAGATCCGCGGCAACGGGCGAGCCTAAAACGGCCCCCGTGGCGACGTGCCACAACAGATGACCAGTCGCTGCATCAAAGGCGTAGACGGATCCTCCCGAGACACTCCCCCCTTTAGAAACATTCTGCGTTCCGATCACGACGGCCATGTGGCCAGTCCCCGTCACATCAGCCACTATGGGTGACGAAGTCTCAAAATCCGTGCGCTGGCTCCACTGCACCTGGCATTTCATGTTGAGCACGTAGACCACATTGGCCGCGCCGTTATAGGGCCCTTGAGGTCCAGGGCGTCCGTAGTAGCCAACTCCAGAAGCAATGCCTTCTTGACCGCCGGCCAAGAAAGGCCCCACTGCCGGAGAGCTCTGGACAATTTGACCACCATTGCGTGCTGTGTCGAAGCTACATACTTGACCGCCACTACCCTCAACACCCTTGTTACCGGCCGCCGATATGACGCGAATATGTCCGCCATCTTGGTAGCTACGGCCATACCCGCTTCCTGCCGTTGAATCGCCACCTTCGATTACGTAGGTCTTGGCAGTCTTCCCCACGCCAAGGGTTGCTAGCGCAGCGGTTGACTCTGAAGAGTCAGCTTGGAACCACGGATTCCACCCTTTTACTGAGGTTCCCGAACTGGCATGGAAGGCCATTTCCGATTGGCTCAAACTCGATCCAAGCACGTCGAGGGATCCGTCGAGTCTTCCAAGTGTCAACCCTGCCATCACGCCGGGGTGCGGGCAGGACGTCACTGCCGCGGGGTTGTTCGCTCGCTGAAGCCATTTTTTTTGCCCCCCGGCGCTCAGTGCGAGGTAGCCGCCTAGGGTTCCATCACTTGCCCTACACGCAACGGCCCGGTTCCCGAGTCCGACAAAGATCGTGGACGAAGTCCCGGTCAGTCTCCACGACGATGGCGTCGAATCGATGGGGATTGACGAGTGGTAGATAACAGGGCTTGATCCGGCAACGGGGTTACCGTTGCTCAACCCCAATTCATAGAGATTCCCGGCACGATCGCCAACCACGACTGCAGTGACACCATTGGGTCCCGTAACCTCCACTGGCGAGGATTGCGCAATGGGATGCCCGGCATCATAGATACCGAGTGCCACCCCCCATGAAGTACTCAGCGTTGGGTTGGCACTAGGACCACTCGCATCGGCAGCAACCGGGGCTAGACCAACGCTAAGCGCGGCGATACCGATGATGAGACGTGTACTGAGATAGGCCATAGCGTCACGCTACCCACCATTGCCATCCAATATGCGTCGAGATGCTCAGGAGAAACTAAGCAGTGAACGACTACATCTGCTCCGGAGCATCAATGCCAAGTGCACTAAGGCCTACGCGCAGGGTCGAGGCGGTGAGTTCACACAAACTCAAGCGGCTGGAACGAAGCGCCTGGTCTTGAGCCTTCAGTACCGGGCATGCCTCATAAAAAGCCGTAAACGATTGCGCTAGATCAAAGAGGTAGGTGCATAACTTTGAAGGACTATAGGTCTCTATGGCGGATTGAATAACTCCCGGCAGGGCAAGGAGCTGCATCGCCAAGGCCCGCTCTTGGGGCTCGGTAAGCGAGATAGGTCCGGGAGCCGAGCCGTCTTCGATACGTCGGAAGATAGAACGAATTCGCGCGTGGGCGTACTGCAAATAAGGGCCGGTGTTCCCCTCAAAGGCAAGCATGCGATCCCAATCAAAGATGTAGTCACGCTGCCGGTCAGTCGAGAGATCGGCGTACTTAATTGCGCCCATCGCAACTTGGCTGGCAATGAGATCAATATCAAGGCGCTCACCACGTTCAATGAGCGCCGCTCGTGATCGTTCGATACCTTCATCGAGCAAGGCCTTGAGTTTGACTGTCTCTCCAGAACGTGTCTTAAACATCTTTCGATCAGGGCCTAGAACATTGCCGAAGGAGACGTGGACTGCCTCGACCGATTCGGTCAACCAACCAGCCATGGTGGCGACAGCAAAGATCATGGCAAAGTGCTGTTCTTGGGGTGCACCCACAACGTAGAGCATGAGATCTGCTCCGACGTCATCGATACGATCGCGAATTGCCGCAAGGTCGGTTGCGGCATAGCCATATCCCTCATCTGATTTTCTAACTATCAAGGGGAGCGGTTCGCCATCGCGATTCGTAAATCCTGGTGGAAACACGCAAGACGCGCCGTCAGAGACGACGATAAGTCCCTTGGCATCAAGGTCGCGCACGACGGCATCGAGTTGGTCGTTGTAGAACGACTCCCCTCGGACGTCTCCTTCTTGTAAACCAACATTCAAGGCTTGGTACACCGTGTCGAAGTAGCGAATGGACTCAGCCACGAGCACTCGCCAGAGACGAAGCGTTTCTTCATCGCCACCTTGCAGCGCGACCACTCGTTGGCGACTGCGTTCCCTAAAGTGACCATCAGCATCGAATTTGGTCCGCGCTTGGCGATAAAAACCATCGAGGTCTCCCATGCCGAGTTCACTCACCGCAGACTCTTCACCTAAATCGAGAAGGTGTTCGATCAGCATGCCAAAGGGCGTACCCCAGTCTCCGATGTGATTACGACGCACCACATGGTTGCCTGTTAACTCGAAGAGCCTACAGAGCGAATCGCCAATCACGGTTGAGCGGAGATGGCCAACGTGCATTTCTTTAGCAACATTGGGTGACGAGTAGTCGATGACGACCGTCTTCGATTTGGGCGCTCGGTCAATGCCCAGCGTATGGGATTGCGCCATGGCTTCTAAGCCGGCAATCACCGCGGATGCCGAGAGATCGAGGTTGATAAAACCGGGACCCGCAACCTCCACCTTGGCAAAGAGGGGATTCCCCCGAAGCATGCCTGCTACTTCTTCGGCAAGGTCTCGGGGATTGCGTCCTAGCGTTTTAGCAATCGCCATCGCTCCATTGGCTTGATAGTCAGCTCTATCGGATACACGAACAACAGGATCGGCGCCCTCTTGAACGGATCCGAATGCCGCCGCGGTAGCCGCGAATACCTGCTCGTAGAGTGAACTCACGCGCAGCAGCCACCACCACAGCAGCCGCCACCGCCCGAGGGTTGAGGTATCGAGGCAATTCCTGTAGCGCTAAAGACCGGAAACAGGCGCTTCGCGCCTTCGTGACCATTCGGGCACGTAGCCGGATCATCCGCGCTGTCCATGGGCCTTGTTAATTCAAAGGTCTGCTCACAGCTTGTGCAGCGAAAGTCGTAGCGAGCCATGGCTCCTCCTGAGCGTTATCTAGTTTCGATGCCAGCAAAAAAGAGGCATGCTTCTGACTTAGTAGGCTACAAGGCATGGCTACACCCCCACAGCACCCCAATAGTTTCGATGCCAAGACCACGATCAGTGTCGGAAGCAAGGATCTGGAGATCTTCTCTCTTTCGGCCCCTGGACTGGCTGACTATGACGTTAAGGCGTTGCCGTTTTCGATCAAGGTCTTACTCGAGAACCTGCTTCGCCATGAAGACGGCGTAAAGGTTTCAGCCAAGGAGATCTCGGCACTCGCTTCATGGGCCAAGAACCCGCAAGCCCACGGCGAAGCCGCAGGTGAGGATGCTCAGGAAATTGCTTTTTCCCCCGAGCGCGTCCTGATGCAAGACCTAACTGGTGTACCCGCAGTCGTTGACCTCGCGGCTATGCGCGACGTTATGGCTGAACTCGGTGGCGACCCCTCCAAGATCAACCCTCTCGTGCCCTGCGAACTCGTTGTGGACCACTCCGTGATTGTGGAGCGCTCGGGTGATGCCTCTAGCTATGACCAAAACGTGGCCATCGAATACCAGCGCAACCTCGAGCGTTACCAACTCCTTCGTTGGGCCCAGACCAGCTTTGAAGGTTTCCGCGTCGTTCCTCCGGGCATGGGTATCTGTCACCAAGTAAACGTTGAGCATCTCGCTCGCGTGGTATTCGAACGAGATGGTGTGGCCTTCCCTGACACCGTGGTCGGTACCGACTCGCATACGACCATGATTAACGGCCTCGGCGTTCTTGGTTGGGGAGTCGGAGGCATCGAAGCTGAAGCCGCCATGCTCGGCCAGCCCACCTCCATGCTGATACCGCCCGTCGTAGGTTTAAAGCTCACGGGCGCAGCCAGGGAAGGCGTAACCGCTACTGACGTGGTACTCACCATTACCGAACTACTTCGCAAGAAAGGTGTGGTTTCTAAGTTTGTCGAGGCCTATGGCCCCGGTGTGGCCGCCTTAAGCCTCGAGACTCGAGCAACGATCGCGAACATGACTCCGGAGTTTGGAGCGACCTGCACCATCTTCCCCATCGACCAAGTCACCCTCGACTACCTTGCCTTTACCGGTCGCTCAGACGCACAACTCAGCCTGGTTGAGACCTACGCCAAAGCACAAGGGCTCTGGCACGACCCAAGTCACGAGCCGGTGTTCTCAGAGTACGCGGAACTCGACTTGTCTACCGTGGTACCAAGCCTCGCTGGCCCATCGCGTCCTCAAGATCGCGTTACCTTACCCGGTATGCGCGACGCCTTCCGTGGAGCCTTGGGTCATGAGCCCAAGACCTCGACCAACGGCACACTCCGCGACGGCGCTATCGCAGTGGCCGCCATCACGTCATGCACCAACACGTCTAATCCATCGGTCCTCGTAGCCGCCGGCCTCGTGGCCAAGCGGGCCGTTGAACGTGGCTTACGGTCCAAGCCCTGGGTAAAGACCTCGTTGGCTCCAGGATCTCGAGTCGTTATGGACTACTTAGAGCGCGCTGGCCTCGTTGAACCCCTCGACAAGCTGGGTTTCTACCTCGTGGGCTACGGCTGCACAACATGTATTGGTAACTCCGGACCGCTGCTTGAGGGCATCTCGGATCAAATAGCAGGAAGCGACATCGCGGCGTCTGCGGTACTCTCTGGCAATCGTAACTTCGAGGGCCGTATTCACCCCGACATTAAGCAGAACTACTTGGCGTCACCTCCCTTAGTTGTCGCCTTTGCGCTCGCCGGAACGGTCGATATCGACCTGACCACCGAGCCGCTTGGTACCGATCGCGACGGTAAGCCCGTCATGTTGAGCGATCTATGGCCGACCGATGCTGAAGTTGCGGCGGCAATTAATGCATCACTCACTCCTGAAATGTTTATTGACCGATATTCCTCTGCCTTCTCCGGAGACGAGCACTGGCAAGGCATCGACATTGCCGAGGGCGAAACCTTCGCGTGGGCGCCCGAATCCACCTACGTCCGTCGTCCTACCTTCTTAGAGAATGTCCCGGCAGAACCTTCCGAGGTACACGACATCATTGGAGCTCGCGTCTTAGCCAAGTTAGGAAACTCAGTTACCACCGACCACATCTCACCGGCTGGTTCCATTAAGGCATCGGTTCCGGCAGGGACGTACCTGACGGGACACGGTGTCTCCAACCAAGACTTCAACTCTTACGGCACTCGTCGAGGCAACCATGAAGTCATGGTTCGAGGTACCTTCGCCAACGTACGTCTTCGAAACCAGTTGGCTCCGGGGACCGAAGGTGGCATCACTCGTCACCTACCGGAGGGTACCGAAATGTCCATCTTCGAAGCCAGTCTTGAATACGAAAAAGAGAACACTCCCCTCGTTATCATTGCCGGAACAGAATATGGAACCGGATCAAGCCGCGACTGGGCTGCTAAGGGCACCAAGTTGCTCGGTGCGAAAGCCGTCATCGTCGAGAGTTTTGAACGTATTCACCGATCCAACCTCGTAGGCATGGGTGTGTTGCCCTTACAGTTTTTACCAGGTCAAAGCGCAGACAGCCTTGGCCTTGACGGTACCGAAGTCATCACCATTGAGGGTCTTGAGGTTCTTAACGCGGGAGAAACCCCTAAGACGGTCAAGGTGTTGGCGCAGCGGCACGATGCAAGCGTCATTGCATTCGACGCGCGAGTGCGCATCGATACCCCTACCGAAGCTGATTACTACCGCCACGGCGGTGTTATCCCCTTCGTGCTCCGCCAACTCGCGAAGGACTAAATCGTCCTAGCGAGTATTAACTCGACGAAAACCTTCGGCGAGCCGAGGCTTTTTAAGACCGGCAGTTTTAGCAATACTTCGATTCCATTGACGTACCATCGCTGAGGTGTCGCCAGGATCAGTAATTTGGCTCTCGTGGCTAAGCAGCGCCGCGATCTTGGCGTCGATACTCAGGGTGATGTCTACTGCCACCGTGATCTCCGAGGAAGCCATAAGCCACATTTCAGGCACCGTGTAGGGCTCGAGCCCTTCATCGAGAAGTTCGGTGAAGGCAAAGGGATTCCGAGCATCGGGGTATACCGCTGCGATCGTTGCTTCACCGGTTGCTAAGTGGTCGGGATGCGAGGCATAGATACTGTCGAGATTACGAACCGGGCTCGGCGCAATCACGCGGTCGGGCCGAATTCGGCGAATCACCCGGCTCAGTTCGCGACGAAGGCCCAGGGTGGCTTGGACTGTGCCGTCGGCGTGGCGCAAAAAGATCAAGTGCTCGACACCTACCTTCGATGCTGCCGCCGTCTGCTCGGCTTCGCGAACTGCGGCGCGCTGCACGTTCGAGGTTGTGCGATCCGAACCTCCGGCGTCTCCGCTGGTGACGAAGCAGTACGTGACGGTAATACCTCGTCTCGTCATTTCGGCCACGGTCCCGACAGCGCCAAAATCCACGTCGTCGGGGTGAGCACAGATCACCAGTGCCGAGGAAATCCCTTCGGCCGGGTTAACGATTTCTATGGAAGGTTTCTTTTTGCTCATAGTACCGATTCACTCATGTCAGGCTCCCAGTTAGCCAGGTCGTTGAGGTGGGGGTTGTTCGAGAACACTTCCACGATGGGTAATTTCATCCCGAGGCGGCGCTGAAACACTTCCGCCTCCACCACTTGATTCCAGAGCAAAAGGGAGACGACAACACCTTCGCGACCGGCTCGCGCGGTGCGGCCGGAGCGATGGAGGTAGGCCTTTTCATCTTCGGGTGGATCGAAGTGGACAACAACATCGACCCCATCAATATGGAGCCCTCGAGCTGCTACATCGGTAGCCACGAGTACGTGGAGCTCACCCGACGTGAAGTCTTTCAGCGCTCGCTCTCGTTGCTGCTGGCGAAGATCGCCATGGATGGCGGCTGCGCTGATGTTCATCTTGTTTAAGTTTTCAACGAGTTTGTCAGCTCCGCGCTTCGTGCGACAGAACATGATGCCCTTGTCATAGTTACGAACGATGGTCGCCGCCACTTTGTCCTTATCCATTTGGTGGATGTTCAAGAAGTGGTGCACCATGCGCAGTACGGTCTGGCTATCAGACTTAACTTCGTGGAAGACCGGGTTGGTCAGGTAACGCGACACGAGCCGATCGACCGCACCATCAAGTGTTGCCGAAAAGAGCAAGGTTTGGTGAGGATTAGTGAGGCGACGCAACACCCACTCAACCTGGGGCATGAAACCCATGTCGGCCATGCGGTCTGCTTCGTCGAGCACCAAGACATCAAGCTGGTCGACGACGAGTTCTCCGCGATCTCCTAAGTCAATCAAGCGACCTGGGGTAGCAATAATTAACTCACAACCCTTTTGAAGTTGCTTAATCTGCTTTTCGATATCGGCTCCGCCATAGACAGCTACGACACGAAGATCTAAGGCTTTACCGAGCTTACTGAGTACGTCGTAGACCTGGATGGCTAACTCGCGTGTTGGGAGAAGTACTAAGCCACGAGGTCGAGCTGGGCTGCCAGGAAGGAGAACGCGCTTGCCAGCGGCATCCGTCAATTGCTCGGCGATTCGCTGCAACATGGGGAGGCCGAACCCTAGGGTCTTGCCCGATCCCGTTTTAGCTTTGCCGCACACATCGCGGCCAGCCAAGGCATCGGTGATGGTCATGGCTTGAATCGGGAAGGCGGTCGTGATCCCTTGTTCTAAGAGGCACGCAACAAGCGCGGCGTGAACGCCAAGGCCAGCAAAGGTGTGCTCGGTTTCGTAGGTATCGCTCTGGGCATCCTCAATTACTGAGGGAGTATCACTCATCTGGTCTGCTTTCTTAGGTCCTTGGTCGGGCCCAAAACCAGCGTCGAAGGGGGAAGGCCCAGGGATATCACCACCCCCCGGGGTAGTGCCCTATGCCCCCATGCTACCGGTCACCGGTGCCCGAACGGCTGTTCCTCCGATATTGTCGGCTGGGATCAATAAGCATCGAAGGAGATCGTATGGCTCGGCTTGAAGTAGGCGACAAAGCGCCGGCATTCACACTCAAGGATCACAGCGGCAAAAGCGTGAAGTTGAGCGACTTTAAGGGCTCGAAGCTTGTTGTGTACTTCTATCCAAAAGACGACACCCCGGGATGCACCAAGGAAGCGTGCCAGTTCAGTGAGAACTTAAAGGCCTTTAGTAAAGCGGGCGTCACCGTACTCGGCATCTCCGCAGACTCCATCGAGAAGCACCAAGCCTTCCGAGCAAAGTATGGCCTGACGTTGAGCTTGCTCAGTGATCCCGAGCGTACAACCATGGAGGCCTATGGCGCCTTCGGAGAAAAGATGATGTATGGCAAGAAGGTCACCGGCGTGATTCGCTCAACCTTCATCATTGATGAGAAGGGGAAGATCCTTCGCACCTGGTATTCCGTTAAATCAGACGGTCACGCCGCCAAGGTGCTTGAAGCAATTAGCGCTTGACATGCCGATTGCGCGGCGAGCCGCCGTGCTTCAACGAGCGGTATCGATGCCAGATACCAAAGGCAACGAACGCAACTACCGCGGCCGCAACGAGGTAGCCGGCGTAGCTAACACCCTTGGTGTACTTGTGATACTGACCACCAAAGTGGTATCCAAGCCAAGAAAATAAACTCACCCAGATCGCTACGCCTATTGCCGTGTAGATACCAAATATTCCAGGCTGCATCTCCGCCATCCCCGCCGGAAATGAGATGAAGGTACGAACCAAGGGGATGACTCGTCCGATCAACACGGCAACTGGCCCGCGTCGCTTGAACCACGCCTCAGACTTATCTAGGTCGGCGTGGCTCAGAAGCACATATTTTCCATAGCGATCGACGAAACTTCGACCCCCGGTACGGCCAACGAAGTAGGCGAGGTAGCTACCCGCGATGGAGCCAATAATGCCTATGACAATAACGAGAACAAGATTAAGGGGGCGGTAGTTATTAGACGTTGCAAACGCCGTGGAGCACAGCGCGCCCCCCAGCGACAGAGTGACTTCAGACGGGAGCGGAATACACGCTGACTCGAGAACCGTAAAAATAAACACGGCAATGTATCCGTAATGGGCGATGAAGTGCTGCATAGGTCCCTATTATCATCGATAGCCAGATTGGAATGTTGGACGCTTAGCTCTGGTGTTTAGGGCACCAATACGTAGTCCTACCTCCAACGGCTTGGCGAAAGAAAGCTTGGCCATCCTTCGGGCACATTCCTCCCGGATGCCGTGCCTCCATGTGGTCACCTGTATGAGACCCACCACGCTTAAACAACTCATCGAGCGTCACCCGGAGGTGCCGGTGGAGTCGTCGAAGCTCAGGTTCACTGAGTGTGGCAGCACCTCTCAGAGGAGATAGGGCGGCCCTCCAGAGCATCTCATCGGCGAGCAGATTCCCAATCCCTGCAATGGCACTTTGATCAAGAAGACGGGCCTTGAGTGCAGGGCCCTCTCCCCTGCTTTTCAGCGCCGTTTTTAACTGCGTTAGCGTCAAACTCAGCGCGTCGGGACCCAAGGCTTCCTCATCAGGATCTACGAGAACACGAGCCAGCCGGCGTGGGTCGTGCAGCGCCAAAGTTCCGCCATCTTGGAAGGTCACCCGAGCGCGAACCCACTTTTCTTCAATTGATTCGGATCCGTAGGTCAAACCTTTGATGGCCGCTACCCCATCAACGACTAATCCACCCGTCATGCCAAAGCGCAAGCCGAAACAGGGACCTTCGGTATCGAATACCAAAAGCTTGCCAATGCGTCGTGCAGCAACGAAGCGCAGACCAGAAAAAATATCGGTTAAGGCGATACCCGTCTCGAGCCGCTTAGACGCCAATTGATCCGCTTCGATACTGAGGATTTCTCGGCCGAGGGCTGTTTCTGCGAGGAGGCGGTAATACTCGATCTCGAGAATCTCAGGCATGGTTCCTCCACGGTATCGGCATTGTGCGTCTCTTTCTCGCTACCATGGGAAAATGGCCCCAGAAAAGTTGCACTGGAAAGAACTCTACAAACAAGTCGTTACCAGCGGCCTGTGTACCGGATGCGCAGCATGCGTGATTGTCTGCCCCCATGATGTCCTTGACTATGACGCAAGCGAAGGCCGCTACAAGCCCTTCCACCTTGATATCGATGGCGGCGCCGCCGATTGTACGCACACGAGTTGCACCATGTGCACGAGGGCCTGTCCGCGCTTCCAATCGTGGGAAACCGAGATCGATACCCATCGCTTTGGCGCAGAGCGCAGCGACGATCAAGTCTTTGGTCACAGTATCGAGGTGGTCCTAGCCCGAACTACCGATACGCAACTTGCCGAAGTTGGCCAAGACGGTGGATTCGTCTCAGCGCTCCTTACCTACGCCTTAGAGAACGACATCATCGACGCCGCGTTAGTCTCGGGGTTCGAAGGCGACGGTTCGGGATGGCAAACCAAACCTATGGTCGTCCGTAACCGTGCTGAGGTGGAAGCTACTGCTGGATCCCGGTACACCTACTGTGCGAACACCTTGGCCTATGCCGAGGCCATCGAGGGCGGTGCTGAGCGCATCGCTCTCGTCGGTATGGGCTGCCAAGCATCGGCACCTGGAGCCATGCAAGCGCGCAAAGCAGGAAAAGTCGCACGTCGCTTAGGTCTCACCATCGGTTTGCTGTGCTCGAAGACCTTCGATGACGCAATCTTTGAAGAACTCTTCGAAGCGAAGTATCAGGTCAAGCGCGAAGACATCGTCAAAATGAATATCAAGGGTGTTTTCCAACTGTGGCTTCGCGATGGCTCCTACGTTGAGGTGCCGCTCAAGGAATGCCACGCATGGACCCGTGAAGGTTGTAAAGCCTGTCCTGACTTCGCGGCTGAGCACGCTGATATCTCTTGTGGTGGTATTGGAACCTTCTCCGATTGGACCATGACCATCGTTCGAACCGAGCAAGGGGCGAACCTCCTCAACGCGATGAAGGATGCAGGTCTCGTAGAAATCAAACCTGGTGATGAGGACCCTGCCGGTATCGAGTTGCTTCGTAAATTGGCGAAGCTGAGCCGTAAGCGCTGGCCAGAAACCGCGGACCCTGGCCCCCGCAGAATTCCCGTCACGTCCGCGTAATTCCCTAGCGTTCTAGCGAGCACGCCGGCCGTTTAGGATTTGCCTCTATGGCACAAGCCCCGAAGTCCACCACCGTCATCTTGGTTCGGCATGGAACTACGCCCTCTACGGGCGCAATCTTGCCTGGACGCGCTAGGGGTCTTCACCTCTCCGAGTTTGGCCAAAGCCAGGCGGAGGCCGCAGCCATGCGGATCGCAGAACTCAAAACGAAACCAGTAGCCATCTATGCCTCGCCCTTGGAGCGCACGCGAGAAACCGCAGCCCCTATCGCGAAGGCCTTAGGGCTCAAAACCCAGATCGCTCGGGGCCTACTCGAATGCGACTTTGGGACATGGACGGGCGCCAAACTCGATCGCCTTCGCAAATTACCTGAGTGGACACGCGTACAAAACAGTCCCTCGACCTTTCGGTTCCCAGAAGGTGAATCATTCTTCGAGATGCAGATTCGCATGCACGATGCTGTGACGGCGATCGCCGCTAAGCATCCCGGCAAAACGGTCATTTGTGTCAGCCACGCCGACCCCATTAAAGCCGTACTAGCAAGTTTCCTTGGTACGCCCCTTGACCTGTTTCAACGCATCACCGTATCGCCGTGTTCTCAAAGCGTGGTCGTCCTCGGCCACGGCGCTCCCCATGTCCTAAGTGTCAACGCCACCACATCGCTGGCAGAACTGGTGATCCAATGAGTTCCTTCGACTTTGAATACCCCGATGTCTTCACCGCCGGAACTATCGGCGACGTGGGCAGCCGTACCTTTTTGGTCCAAGCTCGCGACGGAAATCGCGTAGTCACCATCAAGGTGGAGAAGCAGCAACTTCGGGCCCTGGCAGAGTATCTCAGCGAGGCCATCAAGGGTTTAGGTCGACCCGGTCACCTTGATGATCCAGAAGGCCTTGTGATGAGCCCCGATGATGTCATCGATATTAGAGCTGGAGAAATTTCCGTATCCATTGACCCCGAACGGGGTCACGTAGAGATCGTCATCGAAGACCTGGACCTTAAAGTTGACGACGATGTTTTGATCTCAGTGACGAAGGAACAAGCAGCCGCGTTTGCAATCGCGTCGATTCGACTGGTCGAATCTGGCAGGCCACCCTGCCCGCTGTGTGGCCTGCCCCTCGATCCTCGTGGTCATGATTGTCCTCGCACCAACGGCCACCGCGCACCACTGACGTGATTGATAACGCGCTCGATCTCCTCCTTAACGGAGAGATCGAGATCCTTGCTCGTTTTACAAATAGCTCTAACACCACCTTGTTAGTAGATGTTGCCTATGGAACCCTCTCAGCGCAGGCGGTCTACAAGCCCGAATCTGGTGAGCGCCCACTCTGGGACTTTCCCGAAGGCCTGTGGCGCAGAGAAGTAGCTGCCTACCTTCTCGATGACGCCCTTGGTCTCGGGCTGATACCTCCCACGATCGGTCGCCAAGACTTACCCCTTGGGCCTGGGTCCTTACAACTCTTCGTTGATGAGGATGAGCAAGCGCACTACTTCACGCTGCGAGAGGAACTTCGCTACACCGAGACACTCAAACGACTAGCCGCCTTTGATGTCATCGCTAATAACTCAGATCGAAAATCTGGTCACGTCCTTCTCACCCCTGACGGAATCGCTGCCATTGACCACGGACTTTGTTTTCACCAAGAAGATAAGTTACGAACCGTCATCTGGGACTATGCCGGCGATAGCTTCGATCCCGAGTTTCTCACGACCCTCGAAAACATTTCTCGTAACCTTCCCCGTGAACTTGAGCAACTTCTCAGTCCGGCAGAAATCGGATGCTTGGTGAGTCGCATTACCGACTTAGTCGAAGCCGGTGAGCTCCCCTATCCCAATGAGGATGGGCCATATCCGCCTTATCCGTGGCCTTTAATCTAGGGCGCAGGGTTCGTCAGCACATAGTTTCTGAGAACCGTTTCGTGCTCTTGAGCAACGTGGGCACATGCGAGCTCTATGCAAAGCAAGGGAGCCTCACCAAAGTGAGACTCCCCTCGTAACGCCCCTTGGAGTTATTACTAACGCTTCGAGAGTTCCTCAATGAGCGCCGGCAACACCTTGTGAACGTCACCAACAATGCCTAGATCACAGACCGAGAAGATGGGAGCATCTTGGTCTTTGTTGACAGCAATGATGTTCTTCGCACCCTTCATGCCCACCATGTGCTGCGTAGCCCCAGAGATACCGCAAGCAAGGTAGACCGTGGGCTTCACCGTCTTGCCAGTCTGGCCAACTTGGTGACTGTAGGGAACCCACCCAGCGTCAACGATGGCACGGCTTGCTCCTGAAGCACCATGAAGCAACTTAGAGAGTTGCTCAATGAGTGCGTAGTTTTCCTTGTCACCGAGTCCACGTCCACCCGAAACCACAACCTCGGCCTCATCGAGTTTGGGCCCACTGCGTTCTTCAACGTGACGATTCTTAATCATCGACGCATTCGTGGCTCCAAGATCACCGCCGCTTAAGGGTGAAACTGCCGGGGCCGCACCACCCGAGGGCTCAGCAGCAAAGCTCTTAGCGCGCACCACGAAAATCCCAGGACCTTGGCCAGTGAACTCCGCATTTGCGATCTGCGTACCACCAAAGAGCGGGTGACGCGTCACGAGGGTATCGCCACCAACCAAGTCGGTGATGTTGGTTAGGACGGGTAGGTCACAACGAGCCGATAGGCGACCAGCAATATCGCGACCGTCGTAACTCGTCGGGATGAGAATGGCATCTGGACCACTCCCCGCAGCAATTGCTCCCGCAATGGCGCCGGCTACCGGAGCGCCCGGGAGTGCCGAGCCAAGGTCCCCAACGTCATGGACGGTGGTGGCGCCGTACTCGCCGAGTACCGCGGCATTGGCGGCGGTGTTCAAACCCCAGGTGACGGCTTCGACCGTGCCAGCAAGCTCTCGCGCTTTCGTAAGCAGTTCTAGCGAGGTGGTCGTAATGCCTGTATCGCTGGGCTCTGCTATCACCCAAATCTTGCTAATCGCCATGAGCGTTCCTTCTCTGATCGTTGGCTGAACTAAATAACCTTGAGATTCTCGAGGAAGGTCACAATGCGCTGTGCACCGTCTCCCTCGTCGACAACAACCTCACCGGCGTTGCGTGCTTCCGCCTCGTCAACCGAGGTAATGCTTTGACGGCCACCTAGCGCACCAACTTGGCTGGCATCAAGGCCAAGGTCAGCGACGCTGAGCGTTTCGACGGGCTTGGACTTCGCCGCCATGATGCCTTTGAATGAGGGGTAGCGAGGTTCTACAACGCCAGCGGTTACCGTCACCAGCGCTGGTAAGGGTGCCGTCACTTCGTCATAGCCAGCTTCAGTCTGGCGATCAACTTTGACGCTTGTGCCTTCGATCGCCACCGACTTAGCGAAGGTTATCGATGGCAGGCCAAGAATCTCGGCGATTTGCACCGGCGTCGTGCCGGTATAGCCATCTGACGACTCAGTAGCAGCAATCACGAGATCAGCGTTTGCTCGCTTGATCGCGGCAGCCAGCACCTTCGCGGTGCTCAACGCGTCACTGCCCTTTAAGGCATCATCGCTTACCAAGATTGCTTTTGCTGCGCCCATGGCCAGTGCGGTACGAAGGCCGGCCGTTTCACCGTTGGGCGCCATGGATACCAGCGTCACCTCTCCGCCACCGGCCTGTTCGGCGAGTTGGAGGGCCATTTCGACACCGTAGGCGTCAGAATCATCGAGGATAAGTTTCCCCGAACGGTCCAAGGTGTTAGTACCCGCTTCGAGCGATTGCGGCGCAGCGGGATCGGGGATTTGCTTTACGCACACGACAATGTTCATGCCTCCGAGTCTATGCGACCGCAGGCACCTTCCCCTCAAGGGCAAAGGCCCAAGAACCTTTAGGTGTAGGGAACTTCAATGCGAGCGATGGCTCCATGGCCTTCGGTAGGATGCACGTTCTCCAAAATCAGCCTTCCCCCAAGCTGTACGGTCACCAAGTCGCGCACAATGCTTAATCCCAGCGATGGCGAGGCGTCGATATCAAAGCCTTCGGGCAACCCTGGTCCAGAGTCTCGAACCTCGGCCAACAACAGATCACTACTGCGTCGTAACCGAACCAAAATTTGACCAATACCTTGGCCCGATGCTCGGAATGCGTGCTCTACCGCATTTTGGAGGAGTTCGGCTAAGGCTACCGCGAAGGGTGTGGCTACATCGACGGTACCTTCGCCTAGGTCCCCATCAACGACGATTTCCACTGACCCACCAACTACCGAATCTTCAGCCATAGCAACGAGCGCGCTGACCATCTCGGCAAAGGGAATCTGGTCACCAGGCTCACGCGAAAGAATCTCGTGCACGATTGCGATCGAGCGAACCCGACGCTCAGCTTCGAGCAGCGCGAGGCGCCCCTCGCCGGCGTCGGTACGTCGAGCTTGTAGGCGAAGCAGCGCCGAGATGGTTTGAAGATTATTTTTTACTCGATGGTGAACTTCACGGATCGCAGCATCTTTGGAGAGCACGAGTCGTCCAAGTCGACGAAGGTCCGTGACGTCTCTCAGCAAAATCAGTGCGCCCGTGACACTACCGCTAGTGAGAAGGGGCAGTACCTGAACCAGAACAGAAACATCAGGGCGTCGTTCGATTTCTTCAAGTACCGGCGAGCCGCTCTTGAGCGCATTAGAAACTACTGTTCCATCAAGGCCCACTTCTTCGAAGCGACTTCCCTCGGGAGGTGAGTACGCACCCATTCGGTGCAGAGCATTAACCGCGTTAGGAGTAGCGAACTCGATACGGCCTTGGCCGTCTACGACAATGGAGCCATCTCCAACTCGAGGCGTCTCTTGAATGCCAAAATCAATATCCGGATACGGAAAGGCTGAGTCGGCCACCATAACGCAGATGCGTTCAAACACACCGAGGTAGACCCGCTCATAGGGGCTTGGTTCACCTTCGAGTGGACCACGTACACGCATGAGTACACCAATGACCTTGGAACCGAATCGGACCGGTACATTCCAAACCCGAAGGTCCGTATTCAATTCTGAACTAAAGATTGTTCCCTTGACAATGTGGCCGGCATGAAGCGCTTCCGCGGTCGATTCCCAACGGCTCTCGGCGACGGTTTGTCCCACAAAGTCTTGAGTGACCACCGTGGCGCGATTATTCGGCCGGATTTGACCAAGCACGACCAGTTGGGGGCCCGAGCCAGGTACTGGGGCGGCCACCGGAGCCACCAAGAGCAGGTCCGAGAAAGAAAGGTCAGACAGCAGTGACCACAACCCAAGGAGGCGCTGGAGGTGTTCGACTTCATCGGCGCTCAACTCAGTACGAAGGCGTGCGAGTTCACCCGGGGTGGCCATGGCTTCCCCTCTCTGTTCTGCTGAGCATCGAGCACTCGCGCTCGCTAAAGCTGGCAAGTTCTTCGACACCATGAGCATCGAGCAAGCTCGCTACATCTCCCATACGAAATCCAACATGGCTTAAGCGATGCGCGTCGGACGCCGTCGTGAGCGATACGCCTCGCTCCAAGAATCGAGTGAGGAGATCCTTGGTGGGGTATTGCTCAGCGATGGGTTTGCGCCAGCCCGATGAGTTCACTTCAGCAGCCATACCCGAAGACGCCGCGGCTTCGGCGATACGGTCCCACCACTCCTCTGGAGCATCGGGGATACGACCAGCAATTTTGATGACGTCAGGGTGGGCCAGGACATCGCACGTGGCGGTAGCTGCTAACTCTTCCATGCACTCGACGTAAGCGTCCCAGGCCTGCTCAGTAGTGCGACGATCCCATTCATCGAGGTGAACAGGATCTTCGATCACATCAAACATCCAAGAACCCATCCAGTGCACAGAGCCGAGGAGCACGTCAAAGGGATACTCCTTAAGCATCTCAGCAACGGCATCCATCTTGCCCCGCATGTAATCAACTTCCATACCTAACTTGATCGGTAAGCCCTGGCGCTTCGCTTCGAGCACGATATCCACGTAGGCGTCAAGATCTCCTCGTGCGTGGAAGTCGAAGTAGTCCGCCATGGATTGTTTCAGCGCCGGACTGTCGTCGTTCTCTTCCCAGATAGGACCTACGAGGTCAATAGTTCTGGTGAAACGAGACAGGTGCTCGGTAATGGCAATTTCTACAACCCCTTGTTCTTTGGCGGCCTCACAGTAAGCGGCAAGCTGGTCAATCACGAGCCACGTCGAGGGATCCTCATGTGTCCAGAGATGGAGGTGGTAGTCCTGCATTGCTCTATCGCCGCGTCCTGGTCATAACCAAATCGTAGAAGGCTTCCGGGGTCAAGGGGTTCAGTCCTTCGCGATGAGGAACTCGCCAAGGCGAAGAAGACCACGGAGATCATGGATGTCCTCGTCAAATAGGGGTACCTCGACCATAGAAGCCGAACCCAAGGAGAAGTTTGCTCTCGCCGCTGCTTCTCGATGCGCAATCACCGAAAGATCAGTAAAGCTCTCACCCATCGTGGCCAGCACGCGCTTAGCTACATTCACATCCACCTTGAGTTCGGCACCAAGTTGCTCAGCAAGATGATCCGAGTCTTGCGATATCTTCAATGACGCTTCGGTGGCCGAAGAATCAGCGAGTGACCTTGGCAACACTCGGTTTAGTACTACGCAAGCGAGTAAAAAATTTCGTGTGGCAAGTTGTTCCACGAAGAAGGTTGCCTCTCGAAGAGGAACCAATTCAGAACTAGAGACGACCACAAACGCGGTTCGCTCATCGCTGAGTAGTCGACGTACCGCTTGGCTTCGTTCAACAAAACCTTCATACATTGATTCAAGGCTTCCAAAGAATTCAGTGATATCGGCGAGAAACTGCCGACCCAAAATCCGATCAGCCACCTGTGCGAATCCTTTCGATGCAATGCCGAGAAAACCTGAGCGGGAGGGCATGATAAGCCAACGCAAGAGCCGCGAAGAAAAGAAATCTGCCATTCTCGCCGGTGCATCAAGGAAGTCAAGGGCGTTTCGCGTGGGCGGAGTATCGACCACAATCAGATCCCACTCCCCGGTGGCGTGCAACTCATAGAGTCGTTCCATCGCGATGTAGTCATGGCTTTGCACAAAGCGGGTCGTCAGTGATGTGTAGAGCGGGTTGCTCAGGATTCGATCTCTCGTCTCTTCGCTCGGGGCATGGCGAGCGATGAGTTCGTCCCAGCTCTTCTTCGTATCGAGCATCGCCGCACTAAGCGATCCCCGAGCTTCCATTCCAGCTTCAGCAAAGAGTGCCGGATCCACCGCGACAACGTCGTTGCCAATACCTGCCACGCCGAGCGCATCGGCTAAGCGGCGAGCGGGGTCAACCGTCAGTACGAGGACGCGGCCGCCTTCGCGCGCAGCAGTAATCGCTGCGGCAGCTGCTGCCGTCGTGGTTTTACCGACTCCCCCAGGACCACAGGTAATGATAATTTCCTTGGTCTCGAGCAACGACAGCAGATCTCGTGACGCCATCACCCCAACTCCTCAGCCAAGTGCGTTGCCACCTGTCGTGTCATTCGCAGGCCCTCTGCGCGCGTGAAGAGTTCGGGCAGGTAATAGAGCGGAACCGAAGGATCCATCTCGCGGCGTAATACGTCGAGGTGGCGAGATCGATGGCGCCGAAGTTGCGTAGCTAACCGTGTCGCCTCGAGAACGGCAGGGGCTCCTTCGGGTAGGTGCTCATCTATCCAGGCTCTATGGGTATCGCTATTGAGGGCAGCGAAGGCAGCAGCTTCGCGGGGGCCAAAGCGCTCTGGTAGTACCCGATTGACGACAATCCCAGCAACCTCAACTGATGTTTCCTGTTCAAGCCGTTGCGTAAGTTCTATCGTTTCTGCGATGGGCATCTCTTCAGCGGTCGTCGCCACAACAACGCCGGTGGCCTGCGGATTATTCAGTATCTCGGCCATCCACTGAGATTGATTCCGGATGGGACCGATACGAACTAATTCCGCGATGGCATCAGGGGCCGCAAGTTGAGAGATGATGTGACCTGAAGCAGGGGCATCGACGACGACGACGTCGTAGTGGCGCTCGCGAACTTCCCAACAGATCTTGCCGACGGTAAGGATTTCTCTTACCCCAGGCGCAGCGGTAGCAACAAAATCGAACGCCGCTGCCAAGGGCCCTATCCGTCCCATAATCGGGATCTTTAAATTCAGGCGAAGATATTCGCGAAGCGACGCTTCGGTATCCATCGCCATCACCGATAGTGACGACGTGACCTTGACTGGATCAAATCCAACTGGTGGTATTTCATAGGCGGCGGAGAGATCGCCTTTGGCATCGATCTCACAGGCAAGAACGGTTTTGCCTTGCTCGGCGAGCATGAGGGCTAAGCCAGCAGCAACCGTAGTTTTACCGACGCCACCTTTGCCGGTCACGAACAAGAGCCGCCGGCCGGTGAGTACCGGTCCGATCATGATCCCTCTCCGATGATTACGGAGCCCCGAAGCCGACGCGACGATCCTTCTCTGGAGCGCCTACCTCAACCCAAGCAATCTTGGCCGCGGGGACCCCGACGCGCCGACCCTTCTTATCGGTCAGCCACAAGACGCTGTCCCCACTTAGGGCCGTATCAATGTCGGCGAGCACCTCGTCGCGATCAGCGTCTTCAGCGAGGTCTACCTCAAGCTCCTTGACGGTCTGCACGATGCCGATTCGGACGTCCACAACACTCTCCTGTCTGCCGGAGGGCTCTCCGGAGTTCTTCTTTACCCTAACGTTACAGGCGCAGGGCAGAATAGAGCACGTGAACTCCATACCTAATGCAACAGAGCGCAATCGTCGCTGGGCCTCCACGATGGGCGGCTACCTCCAAGAGGCCCAAGGTCACGCCTTTGTGAGCGCCCACGCTGACTCAAGCGCCGGGCTGTCGGCAAGCGGCGGGGATCTGTCTGGCATCACCAGGGAGCTAAGGGAGACTCGAGAACTCGACCTCTTAGCCCCCTTGGCCACGAAAGCTCACGGCGGAGGGAACCGGGGTGTCGAAGAAGAGCCCGATCTTTGGCGAACCTGCTTCGAGCGCGACCGTGACCGCATTCTCCACGCCTCAAGCTTTCGTCGCCTCGCCGGCAAGACGCAGGTTTTTGTTTTCCCCGATGATCACCAACGCACTCGCCTAACCCACGCTCTGGAGGTGGCTCAGGTGGCGACGGGCATAGCCCGAGCCCTTGGTCTCAACGTAGCCCTTACCGAAGCCATTGCTCTCGGACACGACTGTGGCCATGGCCCCGGAGGTCACGCCAGCGAGGAAGCCTTGGACCCCTACGTCGAAGGGGGTTTCGATCATGCACCGTGGGGAGCCGATGTTTCTCTGGCATCGCTCAACCTCTGCGTCGAAACGCTCGACGGTATTCGAAATCACTCGTGGTCCCGGCCGGCACCCATCACACCAGAGGGCGAAGTCGTGAGTTGGGCTGACCGTATCGCCTATGTCTGCCATGACTTTGAAGATGCTGTCTCGACGGGTATCGCTAGCCACGATCGACTACCTGACATTGTTCTAGAGCGATGTGGACCTCGCCGCGGAACGCAGCTCGGTGCCTTTATCGACGCGATGGTGGCAACAGGACTGAGTACTGGTCGCATTGGCATGGACGAAGATCATGCTGAAGCCCTGTCGGCCTTCAGAGCCTTCAACTATGAACACATTTACTTGCGCGACGCGTCGCGCGCGCAGGCTGACGCCGTCGTCGACGTATTGCGTACCCTTACCGATCACTTCATCGACTCGCCCAACACTATTCCTGGTGTCTTGGAACTCGGTGGCTTGCTCAGCGGCGAAGCCGCCGCGGTACACGCAGCCGTCGCCTACGTAGCGGGGATGACCGATCGCTTTGCGTTCCGCTCAGCTGTCGCGCTCTGTGATTACGATCCCGATCGACTTCCCGTCGGCATCGACCGCTGAGCACCACGCTTGAGCGACGGCGGCGAACAGCACGAACGAACCTTGATCCGGCCCGTGATTGCCCCAATGGCCATAGCGAAGGTCGCGATTCCAACGGTTGATGCAAGCGCCCAGCGCACTAGACGCTCACGTCGCCATGCTCAAATAATCGACTCGTGATGGTGCCTTCGTCGAAGGAGATCACATTCACGGGAGAAGCGAGAGTTCTTGGCGGTAAACACGGGCCGGACCTTGGGCAGCGATTTTTTCTGCCAACGAGAAGAAAGCTTGCGCAGCTTCTGACTCGGGAGCGACCACGGTAATCGGGTTACCGTCATCGCCGCCTTCGCGCAGGGCAGCGGCGAAGGGAATCTGGCCCAGCATGGGGACACCAAGGTCACTCGCTAAGTTGTCTCCCCCACCTGCGCCAAAGAGTTCATAACGCTTATTGTCGTCCCCGGTAAACCAGCTCATATTTTCAATGACGCCGCGCACCGCAAGCTTCATCTTCCGGGCCGCCCACGCCGAGCGCTGCGCAACGCGCTGCGCTGCCGGTTGGGGTGTTGTTACGACATAAATCTCGACCTTGGGCAATACCTCGGAGAGCGTTAGGGCCACATCTCCAGTTCCTGGCGGCATGTCAATCAAGAGGTAATCGGGTTCGCCCCACTGAGCTTCGGTCACAAACTGTTCTATGGTCTTGTGCAACATGGGTCCACGCCAAATCACTGGCTTGTCATCGGGCACAAAGAAACCCATCGACAGGCATCGAACACCGTGCATGGCTGTGGGGATCACCGTGTCACCGAGGATGATGGGATCATGGGAGGTGCCAAGCATCTTGGGCACCGAGAAGCCATAGACATCAGCATCGAGAATGCCGACACGCACGCCCTGGCGAGCCAAAGCGATGGCCAGATTCACCGTTACCGAAGACTTTCCTACCCCGCCCTTGCCCGAAGAAATCCCGAGCACGCGAGTCTTGGATTCTTTAGCCAAGAATCGGGGTTGGTCTGAAGGGCTCTGGTGATGGCCCGGATGGTCCTGCGCGATCACCATTGAGCTACGAAGCGCTGCCCGCAACGTCATTCGTTCAGCCTCCGTCATGGTCACGCGAGATACCGCCACTGCTCCGGCGCCGGCTGCCTGGGCAGCAGCTTCAATAGCCGACATCAGGGCCGGCACCGAGGGCCACGCCACGATCGGCACCTTAAGTTCGACCTCGAGGACGCCCTTGCGCTCCTCAACCGTGCCGACCATGCCGACGCTTCCGAGGGAAAGTTCCAACTCGGGGTCAAGCACTGCCTCCACGGCGCTGCGCACCTGCTCGCTGACGCTCACCGTATCCTCCTTTGACCGACTCGGAAAAGAGGGCCACTGGTACACTATCGACCGTGGCGAACACCGCAGACGTATCATCCCGCGATGCAGATTTCACCGCCACGATGGCGGCGCTTTCGAGTTCGTTTGGTGACCCTACACGCCGGGCTATCTACCTGAGCCTGAGGGCTACCCCGCTTCAGACCGTGGCTGCGTTAGCGGAAGAATTCTCCTTGCACCCCAATGTGGTCCGCCACCACCTCGATCGCCTCGTGTCAGCTGGCCACATTGTCGCCGAAGCCCCAGAGAAAACCGCCGGCGCGGGCCGCCCCGCGAAGCGCTATCGATGCAAGGGCGATACCGCAACCATTAATTTTGGCTCACAGCGTGACGTACTGTTAGTGCGACTCCTCGAGCGCTCTCTCGAGATGTTGGGCCCTAATCAAGCTGAAGCCATGGCCACGGAAGTTGGTATCGCCTATGGAGAAGAGCTTGCGACGTCAATGGGTAGCCAAGAATCGGGCAGGTCAGTGCGTACCGCCATGGTCGCCATCGCCGAGGTCTTAACCGCTCACGGTTTTGCTGCGCATGCCGAAGTCGGCGATGCATCAACGTCCGTTATCTCAACGAGCTGCCCCTTCGGTCAAGCAGCCGCTCACCACCCTGTGCTCTGCGCCGTTGATCGCGGGATGGTCCAAGGCCTCCTAGTTGGTATGGGAGCCGAGATCGGGACCACGCACGTGGAACTCACCTCACGAGCTCGAGGCGATGCCTCGTGCCGCACCAGCGCCTAACGTGGCCACCTACTTCGACCACGCCACCACCTCGCCACTTCGCCCTGGCGTTGTCGAGGGCCTTAGCGAACTGCTCGCCATACCCCAAGCCGACCCGGCGCGCCAATTCGATGATGCACTTCAGCTCCGCGACCTCATAGAGGATGCCCGAAGCTCCGTTGCGCTACTTGGTGGCGTCGAAACGCGTCGCGTAACCTTTATGGGCTCTATCGCCGAAGCGGCGCTCACAGCCTTCGCTTCGAGCGTGAAGGCTGGTGGCATCATCTTGATATCGGCCGCGGAACGCCTATCGCTCCTTGAACATGCCGCACGATGTGCGCCACTCCAAACACTGAGCCTCGACGACCACGGTCGTATTGATCTCGACGCCCTCGCCGATAGTGCTGCGGCTTATCCGGGTTCCGTAATCGTGGCCCAGCACGCCAATCACGAAATTGGAGTCGTCAATGACCTCCAGACCATCTCAGTAATCGCGCACGCCCATGGCTGTACCCTCATCTGCGACGAAACCTTGACCTTTGGGCGAGACCTTCCCCGCCCCGAGGGAGCGCACTTCCGCATCGTTGCCGCTGAATTACTTGGTGGACCTCTCGGTACGGTTGCCCTCATTGACCTAGGCGAACCAAGAATCGTTTCACAGCTTGTTGGCGGTGCCCAAGAGCGAGGTCGCCGAGCCGGTCTTGAAAATCTGATGGGCATCGTCGGGTTTGGTCTTGCCTGCCAACCGCTGCTTGACACAGCTAGCTTGCGCGCAGAAGCCAGGCGGCAGCGACGTTTCATCGAACACATAGACGCTACGGTCGAGGCAAGCGGCCTCCTCCATCGCGTTACCCCTGTGAACGGTTCAACGCTCGACTACTTAGTCAGTTATGTATCTCCAGGATTTGAAGCAAGCGCAGTCGCTATGTCTCTCAACCGAAGGGGCATCGCGGTCCATGCAGGATCCGCCTGCAGTGGCGAGGATCCGCTGCCTTCGTCGACGCATCAAGCCTTAGGTTTCGATGGTCTACGGTCTCTTCGTATCAGCGTTGGTTGGTCAAGTTCCGACGAAGACCTCACCCGCTTGGCAGCCGCGCTCCCAGAGGTGACAAGAGAACTCACAGCCCTGCGCAAGACAGCAAACTAGCTACGAAGTTCTTGTTCGGCTTGGGCAATATACTTCTGCGCCAAGCTCTGCCACTTAGCTGGCGGATGCAACGCACGAAAGGCCGCAAACTGAACGAGAGCCCCCTTGGCGTCATGCTTGGCCACGAGATCGATTACGCCGCGATAGAGGTGGGCCGCGTAGAGCTTGGGGTCCACAATCGTTGCCTCGCTTACCAAAGCATCGCCATGAGCGACGAGGGGTTTTGAATTTGCCACCATCCCCGCTTCAAAGGTCAGCCATCCCGATTGGGCCAATGCCTGACTCTGGGTCGGATCTAGTTTGAGCACTGCGTTGTAGAGAACAAGTGCTTCTGCTGGCTTACCGTGCTGGACTTGGTTGTCGGCCTGGTTCAGCATGGTCACGATTGCATCACGCTGAGCGTTGGGAGACGTATTGGTTCCTAGGACGAACCACAACACCACACCACTAATCGCAACCACGAGCAGGAGTAATACGATGGCAAGTTTCTTCGATAGGGACCGCCCCACTCGTCCGTCTTGCCCGACAGCATCAGATTCCTCGCGAGGCGATACCGAGGATTCAGCAATCTGAGCTCGTAAGCGCTCAATCATCGCCTGATCGCGATCACGGAGTTTTATATAGCGTTGGGCATCGAGTTCACCGCGGTCGAACTCTTGCTGTGCGTCCAAGAGTGAGCGCTCAAGAAGTGAGATCTCATCCTCAAGGTGATGGGGGTAGTCACTCACGATGACACACCTGAAGCACGGCGTCGTTGGCGGATGATGAAGGCGCCGACACTACCAACGATAAGCACAATCAGCACAATGGGCAGAATCCAAAGCAGTGTGCTCAAACCTCCAGCGGGAGGTACGAGCAAGATTGCATTTCCATAGCGTGCCTCAAGTCCGCTCACGATCTGACTATCACTCCAACCCTGGTTGAGGTGACGAAGCACGTAGCCTCGCACTGCCAACGATGACGCCGAGGTTGATTGCGCAACAGAGAGATCTTGACAACTCGGACACTTCAGGGTTGCCTCCAGCGAGGCAGCACGCTGAGACAGCGTGGGAGGTATCGAATCAAAGACGCGCGATCCAACAATGAGCGACACTGCTAAGCACACCACCAGGGTCGTCCACCGAACCCAGACTGGGACCTTGGTCATGAGCTATATCCTTTGGAAACTACCGCTTTATCGAGCTGTGAAGCAGTGATAGGTCCGATCCAGGCCTCAACGACTTTGCCTGAAGTATTGATTAAGAAGGTTGTTGGCGGCGACGTCACCCCATAGGCTGACGCAATTGTTCCGCCACTATCAGCAGCGAATTCGTACAGGATTCCTTCACTCCGTGCGAACGCGCGCGCGGCGCTATCGGCGTCGTTAAACACCACCCCAACGAGTCGCGCTCCATTTGTTTTGAGAGATTGGTCATAGGAGAACGCGTTTAGTTCAGGAGCTTCAGCCTTGCATGGGGCACACCATGAAGCAAAGAAGTTAACAACGAGCGGTCGGCCGCCGATCGGCGTGAGTGGTACCTCGTCCTTCGTTGACAGCGCTCCACCAGAAAGGTTTGTGGCCCTTAGTTTTGGCGCTTCTTGGCCAATCATGGGGCTCTGAAATGGAATCGCTGAGGCCGGCCCCCGTGAGGCGAGGAGTGCGATCAGCGCGATACTCACGAAGGCAATGGTCGCGGTTATGCCAATGGTTATGCGGCGGAGTCGGCGAGGGCGACTCATATCGACACTTCTTGCCTGGTCAATGCTGACTCACCCGGTTCCATCCTTCGGCGACCACGCTTGGTCGGCATCAGCGCCAAGAGCCCCCCGATACCAATTACCAGTCCGCCGATCCACAGCCATGGCAAGAGTGGTTCGACGATAACGCCAATCGCTACCGAACCCGGCTTGAGATTATTGGCGACCGATGCTCCCGAGCTTCCTCCATGAGCGCCGACGGCATCAAAGGTGAGGTAGAGGTCTCCCTTCCAACTCGAGTCGATGGCTGGGGTTCCCACCGGGTCAGCATTTCGGCCTGAAAACTCTGACACGCCCGGCTTGAAGATACCGCCGCCGTCAATGAGGAGATCCACCGAGGTTGTTGTCTTGTAACTACTTGTCGTCGTAGACATACCGAGGTACTTCAGGCTGTGGCCTTGAAAGACCACTGTCTCGCCTCGGGAGAGTACCAGCTCTGATCGGGCAAGGTACGACGTCGAGGTCACGAGACCAATGGCCACGATCACGACACCAAGGTGCACGATCATCCCGCCGCCACTTCGACCCAAGAAACTCCTCAGACCAGTCTCTCCGCGCCGACGTCGAGCAATGCATTCAAGAACGAGGGATCGAACTGCCGTCGATGCTGCCAAAGTTCCTAGAAAGTATGCGCACAAGGGCATGATCCCTCGCACACCGAACGCCACGAGCACGACGGTGAGCATCGTCGCTATCCAGGCAGGAATTTCAAGCCGTCGAATCACTACCGACCCTGCAGCAACACGCCAACTCAGCAAAGGGGCGATCGCCATTAAGACCAGTAGGGCGATACCAATTGGCGCACCAATGGAGTTGAAGTAAGGCGGACCTACCGTGACGACTCCACCTTTGATGGCTTCATAGAGCAGAGGAAATACCGTTCCCGCAAGAACCACTAAGCAAAATGCCACGAGCAGCATGTTGTTAAGAACGAAAGCACCTTCTCGCGAGAACGCTGCATCGAGTCCCACTTGTGACCGAAGTGCGTCAGCCCTCCACGCAATTAAGCCCAAGCTACCCAACACAATGAAGGCGAAGAAGGCAAGTAAGACGGGTCCAACAGTCGATGAGCTAAACGCATGTACTGACTGGACGACGCCCGAGCGTGTGAAAAAAGTTCCCAAAACGGTAGTCGCAAAAATCGCAATCGCGAGGCTCAAGTTCCAAACTCGTAACAGTCCTCGACGTTCTTCAACCACGATGGAGTGGACATACGCCGTTGCAAGTAGCCACGGCATCAACGCGGCATTCTCAACCGGATCCCAACCCCAGAACCCACCCCAGCCAAGTACCTGATAGCTCCACCATGCCCCAAGCACAATGCCTACACTGAGCGATGTCCAACTCAACAAGGCCCACCGTCGCGTCTCGACGTACCAACGCTCGTCAACTCGGCCGGTAATCAACATCGCAATCGCAAAGGCGAAGGGAACGCTAAAGCCAACCATGCCGAGGTACAGCAAGGGTGGGTGAATGGCTACCAGCGGATTGTTCTGAAGTAGTGCATTGGGTCCTGCACCTTGCGAAGGAATTGCCCCCTGCGTAGCCGTGAAAGGGTTAGCGGGACCAGCCATGAGCGCAAAGAAAAAGACTGCAATACCCAACAAGATTGCGCTAGCCCAGCCGACCACGGCATCATCACGATCGCGGCGATAGCGCCAGATGACGGTGAGGATCAGCACCATCAAGATGGTCCCCCAGAGCAAAATAGACCCTGCCAATGCTGACCACATGCCCGTAATTGAGTAGATCAAAGGCGTCACTGACGCATTGTTTGCGGCTACGTAAGCGATGGTGAAGTCGTGGGTAATCAATGCCCATTGCATGGCCACAACGGCGAGCGCTGCTCCAACCGCCGCTAGGGGAATAAGCCATCGGCCGTCTAAGAGACGAGCAACGGATCTCGATCGCGTTCGGCGGACTTGCTCAATGATGAGCAACACCATGGCCGCGCTAGAGAAGAGGAGGCAGATCCAAATTCCGAATTCTCCGAGGTGTGCCTTCATTTAGTGTTTCGACCCATCCCCCGCGGTGACCCGTTTGGGATGTTGCGCAATATATGACGCTGAATGTTTAATCATGATTTGATTCGATAGAAAAATGCCTGATCCGTCAGCCGCAAAATGCCCCACAGCGATGACCGGCATTGTCGCCTTAAAAAGTTGAGGCGGAGAGCCCCGATTGACAACGTGGATCGAACCAGAACCTTGCGTCAAGGTAAAGGTGGCTCCCAGCGTGCTCTGCGAGATGCTGCCTGGTTTCACAATGCCTTCAAGGCGAAACACGGTGGTACCAAGCTGCGTCTCAGACGCCTTAGCTTGATCAACCGTCTTGAAGTAGTCGAGAGAACTACCCAAACCTTTAACCAGTAAGAATCCGACGGCTCCCAGAATGACAATACCCACCATTGCCAGTCGTAAGCGGGGTCGAACCTTAGAACCCCGCGCAACCTGTGGAATGGCGGGCGTGGTGTCGGGCGTGGGAACGTCATTACGCTGCTGGCTCACTTGACCCCTCGCTTTGAGCGTAAGCGTCTCTGGCGGATTAGGAGTGAAGCTCCATAGAGACCAAGTCCAGCAACACTAATGATGTAGCCCGCATAGACGTAACTCATGATGATGACCCTTCTGCGCGACGATCGATAAGCGCCGATTCAAGACCGTCATCAACACCAGCGTCTTCAAGCACCGCCATATCGAAACGAACAAGCAACATCCACACGAAAATCCCCGTGAAGGCCAAAAAACTAAGGAGCAAGGTCCACGCCATGATGCCGTGAATCGTAGGGGTGAGATTAGGGTTCAACACCGTGGCACCCTGGTGAAGGGTCTGCCACCAGACAACCGAGAAGTGAACGATGGGAACGTCAATCGCGGCGATGATTGCGGCAATGGCACAGCGGCGCGCGCGTACGTGCGGATCCGATGGCACGCGTCGAAGCGCGAGATACCCAATGAACATCACCGCCAGCAACGCGGTTGAAGTTAGTCGGGCGTCCCAGGTCCACCAGACTCCCCACGTTGGGCGTCCCCAAATCGAACCCGTAATGAGCGTGAGCACAGTAAAGACAACACCGACTTCCACCGAAGCCGCAGCGATGCGATCCATGGTGAACGAGCGCGTTCGTGGCCACAGGTAGAGGATGGAACAGATAGCCGCTACGCCAAAAGCGAGGTAGAGCGCAACCCAGGCGAGCGCCGGGTGAATGTAAACCAAGCGAACTAAATCGCCTTGGTTTACGTCAGGTGGCGTCACCCAAAGACCAAGCCAAACATCGGCGATAGCGGCGGCCAGCGAAACTACTCCTACCCACTTCGTTAGCTGCCGGCGTGTCACGATTCCTCCAAAGGTCCATAGAGAACGATACCGAGTAAGACGTAGATCCCTGCAAAAACTGCCAAAATACCTAGCCACTCAGCTGAATTTCCTCGAGAACCCGTGGCCACAGAGAAGCAACGCGCCCCGGCGATAAGGAGAGGCGCCAGTACGGGGAGCACCAGTAACGGTAGCAAGGTCGCAGTGCTTCGAAGGCCCGTCGTCACCGATCCGTAGATAACACTGGCTGAGGCGAGCCCAATGGGGGCGAGGATGAGCGACGAAATGAGTAGGGGCCAATTCGACACCTGCGTATGGAAAAACACTAAGACGCCACCAAGTAAGACAATTTCAAGCGCTGCAAGTTCGATGAGAAGCGCAATGGTCTTACCAAGGAAGATCCCTGCCGGATCTATCCCTAAGAGTCGTGTTGCCTCTCGAGTTGCTCCATCACCCTCAATCGAAAGCGAACGCTGTGTCCCAAGTACCGAAGCAAAAAGCAAACTCAACCAAAACAATCCCGGAGATGTTTGCTTAAGCAGTGTCGGGTCAGGACCAATAGCAAAGGCGAACAAAATCAGAGACAAAAAGGCAAAGGGTAGGACTTGCCAGGTGGCTACCTTGGAGCGCATTTCAATTCGTAGATCTCTCGCAGCAATCAAACGTGCGTCACGAAGCATGTCGGCCACCTCGTTCGCTCGCAATCACGACACCGCCACCCATAGTGACGACGAGATCTGCCATGGGCACCGAGTACTCAGGCTCATGACTTGTCGTAACCACCATGGCACCACCGCTTGCAGCTTCCTCTACAAGCTCACCGACGAGTATTCGCGTGGTTGCGTCAAGACTCGCGTGTGGTTCGTCGAGGAGCCACAGCTCGGGTCGACGAGCTAGCAATTTGGCCAAACCCACGCGCCGTCGCTGACCCTGAGACAAATGCTTTACTGGCGTGTTCAAAAGTCGACCACTAATCCCACAACGCATGAGTGACGGTAGCGTCGCCGTCACCGGCAGCCGGACTGCATGAAGGGCGAAGTCCAGATTTTCTTGCGGAGTAAGGTCTTCATACAGGCCAGGATCGTGAGCCAAGAGGCCCACGCGGCGGCGATAACTGCGCTCGGGTCGCGCGAGGTCAACGCCTAGCACGCGTGCCGAACCACTATCGAGGCGTTGAAGGCCAGCGAGCAGTCTCAGCAGGCTGGTCTTTCCCGCCCCATTGGCCCCGAGTACCGTCGTGACACTTCCTTTGGGCATCGCAAGATCAACCCCGGCCAGGACGGGGAAACGGCCCACGAGGGCGACAGCGGAGGTGAGGGCGATAGCGGCGTCCATGGGAAACCAATACTCTCAGCGTATCGGCCTAGGCCGAAGAAAAGTCCGCGGGCTTAGCGGAGCTGTTCGGCTACGTAGTCAAGGTCGGACTTGACCATCATCGCTACCAAGGTGGGGAAATCAACGGTCCGTTTCCAACCGAGCGTTTTCTCGGCCTTGGAGGGGTCCCCGACGAGTAGATCAACCTCTGCTGGACGCAAGAATCGCTCGTCTAGGGTCACATAATCGAGATAGTTAAGATCTGCCGCAGCAAAGGCCAATTCACAGAGTTCTCGAACCGCATGAGTTTCACCCGTTGCCACCACGAAATCATCGGGCCTGTCTTGTTGAAGCATGAGCCACATGGCTTCGACGTAGTCGCCTGCGAAACCCCAGTCACGCTGAGCGTCCAAGTTCCCTAAGGCCAAGCTCGTGTCAAGACCATGTTTGATACGGGCAACGCCATGGGTGACTTTTCGTGTCACGAACTCAAGTCCCCGACGCGGTGACTCGTGGTTAAATAAAATCCCTGAACTGGCGTGCAAGTTATAACTCTCGCGATAGTTCACCGTGATCCAGTGACCGTAGACCTTTGCAACACCGTAGGGGCTGCGGGGATAGAACGATGTCTCTTCATCTTGCGGGACCGCTTGGACCTTGCCGAACATTTCGGAGCTCGAGGCTTGATAGAAACGGATTTCAGGATCAACAGTACGAATAGCGTCGAGGACTCGAGTTACCCCAAGAGCGGTGGACTCACCAGTTAGGACAGGTTGGACCCAAGAAGTCTGGACGAAACTCTGTGCTGCCAAGTTGTAGACCTCTTGAGGTCGGTGTTCGCGAAGAATATTAATGAGCGAGACTTCGTCGAGGAGGTCACCGCTGACGAGCGTGATTTTCTCGCGAAAGTGGTTGATACGCTCAAAGTTCTCTGTAGAGCTACGGCGAACCAAACCGAACACCTCGTAGCCCTGCTTAAGTAGCAATTCGGCAAGGTAGGAGCCATCTTGGCCCGTAATTCCCGTAATTAACGCGCGCTTAGCCATCCATACCTTCTGTTTTTTGGCAGGCCAAATGCCTACCTAGCAACGAAATAAGACTACTCCAGCATGCTGGGCAGTCTGTGGCTCCTAGCATCACTCCATGGCAACCTGCGCCCTTATTTCCTTTCGCCTTGGTGGCGTAGACGGCGTCTCCATAGAAGCCGCGAAATGGGCTGATTCATTAGAAGCGCTTGGCCACCGGGTTTGGCTGATAGCGGGGCGGGGCGGCGAAAACGTCAATATCGTTAATGGACTTGACCTCTACGACAACAACGAGGTGGACGAAACGGCATTGGGAAAAGCCCTCGATGGAATAGATGTTGTCATCGTGGAGAATATGCTTTCACTCCCCATCAACGCTCGCGCTTCTCGAGCGGTCGCGAGGCATCTACAAGGGCGTCGCGCCATTATTCGCCATCACGACCTAGCGACTGATAGAGCCGACACGAAATGGTGGTGGCCTCCACCTAACGATGACGCATGGCAGCACGTTGCCATCGCTCCCCCGGTGGCAACGGCACTCCATGACGTTGGCATTAGCTCATCGGTGCTTTGGAACCACTTCGATCTAGCACCTCCGCACATGACGAGAGAAGGCGCGAGGCGGTACTTGGACATTGCTCAAGATGATCTGCTTTTCTTACAGCCCACGCGAGCAATCCCGAGAAAAAATATTGATCAATCTCTCCAGATCGCTGAATCTTTCGGCGCCACCTACTGGCTGACTGGGCCCGCCGAAGATAACTACCAAACGCACCTCGATGAACTGATCGCCCACTCGCGAGTACCCGTTCGCCGAGGCATAGATCCTGATCCCATTGCCACGGCCTACGCCGCTTGTGATCTGGTCTTGCTTCCCTCGACGCGGGAGGGCTTTGGTAATCCCATCGTAGAGTCCATCGCTCAGCGACGCCCCCTGGTACTCGGACACTTTCCCGTCGCGCAATGCCTACGCGAAATGGGATTCCATTTTCTCGATCCTGACGACACTGGTCAGATCGCGGCGTGGCTTAAAGAACCCAAAAGCCAAGCTCTTGAAGCCAACTACGCTCTCGCCAGGCCCTTGTTTGATATCACCAACCTCCCAACCCGTCTTGCCGAGTTGCTCAGCACCCTGGACCTCTGACGAGCTACGAGTTAGCGACCGGTAGGCTGAGATCGCTGTGGATAGTCTTGCTAAACAACCATCAACTGGGCGCCGCCTGAGTGGCGAGCAGCGTCGCGCACAACTACTTCGTGTCGCTGGATACCTCTTCGCTCGCCAAGGCTTTAGTTCCACCACGATGGATGAAGTGGCCGAGCAAGCCGGCGTGACCAAACCCCTTCTCTACCAGCACTTCGATTCCAAAAAGGCCCTCTATATCGAGTTGGTCGATGAAATTGCTCACCGCGTTCTCAAGGCGGTCGCTATCGCGACGGCGGAGGCCGAAGGGCCACGTCAGCAAGTCGAGTTCGGTCTCCGGGCCTATTTCGAAATTCTCGTTGAGGACACGGACGCTTTCCGTCTTCTCTATGACCGTAACCACGGTGGCGATGACGACTTAGGTCGCGCGGTACGACGCGTAGAACACGCCTTAGTGGAAGGTGTCGACCCCCTCGTTGATGCGGGCCTCGATCAGCGCCACCGTCACTTGATTGCCGCGGCGATGGTGGGTATGACCGAGGGCGCTTCTATTTCGTGGATGGATTCAGAGTACGCAAAAAACCTTGAGGATCCACAAGAGCGACTCGCCGAAGCACAGCGATTGGCGTCCCGCGTTGGCGGATTGATGTGGGCGGGTCTACGCGCCATCCACACCGACGACCTGCCTTAGAGGTAACTCTTTTTCCTCAACCACATCAGGCAGACCCAGCCGGCCATGGGCGGCAGATACGCCGTGAAAAGTCGCTGTATAAAGACTGCCGCAACGGCCGATTCCGAATCAACGCCGCAGGCCCTTAGGCCAAGGATCATCCCCGCTTCCACTACGCCCATGCCTCCTGGAACCGGCGAAACGCCGCCAAGAATAGAGCCAAAGGTGAGCACCACCAAAATAACGGGCAACGACAAGTGCTGATGGAAACTCATTAAGGCAGTTGAAAGCGCAAAGGCGGTAACCAATTGTGCTCCCATGGTTCCGCCAAATATCGAAAGCATCTTGCTCGGTGTCTTGGCCAAGGTTTTGAGGTGATCTCGGACTTCTCCAAATTTTGGTGCGAGCTTTGACTTAGCAAGCCGCCGCGCGCGCGGAATGAACATGGCAATGGCGATCAAAATGCCAGCGCCGACGACGACCTCAAGGCCAAAGACCATAACGTTCAAAAGATGCGCTGAGGTCCCCTTACTTGCGTGGGGATTAATGACGTCCTTAATGTGAAAGGTGCTTATCGCAAAGGGGATGCTCACTAATGCGAGTACGCCCTTGACAATCCAAGAAACCGTGGATTCAAGAACGCCTGAACTCACCGCTTCAGTCGTACCAATTCCTCGTTTTTGGAAGAACCGAACTCTGGCTGCTAAGACCGCGGGCGTACCGAGCGCTAGGCCGCTAAAGGTATTCGATAGCTCCAGGACAATAAGCGGCTTGAGCGGCACCGTTTTAGTAATGGAACCAAGCGTCGCAAATGCAGATGAGAGATACGCCAGTTGCGCTATCAGCGCCGTGACCACGACCCAGGCCCACTCAGCGTGCGTCAGGGTGGACCAGGCACCCACAACTTTCAAGAAGACGCCGATAAGCGCCCAGCCCCCGATAAAGGTACCGATGGCGAGGACGAGTTGCATGCCTCCGATACGGCGGAGTTTGGCGAGCTCGGGGATTTCCACGCCAACGGCCGTCGCCCCTTGTTCTCTGAGCTGCTTCAGTAGATTCTTTTCCTTGGCGTGGCGTAAATCGCTACTGAGGCGTACTGGTAGCGCAGCATCTTGTAGGTAGCTCAGGGCTTCTTTAATGACCCCATCGCCAAGCGCGCTACGAGCAGCGTCCATCGCGGCCTGCGCGTTCGATATCAGGGCAAGGGTGACGAGGAGACTCGCAATATCTCGCTGCTTATCCGACTCAGACGCGTGCACCACGGCTTTGTCCAGATCTTGCACCCCGACGTGACTTCCCTCCACCACCACCGCATCGAGACCAAATTCTCCGTGAGCCAAGCCAGCGGCATGGAGATCCGCGAGCATGGTAGCAATAGCAGTCAAGGCGCTGGTATCGACGGGACTTTGCGACTCAAACATTTCTCGAAGCGTTTTCCCCTGAGGAGACTCGGTAACGCAGTAGGCATCACGTGATGCGCCACTGAAACCTGAGGTGACCAAACTGGCCGAACGGTCCCCCAGCACTGAGGAGAACAGCAAGGTGAGGTAGCACTCGTGTTCGAGTTGTTGAGCTCGAGTAAACGCAAAACTCCCTGCTTGGTCGCGCATCATGACCGTGCGATACAGCTTCGCCAACAGTTGACTTTCTCGAGCATCTCGGCCGTAGAGGGATACGCGCAACCTACGGTCTCCCGCTTGGGCGAGATAGCGAGACACGCCCCAACGTTGGATAGGATCCGCTTCCACCCTGGCTCCCATAATCCCAAGATCGCCAAGCCCGGCTACCACGGCAGCGTTTGGCTCGAGTCCAACAGGTGAGCCCCACGCCAAGCGGGTCAAGGATGCCGATCCCCAACCCAGCACGATTGATGCGAGGAGCGCTAGGGGAAGACCGGAGCCATGGAGCAACGCAGTGACCGTTGCGATCACCACCATGATCTCCAACAGGCGTTGCATGCCACGGCTCAGGTACGCAAGCGCAACCAAAGTGGCGGCTGATGAGCACGACAAGATCACTGTCGGGTAACTATGAGAAACATCGGTGATCCCTGATATCGAAATCACACCGAGGAATTTATTAAGTAATAGCGCTGAAACAAGAGCAATTCCAGCGGCGGTAACCACGTCGATAACCACATGACGCTCAGCAGCTACGAGTGCGCTCACAACTAGCAGCGCCAACACACCAACGGTGGTCACCATCCACAAGCTTGTTACTAACCAACTGAGGCCCAAGGGAACTGGTCGAAAGAAATTCAGAATACTTCGCTCTGTTGGGCCGCTAGCCATTACGACAAGGCGAAGAAAGACTAGGGCAGCGACAGAGCAGATAAGGCGAAGTGCATCAAGACCGCTGCGACGACGAACAGAGGCGTCGGTCACGCTGAGAAGCAGCGACGCTCCTGTCCGGTGTTCCCATCGATGCTTGCCTGCCGTGTCTTTAGCCACTGCATGATGTTAGACAGTCCCCGCCGTCTCGCTCGGCTCTACCGCCCTTTATTTGAGGTCCAGATCACCTTGGAGCTTGACGTGATCACATGCACTGCACCCAAATTCGAGATTGTTAGGGCATGCGCACCCCTCAAGGGCGCCCCCAAGCTCCATAGGACCCGGCCGGTGGCATTCACGACTACGAGCTGGCCATTTGGTCTGAACAAAAGAGCGACACCCTTGCCTGATGTGCGGGAACTCCACATAGTCCGCCCCGATGAATCCGTAGCCACTACGTTGCCTGAAACCGTTACGCAGAGTTTCGACGCACCCGATGAGGAAAACAGGCACGCGCCCGTAGTGAGTCGTTGACCCAGGGCCAGGTTTCGAACCTGAACCGAGAGCGCGGCGTGAAGAGCCGCCGTCGGCAAGAATCCAGCAGAGCCGCCGCTTGAAGTCCACCACATTCGATTCGAACTATCGAGTAGCGCCACCTTTGCGTTACTCAAAATAGTGAGTTGCGTCACCCCAAGGCCAGCGGTTTGTGAACTCCAAATCATGTTCCCCGCACCGTCAATGACCGTGAAATTACCGTTACTAGTCAAGACAGCACTCTGACCACCTGACACTTGTGCGTCAAATCGTGTTGATCCATCGGACGCCACCTCAACGAGATCCCCACCCTCAGTCAGGCACAATTGATTAGATCCTCCCGGTTGGAGAAGACATTGGCCACGACTCAAATGAGACCCGAGTGTGAGAGGCCCCACGAGCGGCACCGTAATGGAAGCCGTCCCCAAACTGTGGGTGTCGTCACCAGAAAAAGTAACTGACTCAAGCGTTCCCGCTGGCTCTCTGAATTGAGTAATGGTGGCCACTCCCTGGTCGTTCGTGGTGCCCCTAGCGATTATGGAATTGTTGACCAGAACGGAGATATCAGCGTTACTAAGCGGTCCTCCACTCGCTAGGTTGACACTGAGTGTTGTCGGGTTAGTCCACGACACAAGCAGCGACGTCGTGTATTTAAAAGTGGCAGTGACGGACTGCGCCTGACCCATCGTCACGGTGCACGTGGTCTGAGTCCCCGAGCAGCTTCCCCCCGACCAACCTGCGAAGACTGAGCCGCTCGCTGGCGTCGCTGTCAGCGTGACGCTAGACCCAGTCAAAAAAGATGCGCTCGCAGAGCCAGGAGCAGTGATGCGGATCCCCGACTGATTCGATGAGACACTGCCCGAACCCAACTGAGTCACGCCCAATAGTTGCGTACTTGAATTAATGGAGCTCGTCGCCGATGCGACCGCACCTGATTCTGTAAATCCTGATGGCAAACCGTAGGTAGTCCTCGGATAGGCGCCCGTCATGGAGACGGTCACGGTGTCTCCCGCCATAAAGGACGGTACCGTCCAAGAGGCAATGCCCGCCGGCGTGGTGGCGCAATTGACGTAGGGGCCCACGACGTAGGCATAGTTCGCCAAGGTCGCCGAAGACACGGGCGCACAAGCGCCAGTGGTTGCGGCGTAGGTAGCAACGGTAAGCCCCCTGCGCTTCAAAGAAAAGACCAAGGGCGCCGAAGGCAAACTATTAGCGCCTCCCGAATACGCGTCAGCTGCAGTCACCGAGGCTTGAAGGACGCTCGGCGTTAGCCAAGAGAGACTGATGGTTGGTGTGACCTGTCCCGATAAACAACCTTGCGCATCATTAGACCATTCGTCTTGGAACCAATAGGAAGAAGCCGTGTCGGTACCGACCCCCGCAACTTGCGAGGTCATGGAGCCGTTGCTGATACTGGTTTGGCAGTTGTCACCAATTTCATAGCCAGTTCCACTCGACGGAGCAATCCACCCCGTAGAAACACACTGTTGGTTACTGATTGGTCCTGTGCATGACTGCTGAGGGTCCGTTTGGGTCTCAGCGAGTTCGTGACTGAGGATCGCCGTAAAGTTATTGAAGTCCGTACCGGCGGCCCCCCCGACAAAGTTGCATCCCGCTTGGCCACCTTCATTAGGTAGCACCACGTACGCGAGGTGCGACGTGGGGACGGGGGTGACATCCGAGTGGTAGCCACAGAACGCTGTCACAGAGTTCTGCGGCGATACTTGCGTTGGTGTTTGTCCGTAGGTGATTACCTGATCAGCGCGAAAGAGGGTTACGAAGATCGCATTTGGGTTTTGCGCGGTGATTTGAGAAACCTGAGGGGAAGCACTCAATGCGGCCTCGATATCGGCATCATCGATCACCGTACCTGAGGCCCGGGCTGTACACGTACCAGATCCATCGACCGACGAGCAGTACCATTGCGGTGAACCATTTGCAGCCGTCGGGTCATTGACGATGATGGACCCGGCATAGTGACCCGAACTCAGGGTGGCATTTGGTGTTGAGTACTCTGCCTGCCACCATTTCGACCACGGACTATTGAGACTTGCGTTTATTGCCCCTTGAAGTTGAGGGCTAGCCGTGCCCGTGCCGTCGTTGACGAGAGCACCACTCACAAAACCCGAGTTGTCAGTCGACGCCTCCGTGGTCGATGACGTTGAGAAGGTCACTACGTACACCGCAGGACTTGTCAGTAAGGTTCCACCGTTGTACTGAAGCGCCTGGTTCGCCGTGGGGCAATCCCCATTGAAATCAGTAGTGAGACATTGGGTATTAGCGGTCACAGCATGAGCGGAACTACTACTGCGAACGGTACGAAACGAGAGACTGGGCAAGGGTGCCCGAGAAAAGCCAGGGTGCTTCATCACGATCATGTGCGCTCTACCGACTACGGCACCCTGCATCGTGTGCGGAGATGCGGCTGCACTCAGCGATTGGGTGACGCGCGTTCCCTGATTCGAACTACTGGCCGAGACCGGAACAGCACTCGTCACCGCGGCCAGGCCAATACTGGCCAATGCCACTGCCGAGATGGTCCTGAACATGCGCCTCACGTTCTCAGCGTAACGCCGAAATTTGTGCATCCTACGACCAGGCGTTAAGAAATTTCTTACCATCAGCCATTAGTAACGCCTGCGTCCGCCGCGAGGCGCTATTGAATGCGTAGTCCCGAGATTGCCCGAGCGATAATGAGGCGCTGAATCTCAGAGGTTCCCTCAAAGATGGTGTAGATCTTTGAGTCTCGGTGCCAACGCTCGACTGGGTTTTCTCGGACGTAGCCATAGCCACCCATGATTTGAATAGCCTCTTCGGTGACCCGAACCGCTGTCTCGCCAGCCATGAGTTTCGACATGGAACCTTCCCCATGTTCGAATGCTTTACCCGTGGCGGCCATCCACGCAGCGCGCCACACCAGTAAGCGTGATGCGTCAATGGCCATCTTCATATCGGCAAGCTTGAAAGCAATGGCTTGGTTCTCAATGATGTAACGGCCAAATTGCTTACGCTCCTTGGCATAGTCAAGCGAAAACTCATAAGCCGCCCGAGCGATACCGAGCGCCTGAGCCCCTACCGATGGCCTCGTCGACTCAAAGGTCTTCATGGCAGCGTGCTCGCCAGAACGTCGACCTTCACGGGTGAGAGCGAGGCGCTCATCGAGGCGCTCCTTACCACCGAGCAAGAATGCCCCTGGAATACGACATTCATCGAGCACTACTTCGGCGGTATGCGAAGCACGAATGCCCATCTTCTTATACTTTTGGCCTTGACTAATTCCCTTCGTGCCTTCAGGAATGACAAAACTGGCCTGTCCACGACCTCGTAAATCAGGATCCACCGAAGCGACAACGACGTGAACGTTAGCGATGCCACCGTTGGTGATCCAGGTTTTTGTTCCGTTGAGTACCCACTCGTCGGTGGCTTCGTTGTACACAGCTCGAGTGTTCAAACTTCATACGTCGCTTCCCGCATCAGCTTCCGAAACGCAGAAGGCCGCAATCTTCACGTCCTTCGCTGTTCCAAAACACTGTGGAATCCACTCCATCTGCTGAGCGGGGGTTCCCGTAGCCATGATTCCCGCGACAGCGAGCAAGGTCCCCATGAGCGAGAGGCAAATCCCGGCATCGCCCCACGCAAGCTCTTCAAGTGCCAGGACCAATTTGAGACCCTGAGGATCAGATACCGCATCAGTCTTGAATTCCAGTGAGTACAAACCAGCATTAGCGGCTTCTTGAATCACGGGCCACGGCGTTTCCTCGCGCTCATCCCATTCGTGGGCCACGGGGCGAATGTAATTCACCGCGAATTCATGAACCCAATCGCGAACGGTAATGTGCTCGTCGTCGAGCTCCAACGAGAACTCAGCCATGGGTTACCTCCCCTATCAGTCCTGTCGTTTATTACCTAGAGGTAACAACCGCCATGATGACTTTACTCAGCGACGCACGGCGGTACCTGCCGCCGTGTCCTCGACCACCCAACCAAGGGCTGTGAGTTCATCACGCAGCGCATCAGCACGAGCAAAATCCTTGGCTTCTCGTGCCGCGTCACGCTCTGCAACGAGGGATTGGGTGAGCGCATCCACAACAGCCGCTTCCCCCCGGGCTTCAAGTCCCATCGCCCCTGCCAACAAGAGTGCGGTATTGCCGAGCATGGTCGCCGCACCCTCATCGTTAGCATCGGCTGCTGAGTGGGCACGGGTGATGACGTCAAAGACGAGGGCAAGCGCTTGAGGGGTCTGAAGGTCGTTGTCCATGAGTTCTACAAATCGAGCTACTGACTCAGCGTCGTAGGCATCATTGGTGCTCAGCACCACTGGAAATGTCGGAGCCTTGAGTGGCAGTCGACGAGCAATACCGTCGAGCCGATCGAGGCCCCGCTCCGCATCGTCAATAGTGTCGGGCGTAACTTCGATGGGTGCGCGATAGTGCGATCGCAATACTAAGAGTCGATACGCTCGCCCATCAGATTTTTCGAGTAGATCAGTCAGTGACGTGAAGTTTCCGAGCGACTTTGACATCTTCTCGCCCTCAACCATCACCCAGCCATTGTGAGCCCAGTGGGCTGCGAAGGGACGACCAAGTGCCACCGCCTGGGCACGTTCATTTTCGTGGTGGGGAAACTTCAAGTCCAAGCCGCCACCGTGGAGATCAAAACCTTCACCAAGAAGGTCAAGGCTCATGACCACACACTCCGTATGCCACCCCGGTCGACCTTCCCCAAAGGGCGCTGGCCACCTAGGTTCACCAGGTTTCGCTGCTTTCCATAGAGCGAAGTCAAGAGGAGAGCGCTTCTCTTCGTGTTCCTCTATCCGAGCACCAGCTTTGAGTGATTCAAGAGGCTGACCAGCCAAGGCACCGTAGCCCTCGACCTGAGATACATCGAGATATACGCCATCGGAGGTCTGATACGCGACACCTCGTGCCATCAGCTCATTAATCATGGTCACCATTTCGTCGACAAAGTCGGTGGCATGCGGCGTCTTGTCGGGACGCATCACACCGAGTTGATCCATCGCTTCCCACCAGCGCGCCTCGTACTCTTCACACACTGCGCTCTCGCTTCGCGCTTCGGCGGCGGCGCGAGCAATGATCTTGTCGTCAATATCCGTGATGTTAGAAACGTAGGTGACGTCAAGACCGCTAAAAATGAGATATCGACGCAGAACATCGAAGACCAAGGTAAATCGACCGTGACCTAAGTGGGGCAGGTCATAGACCGTAGGGCCGCAGATGTACATCGAGGCCTTACCCGGATCACGGAGCGTGAATTCGGTTACCTCACCAGCGAGCGTGTCATGGAGCAAAAGCATGGTCCCTAGAGGCTACGCCCGCTTTTGGCGGGCGATAATCGCCCGAGCCGCCTTGGCTGAGGCTTCGTCGATCATCTCGCCGTTCAAGAACAGTGCCCCCGCCGCGTCTTGGGCGTCAAGGGCCGAGATAATGGCGGTTGCCCGCTCCACCTCGACGTCGCTGGGTGAGAAAATACGGTTGACGATTTCAATCTGCCCGGGGTGAAGTGTCATTTTGCCGTCAAATCCCAAGCTCCGTGTGCGCGTTGCGGCACCAACGAGTCGCTCAAGATCCTTGACCGCCGGGAAGGGGCCGTCGATCACGCTCAGGCCGTAGCTTCGGGCTGCAATCAAGAGACGCATGAAGACATAGTCAAAGTGGTCAGCGGGATCACCCGAAGCCGACGGCGGCATCTGAAGCGAAGCGGCAAGATCCAAAGGGCCAAGCACCAAGGTCGTTAGCCGCGGCGACGAGCCTGCAATGGCTTCTAGGTTCATCACGCCGGTGGCGGTCTCGATCAAAGCCGCGATACCCACGTGGCCTACCGGTAATCCAACGGCCGTTTCTAATTCGCTCAATGCAATATCGAGATCTTGTACGTCATCGACACTTTCGACTTTGGGAAGCATCACTTCATCGAGGCGAGCCGTGTCAGCAGTGACGATGGCTTCGAGATCAGCGTTCGTTAAATCAGTTGCCCACGCGTTGAGGCGCACACACAGTACTGCGTCGCCCCAGGCACCATTGCTAATGGCCCTACGAGCTAACGATCGAGCGTGCTCTTTGGCATCAATCGCCACCGCGTCTTCGAGATCCAAAAAGTACATATCAGCGCCAAGCTCGGGGGCCTTGAGCAAAAACTTCTCACTCGAAGCGGGGACGGCATGGCAACTGCGACGAGCCCGCGGTGATTCATTCATAGACGTCCCCTTACTTATTCGTAGCCTTGCTACCGAACGGTAACAGTTCGCAGTACTGGCTCTTGGCACCTAGCAGGCACAGGGGTGCACCAAGCGCCTAGCGTGGTTGCCTATGAGTACACCTGAAGCACCTCTTGCCGGAGTAAAAGTTCTCGATATTTCTACCTATGTGGCGGGACCAAGTTGCGCCATGACCCTGAGCCAACTTGGCGCTGAGGTCACCCGAATCGACCCGCCCGGTGGTGCCAGTGATACCAGGCGTCTTCCCTTCTCAGCCATGGGACGCTCTATCTACTGGGCGACCCTAAACCGTGGGAAGCGATCCATCGAGGTCAACACCCGAAACCCGCAAGGACAAGAACTTGTTGGCAAATTACTCGCCGGCCAAGGTCCCGAAGGTGGCATTGTCGTCACGAATACCGTTGGTCACTCAGGTGTGAGCTACGACGAACTCAAAGCGTGGCGTGAAGACCTCATCATGATCCACATCCTCGGTCACGCCGATGGTCGTCCCGCGGTTGACTACACCATCAATTCAGAGGTGGGCTTTCCGCTCATTACAGGCTCGGCCGACGACACCCGACCGGTCAACCATGTTCTGCCCGCATGGGATCTCCTTGCCGGCTTGCAAGGTGTGATTGCGGTTCTCTCGGCACTGAAAGTTCGCGAACGCACTGGCAAAGGCCAATACATCACGGTGTCACTCGCTGACGTAGCGGCCACGACGGCTGCCAACCTAGGAATGGTCGCTGAGGTAGTCATCAATAACGAGCCTCGTCAGCGCGACGGTAACTACACCTTCGGCCTCTACGGCCATGACTTTAAGACTGCCGATGGTGGTCATGTCATGACGATCCTGTTGACTCCGAAACACTGGTACACCATGGTGGAATTAACCGGAACTCGTGATGCGTTCGCTGGCTTATCGGTATCGATGGGTCTCGACTTCGATGACGAGGTAACCCGCTACCGATACCGTCGGGTTTCATCGGCTCTGTTCGGCCCTTGGTTCGAACAACGAAGTTTTGCTGAAGCTACTCGCGCACTCGCCGAGGCCAAGATTCTCTGGGGCCCCTACCGAACCGTGGAAGATTTTGTCCGATCGCCGGAGTCTCCGCTTGCCAAGAGCGGACTCTTCGAAGACGTCTACTTCCCTGAAATTGGTACGGTACCCACACCTCGGGCGGTCTTACGCTTCGACGAAGACGTTGTCTCCGTTCCCAGAGCTAAAAACTCTCCCGGCGTCGGAACCGAAACGAACGAGGTTCTCCACGAAGACCTTGGACTCGATGACGAGGCCATCGCGGCCCTGCGGGCCGCAGGGGTTATCGGCGGCCTCTGATGGAAGCCGTAACCTACGGAGACTGGGTTGCGAGTTCAGAAGACCGCATCGACATCGTTACCGCTGCCATGGCGCAACGACTCCATTCCCTGCTCGATACACCGTCACCAGCGCCAGCCCTCGGTGACCCACTTCCGCCACTCTGGCACTGGTTGGCGTTTTTGCCCGATGCCCCACAGGCACAGATTGGTCCCGACGGCCACCCCTTCAAAGGGGGTTTCTTACCCCCCGTTGAGTTACCTCGACGCATGTTCGTCGGTGGGCGGTACCACTTCGACGGCCACCTCGGTATCGGCGAAATGCTCACGCGCCACGGCGAGGTAACGGCCATCAAGGTCAAGGAAGGCTCAACGGGCAAGCTGGTCTTTGTTACCGTGACGTTCACGACCTCAGGTGCACATGGTTCAGTTCGAGAAGAACAAGACATCGTCTACCGCGAGGCGGCTACGGCGCGAGTACCTGCCGCCTCAGGCGACCCGGACCAACAGCCAGTCTGGGATTTTGAGTTCTCCTTAGATCCAACACCGCCGCTGCTCATGCGGTTTTCTGCATTGACGTATAACGCGCATCGGATTCACTACGACCGAGATTGGGCGGTGAACGAAGAGGCCTATCCTGGCCTCGTCGTCCACGGACCCCTCCAAGCCATCGCGATCGCCGAGGTGCTGCGGCGCCACTACCCAGACAAGGTTTTAGAGCACTTCGAGTTCCGCTCCACCCGTCCCGCTTTCGATGGGAACCCCTTGCGCTTCAAGGGCCGTGTCGAGGGTTTAGAAGCCTCCGTGGGGGCCTACAACCACCTCGATCAAGTCACCACGCAGGGATCTGGGCACTTCGCCTGAGGGTTGCGCTCACGCTTTGTAGGCTGGTCGTTCCATGAACAGCCGACCCACTCCTCTCCCCCACGAAGCACGCAGCACTCCTGCCAAGCCATCCATCGACGGACTCGAAGCCAAATTCGCTGCCACCTGGGCACAAGAGAATCTGTACCGCTTTCACGGAGATCGTTCACGTAGCGAGGTCTTCTCCATCGATACGCCTCCTCCGACAGCATCTGGGTCGCTTCACATTGGGCACGTCTTTAGCTACACCCACACTGATGCCATCGCTCGCTACCAGCGAATGCAAGGTAAGGACGTCTTCTATCCCATGGGTTGGGATGACAACGGTTTGCCTACGGAGCGTCGCGTAGAGAACTACTACGGCGTTCGTTGCGATCCGTCGCTACCCTACGACCCGGATTTTAAACCACCGGCCGAAGCTCCCAAAGAGCGTATTGCTATTTCTCGACCCAACTTTGTCGAACTCTGTATCGCTCTCACCACCGAAGACGAGAAAATTTTTAAACACCTCTTTACGACGCTTGGTCTCAGCGTCGACTGGAACCTTGAGTACGCAACCGTCGGTGAAGTAGCGCAACGGGTTTCACAACGTGCGTTTCTCCGAGGACTCAGTCGAGGAGAGATTTACAGTCATGTAGCTCCCACCTTGTGGGACGTTGACTTTCGTACGGCAGTCAGTCAGGCCGAACTCGAAGACCGAGAGCGTCCCGGGGCCTACCACCGCGTGGCTTTCGCCAAGGCTGACGGCACGGGAAGCGTCGAAATCGAGACCACGCGACCAGAACTACTGTGCTCGTGCGTCGCACTCGTCGCCCACCCCGACGATGAGCGTTACCAGAGCCTCTTTGGCAGCCACGTCATCAGCCCTGTCTTTGGCGTGGAGGTTCCCGTCGTCGCCCACGAACTTGCTGACCCTGAAAAGGGTTCGGGCATTGCAATGATCTGTACCTTCGGTGATACCACTGACGTGGTGTGGTGGCGAGAATTAAACCTGCCAACAAGAACGCTGATTGCTCGTGACGGTCGCTTCGAAGCCGTCACCTTCGGCGAAGGCGACTTCCCCTCGACCAATCCCGACGCAGCTAATAAGGCCTACCAAAGCATTGTTGGTAAGAACCCCAAGCAAGCACAAGCGGTGATGGTTGACCTATTAACGACATCGGGCGCGCTCATCGGTGAGCCCCGTGCGATTACACACCCCGTCAAGTACTACGAGAAGGGTGACCGACCCTTAGAGATTGTCACCTCTCGACAGTGGTTCATCGCCACCACGTCGCTTCGCGAGCAGCTTCTCAAGGCCGCAGGGGAACTTCGCTTTCACCCGGCCTATATGTCTCATCGATTGGTGAGTTGGGTCGAAGGCCTCAACGGAGACTGGAACATTTCGCGCCAGCGCTTCTTTGGTATTCCTTTCCCCGTTTGGTACCCCATCGACGCTGACGGCCTCGTTGCCTACGACCAACCCTTAATACCCTCAGAGGATCAGCTTCCCATCGACCCTTCAACCGATGTCCCTCTGGGTTACGACGAAGCACAGCGAGGCCAGACCGGGGGCTTCATGGCAGATCCCGACGTGCTCGACACCTGGGCGACGAGTTCGCTCACCCCCCAAATTGCTGGTCAGTGGGAAGACAATCCGGAACGCTTTGCTCGGGTATTCCCGATGGACATGCGCCCCCAGGGTCACGACATCATTCGAACCTGGCTGTTCTCCACGGTAGTTAGGGCTGAACTGGAATTTGGGAGTCTCCCCTGGAGTGACGCGGCGATCTCGGGTTGGATTCTCGATCCTGATCGCAAGAAAATGTCGAAATCGAAAGGAAACGTCGTTACCCCCCTACCCTTGATCGAAACGCATTCCGCCGATGCTGTTCGCTACTGGGCGGCGAGTGGGCGACCTGGTACTGACACCGCCATCGACGAATCGCAAATGAAGGTAGGCCGCCGCTTAGCGATCAAGATCCTGAACGCTTCTAAGTTTGTTATTGGCCGCCTCGAAGGACACGCCATCCCCGAGATCGACGCGGTCACCGCTCCTATCGATCTTGACTTGCTCGGCCAACTTCGCGAGCTTGTCGCTGAAGCTACCGAGGCATTCGAGGCCTTTGATTATGCTCGAGCACTTGAGCGCACCGAGAGCTTCTTTTGGAAGTTTTGCGATGACTACGTTGAACTCGTAAAAGTTCGTGCGTATGGTGATCCCAGCGATAACGCAACTCGCTCAGCACGAGCATCCTTGGCGGCGACCCTATCGACCCTGCAGCGTCTCTTTGCTCCCTTTTTGCCTTTCACCACCGATGAAGTTTGGCGTTGGTGGCAGACCGGTTCCGTACATACGACCGCATGGCCCACCGTGCAAGAACTAAGTCCTGCTGCTGAAACCATCGAAGGAATCTACGAAACCGTCAGCAATGTCCTCGCCGTCGTACGTCGTGAAAAGACTGCCACGAAGCGCTCGATGCGCACCGTGGTTACGTCATTGATCGTGAGCGATACGGAAGAGCGAATCAGCGAAATTAAGGCAGCATCGTCGGATCTCTGCGACGCTGGCGGTGTTCGGGACTTAGTTCTAAGCGTCGGAGACCCCGGCATCACCGTAATCTTGGAGTCCGAGGACGAACAGGCTCGCGACTAGAAGTCGATAACCTCGCCACTGTCACAAATAATGATGCGCGATTGGCTTGGTGAGAACTCATAGATTGCTACTTGACCACAGCGCTTCGCTAAGGCCAGCGCGAGCTCGCGGTTAGAACCAACGAGGCTCCATCCCTCTTCTCGCCAGGTATTTTCGGCACTGCGGCCTGTAGTGCGGATATGCCGAACGCCAAGGTCACCTAACGCACGCTCTAGGACATCATCCGCTTCACGGTTGCGCTCTAGATCGCTCACGATGCCACCAGGGTTCCATGCGGTAATCACGTGGACACCGAGGCCTTCTTCGAGCAAACTTCTTGGGTGAGCGCCTGAGGTTGTTTCGAGGATTGCCTGTTTCCAGAGTGATATTTGTTTGTCGCGACGACCACTCATGAGGGTTGACCTACGCCGGCCAAAACGGAGTCAAGAAATGCAACGATACCCTGAACCGTAGCCGTGCAGCGCGGTGAGCAGTAGACATCAAAGGCGTGCTGGGCCAAGGGGAACTCAACGTAGGTGACCGGCGCCTTCGAGACCCCCCGTAGCGCCGAAGCAAACGCCCTTCCAACGGAGGGTGCAACCAAGGTGTCATTGGTACCTTGAAAGATGAGGAAAGGCGGAGCATCGCTCCGGACGCGATAGATCGGCGAAGCATTTACGAAACGTTGCCTATCTTGGGCCATCGGCACCTTCATGACTTTGCGCTCAAGTAAAATTTTTAATCCTGAGCCATGGCGGCCAGACAAACTGCGATCTGCCGTCATGTCATGAACGCCATAGAGCGTGACACAGGCGATAGTGGAAAGATCGGCATCTTCAAAGCCAGGTTTAAATGCTGGGTCGTCGCCAGTAAGGGCAGCCAACGCGCACAGTTGTCCCCCAGCAGATCCACCCGAGATCGCCACCCGCGTCGGATCACCACCATATTCGGCGATGTGTTTTTTTACCCACAGCAACGCACGATTCACGTCAACGATGTGCTCGGGCCACGTGGCCTTAGGTGAGAGTTGGTAATTCACACTGACACATAGCCAACCTCGTGACGCCAACTCGAACATCATGGGTCGACCTTGCTCTCGCTTGTCTCCAAGTACCCAGGCTCCGCCATGGATGAACACCATGACCGGTGCACCAGCTTTGGTTGCCGATGTGCGGTAGAGATCAAGGAGGTGAACGCCAGAGGCTGCGTCGGTATACCGAATATTCTTCGTTGCCTGTATTCGCTTTCCGCGCAGCGGCACCGCTCGAAGGCTGCGCCACCAGCGATTCCACACACCATGTCGTTGCTCTGGGCTCATCGTGATTGGCCCCGTTGACGTTTGAGCCAAGGCGCGTGTTACGAGGCGACGCGAGTCAAGTCCGACCAAGAAAACAATGCCGAAAATAACTCCAGCTGCCAGTTCCAACCAGAAGGCCACCTGGCCAAGGGTGCCCAGGGTGCCGCCAAACAACCACAGCAACCAAGCCAGGAATGATCCGACGACGACGGTTTGGCCCGCAAGGTCCGTGAGGACGAAACCGGCAGCAAACGAAAAACCGGACAGAGGGTCGAGACGCAAGGGAACGATCGTATTAAGGGCAGCTACGAGCAAGATCACAGCTACCACGAGGTTGACGACGTTCATACCTTGATTTTGGCCGAGAAATGCCCCCCAAGGAAACCCTGCCCTTCCAACCTCGTATGATGGGCGAGGAATCGGAAGGAGCCCCATGTCGTACCGCCACCCGGCACTCGATCGAATTGACCGCACTCTTGGCCTTTTTTCCTGGGAACCGGAGAAGGCGACGCGGACTGAACTTCCTGAGATGACCGCCGCCGCTGAACGCTTTGGCTTCACCAGTATCTTCTACCCCGAGGCCTATGGCCGCGAAGCCATGACCAATGGCGCACTTTTGGTTGCTAACTCTTCAAGCTTGATTATTGGTTCGGCGATTGCATCAATCTGGGCTCGTGACGCGGTTAACGCGAAGAATGCGGCACGCACCCTCGACGCGTGGTCCAACCAGCGCTACATCCTGGGCCTCGGCGTTAGCCACCAGCCCCTCGTAGAGCGCATGCGGGGCCACAACTATGCCAAGCCCTACGCTGCCATGAGCGAATACCTCGATGCGATGGCGAATACGAAAATGACGAGTCCTGAAGGCCAGAGTGAACCCCCCATCCTGATCGCCGCGCTTGGTCCAAAGATGCTTGAACTCGCAGCCGAAAAGGCGGATGGCGCGCTTCCCTATCTCGTGACACCAGAACACACGCAGCGGGCTCGAACGATCATGGGACCCGATGCGTTCTTGGTGGTCGAACAAGGCGTTGCTATCGCCGAAGATGATGAAGATTTCCGCGAGCGCTGCTATGACTACCTCGTGAATTACACCGGCCTACCGAACTACGTCAATAACTTAAAGACCCTAGGCTTCGATGAAGAAGACTTCATCCGTGGTGGATCAACAAAATTACAAGATGCTCTGGTTCCTCGTGGTGTTGACGCCATTGCTGAGTCAATTAATGCTCACTTCGAGGGGGGTGCCAACCACGTGATCTTGAGCGTCTTAACGCACCGCGAACGTGGCTTTGACGCATCAGAGTGGGAACAGCTCAGTCACCTGACTGCTAGGCGATGACCACAGCGATCGAACTGTCTCAGCCCATTGCTGCACCAATGGACCGCTGTTGGCGACAGTTGAGCGATCTCGCCAGCCACACCACGTGGATGAAAGACGCCCTCGCCATCGAATTCGCTGGATCGCAACGCCAAGGCGTCGGGGTAGCGATGGCGTGCAAAACCCGTATAGGACCGTTTACCACCAACGATCAGATGAAGGTCGTCACCTGGGATGAGGGCACCCGTATTGGCGTAGAGCATCGGGGAATCGTCTCAGGCACTGGTCTGTTTACGCTCAGCAACTCTGAGGAAGGTTGCTTGCTGGTTTGGAGCGAAACTTTGACCTTCCCCTGGATCCTTGGAGGCCGCATCGGTGAGGCCGTGGCCAAGCCCCTTATGGCCAAAATTTGGAAGGGAAACCTTGTTCGCTATGCCCGAATCGTCGAGGCTGCTTAGGCCGTTTTAGATTCGTGTCGCACGACAAGACCAAGAGTAATTTCTAGCCCTCCCATAATCACAAACCAGATTCCAAAGATCGTCATCAATACTGAGACGGAGTGCTCGGGCACCGCAACGACGACGCCACCGGCAATGATCGAGATGACGCCGAAGGCGATGGGCCAAAAACGCGACCGCGTCGGATGTCCAAGGACTCCAGCGAGTAACGCGACGACACCTTGAATAATCCAAGAGATACCAATCATCAGACCTATTAACGCTCGGGTCAAACCGAGGTGGCGAATCAACACAACACCTACCACGAGTTCGATGAGACCAGCGATGCCGACCCAAACGCGGTGCTGTTCATCGCGGTCCAACATACGTATGAAATGGAAGATCGCACCCATGATCACCACGATCCCTAGGATGACGGCGATCACGTTGAGTGACGTAGTTGGGTGCGATGCCAGCACGATGCCGAGAACCAGCGTGATCACGCCAGCGAGAAGCTGAAGTTGCCAAGCAATTTTTGTAGGAATACCCATTTGGATGTTGTCTGTTGACATCGTCGCTCCTCTTCGAGTTGGTACCTCTCATTGTGCCCGCTACGAAGCGCCACAGCGTGGATTTACCCCGATAACCTAAGAAGCTATCGCCCGAGGAGGCCCGATGAGCGAGCGTACCCCGGCCGCATTTATTGGCCATGGTAACCCGATGAATAGCCTCGAGTCCAACGAATGGACCCAATCGTGGGTGGACTTCGCCCTCTCCTTTGAGAAACCCAAAGCCATTCTTGCGATCTCAGCCCACTGGTATATCGGCCTTTCGGCGGTTACCGCCATGACATCACCTCGAACGATCCATGATTTCTACGGCTTTCCTCAGGAACTCTTTGACATCTCTTACCCCGCTCCTGGAAGTCCCGAGCTGGCAGCGCGCGTCGTCGATCTCATCAGCCCCACCTATTGCGGTCTTGATGCCGATAGCTGGGGTCTTGACCATGGGACGTGGTCAGTCTTAACGCATATGTATCCCAACGCGGACGTCCCGGTGGTGCAGCTCTCCGTGCACGCTGGTGAGGCCTATGCCTACCATCATCGTCTTGGCCAAGCGCTCAATCCTTTGCGCGATGAGGGAGTCTTAATCCTTGGAAGCGGCAACGTCGTCCACAACCTTGGCCGTATTGCATTCGATAAACCCGGCCTTGGGGAACCGTGGGCGCAACACTTCGACGACGCGACCGCGAAGATCATGACGTCACAGCCAGCGAACCTCGTCGCAGTGTTGGACCTACCCGAAGCGCCCGCGGCCGTGCCTACTCCTGAACACTTTCTACCCTTGGCCTACATCGCCGGCATCGCTGATGCGTCGTTGACGACAGCGCGCCCCATAGTACGCGGCTGCGATCTCGGATCTCTCTCCATGACGTCCTACGTCGTTGCCTAGCAGACTACGAATCACTCATTCATGTTCGGCGCGCCGTTTCTCCTTAGAAGACGCTCAGGTTCTTAGCTCGTCCTCAGGTGCCGACCTCTCGTCAAGCTCATAGACCAGCACAATGGGATCAGTAAGCAAGAGCACCTTGGAAGCAGGTTCACCACTCACCGCCAGCTCAGGGCTTAGTGCTTGCGAAGGTGACCGCCTCGGCTGGTAACGGACTCTCTAGCCGAGGCGGTCACCTTAGAGATGGGACCTTACCCCTCGATTTCACCCGAGCTATTCGTTGTGCCGAAACCACCGGATCTACGAGATGGTCAGGTTCTCGCTCAATCTCGGAACCAAGATTCAGCGGGAATTGACCGGTAGGCCGTGTCGCATCTCGCTAGGTGACAGCCACTGTTTCCCCGTCACACGACGGCCTACGGGCGCCCCTTGCGCTACTCGACCCCAATTTCTTGAGTGGTCTAAGACCGGAGTGCGCTCGCAGCGGCGAGCCGGGGGAGGAACTATGAGACTGCAGCATAAAATCGCTATTGTCACGGGTGCGGCCCAAGGAATTGGGCGCTCTGCAGCACTTCGATTTGCCAAGGAGGGTGCGCTCGTCGTCGTCGCTGACATCCAAGATAAGGTCGCAGAGACAGCCAAGGAAATCACCGATGCGGGAGGCAGCTCCTGCTCAATCGTGATGGACACCACCAAGGCCGACCAGTGGGATAAGACCGTCGCCTTTGCCCTCGAGAACTATGGCCGTATCGATCTCCTCGCCAACATCGCAGGTGTTGTAGCACTCGATGGCCCCGATACCGTGATCGGATTGACGGAAGAGCGCTGGGCCCATGTAGTAGGCACTGACCTTACGGGCGTATGGCTCGGTATGCGAGCAGTCATTCCTACGATGATTGAATCCGGTGGTGGGCGAATCTGTAACGTGGCTTCCATGGCGGCACTTCGAGGACTTCCCAACCTCGCCGCCTATTCTGCAGCCAAGGGTGGTGTTGCCGCGCTAACGCGCCAGGCGGCAATCGAATACGCAGCCGACAATATCCTTGTGAATGCAGTCGCTCCCGGCACCATCAACACCCCAATCCTTGCGGGCGTCGAGCCCGAGCATCTGGAACAATTCGCGGCTGCACACGCCATTAATCGTCTCGGTGACCCCGGCGAAGTTGCCGCCATGATGGTCCATTTCTTCTCCGAAGACGGAAACTTTTTGACGGGCCAACTATTTCCCGTATGTGGAGGTTGGTCAGTCAAGTAACGATCCAGCGAATCGACCAAGGGGGAAATCAGGTTCTCAGCCTGTCCTCGGCTTTCGACTTCGCTGAGAGCCTCTCGTTCGTCACTATGGTTTCAACTGTCTACGACCACCTTGGAAGTGATGCGCCGCTAGACATTACGACGGTAGGTTCCGCCAACTTCGAAGAGGACATCAGTGATCTGGCCTAGGGAAGCGACTCGCACCGTTTCAACGAGTTCGGCAAATATATTGCCACCATTGAGTGCTACGTCGCGTAAGCGAGCTAGCGAGGCTTGGGCAGTACCGGCATGAGCGTTGTGAAATTGCTCCAAGCGATCTAGCTGTCCCTGTTTTTCTGACTCGGTAGCACGAGCAAGCTCTACCTCGTGTACCTCTTCTGCCGCTGTTGGGTTGCGGAAGGTGTTAACACCAATAATGGGCAGCGAGCCATCGTGTTTGGCATGCTCGTAGAGCATGGAGTCATCTTGGATACGGCCACGCTGATAGCCCGTCTCCATCGCGCCTAGTACGCCGCCACGATCAGAGATGCGATCCATCTCAGCAAGTACTGAGGCTTCAACTAAGTCGGTGAGTTCTTCGACAATGAAACTTCCCTGGAGGGGGTTCTCGTTCATCGCAAGGCCCCACTCACGGTTGATGATGAGCTGAATTGCTAGCGCTCTGCGCACTGACTCCTCTGACGGCGTGGTGACAGCCTCGTCGTAAGCATTGGTATGCAGACTGTTGGCGTTGTCATAGATTGCGCAGAGGGCCTGGAGTGTGGTGCGAATGTCATTGAAGGCCATCTCCTGAGCGTGGAGACTGCGTCCCGAGGTTTGGATGTGATACTTCAACTTTTGGCTCTTCTCAGAGGCGTTATAGCGCTCGCGCATAGCCACAGCCCAGATTCGACGAGCCACGCGACCAATAACGGTGTACTCAGGGTCCATGCCATTGGAGAAGAAAAACGACAAGTTGGCAGCGAAATCATCGATACTCATACCTCGCGCGAGGTAGCTCTCTACATAGGTAAACCCATTCGCCAAGGTGAACGCCAGCTGCGTGATGGGATTAGCGCCCGCTTCTGCAATGTGATAGCCCGAAATCGAAACGGAGTAGAAGTTCTTCATATCGTGCTCGATGAAGTACTCCTGGATATCTGCCATGACGGCTAAAGAAAACTCTGTTGAAAAGATGCAGGTGTTTTGACCTTGATCTTCCTTCAAGATGTCAGCTTGTACGGTTCCGCGCACCGTTTTTAGGGCTGCTTCACGAAGTTCAGATGCTTCCGTCTCAGAGGGCTTGCGACCATGATCGGCTTCGAATTTTTCCATCTGTTGATCAATGGCGGTATTAATAAACATGGCCAGAATGGTCGGAGCCGGTCCGTTAATGGTCATCGATACTGACGTCGATGGACTGCATAAATCAAATCCTGAATACAGCGTCTTCATGTCTTCGAGCGTCGCGATGGAAACTCCTGACGTGCCAATTTTTCCGTAGACGTCTGGTGCCGAACCCGGGTTACGCCCATAGAGCGTGACCGAATCAAAGGCCGTCGACAGGCGCGTGGCCGGCTGGCCCTCAGAAAGCATGTGGAATCGACGGTTCGTACGAGCTGGATCTCCTTCGCCCGCGAACATTCGAGCGGGGTCTTCGCCTTCACGTTTAAAGGGGAAGACCCCAGCGGTAAAGGGGAAGTGTCCGGGTAGGTTTTCCTTACGTGACCAGCGATAGAGATCACTTTCATGGGTCATCGTTGGTAGAGCAACACGAGGAACATCGGTTCCTGATAACGACGTTCGAACAAGCGCCGTCGTCCGATTGCCTTCGAGACGTTCCTTGCCGGTTAAATCCGCTCGAGCTTTGGCAAGTTCGCTCAGCAAGCTCTTTGAATCCGATGTGACCTTGGACTCAAGTTCGACGATGAGGGCATCAACGGCGCTCAGTACCTCGGCATCTTCCGTGGCTCCCAACGCTGCACGAGTAGTTAGTGCAGCGTTTAAGCGCGAAAGGCATTCTGCTTGGTTTTCGGTGTTGGCATGGTAACTACGAATCGTGGTCGCGATCTCGGCGAGGTAACGGGTGCGGTCTGCGGGAATAATGGGCGAAGCGCTCTGCGAAATTTTGCTTTCAACGATGTCGAGCATGGTTCCTTGCGAAATCATTCCCTTCGCCTCGAGCAGAACACGAAGCTTTTGGTAGAGCGCCGTCGTACCTACATCGTTAAATCGAGAAGCGACCGTGCCGTATACCGCAACACTCTCATCATCGGGACCGACGCCAAGATGGACACGAGCCCACTGACGACATACCGATCGATATGCATCTTCTGCCCCGCGACGGTCGAACTTGTTAATGGCGATGGCATCTGCCAGATCAAGCATGTCGATCTTTTCGAGTTGTGAGGCTGCACCGAACTCAGGGGTCATGACGTAGAGCGAAACATCTGAGACATCAGTAATCGCGGCGTTGCCCTGGCCAATGCCGGGGGTCTCCACAATCACGAGGTCAAAGCCCGCAGCCTTAGCGGCAACGATGGCATGGGGGACTTGAGGAGGAACTTCACTTTCTGATCCACGCGTCGACAATGAACGGAAGTAGATCTGCGGTGAATCAATAGCGTTCATCCGAATCCGGTCACCGAGCAAGGCTCCCCCGGAGGTTCGCTTCGATGGGTCAACTGCAATGACGCAAATACGAACCTTGTCACCTTGATCGAGTCGGAAGCGGCGGATCAACTCATCGGTTAGCGACGACTTGCCCGAACCACCCGTACCCGTAATACCTAGAACCGGAGCGGTAGAGGTAGCGGCGGCGGCTTCCAGGACGCTGCGCTGATCATCAGGCAAACTTCCCGCCTCAATGCAGGTGATCGCACGAGCCAGCGCATTGGTGTCACCTAGTAACACGGCATCGATATTCGATGGCGGCATCGCTGACAAGTTCACGTCACATTGTGCAATGAGCTGGTTGATCATTTGACCTAGGCCCATGCGCTGACCATCTTGAGGCGAAAAAATCTTGGCTACGCCGTAAGCTTCAAGCTCCGCTATCTCGGCAGGGACAATCACGCCGCCGCCGCCGCCGTAGACCTTGATGTCACTGCGACCATGCTCAGCAAGTTGGTCAACGAGATACTTGAAGTACTCAACGTGGCCACCTTGGTATGAACTCAAGGCAATCCCTTGCACATCTTCTTGAATCGCGGCTCGAACCACTTCATTCACGGAACGGTTGTGGCCGAGGTGAATCACTTCGGCACCTTGCGCTTGCAAGATGCGTCGCATGATGTTGATGGCAGCATCGTGGCCGTCAAAGAGGCTGGCCGCGGAGATAAACCGTACCGGGTTGGCCGGAGCGTGGAGGGTTGGAGAGTCAGCTTTTGTCATGGCCTAGCCTATTCATATTAGTAGGATATCCTATATTTTGACGTAATAAAGTTTTAGCAATGCGTTAATTTATCATGTCTGCTAGCCTGAGGCGCTTTGAACCCTACATCCGGGCTTCAAGCAAGATCTCTGAATGGTGCAGGTGATACAAGTGCCTAATCACGTGGATAATTTCGATCCTATTCTCGAAGCGAGGCGTATCTGGAGAGAGCGCGGCTGGACTGAGGCAGATCTTGGCATGGCCTTGGTCACCTCGATCGCTCGCGTCGACCAGATCAATATGAAAAAAATTGAGTCAAATCTTCGGCCCCTAAAACTGACGTTTGCTCGATTTGAACTACTCCGCCTCCTCTCTTTCACGAGGAAAGGCTCACTACCGCTTAGCAGAGTGGGGAACCTTCTCCAGGTACACCCCACGAGTGTCACGAATGCCGTCGATCGTTTAGAAGCTCAGCATTTCGTAGAAAGGACTGCCCACGCGACAGATCGACGCATGACCTTGGTAAATATCCTCCCCGCTGGTCGCGAGATTGTCGAAACGGCCACCGAAATATTGAACCGCGAGGTATTCGCCAATACGGGGTTGGATGCCTCAACCGGTGAGCAACTCCTTCACCTACTGACGTCGCTTCGCGCGGCGTCAGGTGATTTCTCACACTGAGTCTTGTTGCAAGTCTTCGATACCACCGCTACTGAGGAAGCCTCGCTTTACGTGCTGAGATAGAGCAGTGCCCGAGTTGCCAGAAGTCGAGACCATTACACGTCAACTCGTCCACAGCGTTGTTGGCAAACGCATCATCAACATCACCGCCCGTTGGCCTCGATCGCTCACAGCCGCTCCCCAGGATCTTGACGATGCGATCGGAGCAAGGATTACTAGGGTCGAGCGTCGAGGCAAACTCATCATCATCAGCACCGATTCGGACTCATCAGTACTCATTCACCTTCGTATGACTGGACAACTGCTCCTCGGCGTGCTCGAGAAACCCGACCAGCATGAACGAGCTCGTATTGTGCTTGATGACACGTCGGTTCTGCGATTTAATGACCAGCGCAAGTTCGGCCGTATTCAGGTCATCTCCCAAGAAGCAGCTGCTCGTGATCCCTTCCTAGTCGCACTCGGCCCCGAAGCCACCGACGCAGCTGCCGTTGCGAGAGCGCTGCGTCGGCACGCTCCTCGTCGACGTAGCCCCATCAAGGCGCTGCTCTTAGACCAACATGTCATCGCTGGGATCGGCAACATCTACGCCGATGAGATTCTCTTCACCGCAGGGATTAATCCTGCTACCGAAGCCTCGGCACTTTCGATCCCCAGGCTTCGGCGCTTGGCCAGTGCGTGCCCTGAGATCCTCAACCAAGCCATCGATCTTCGTGGTTCCACCCTTCGCGACTATCGCGATCTCGACGGCACCTCAGGCACGTACCTTTCCGTTGCTCGCGTTCATGGTCGCAAAGGCCAGACCTGTCGGCGATGTTCCGCCACAATTGCTTACGCCTCCGTAGCCGGACGAGGTACCTACTGGTGTCCATCGTGCCAACGACGGACTCGATCAGCACTCGGAAATCCCTTCACCTAAATTATGGAAAGATAAATTCGTTTCCATCTTCGAAGTCCCGGTTTCACCAAAGGAGTTTCATGAGCGACGAAATTAGTTTCGATGGCCGCGTAGCGATAGTCACGGGAGCCGGTGGCGGTTTAGGTCGGTCCCACGCACTCTTGCTCGCCGAGCGCGGTGCCAGCATTGTCGTTAACGACCTTGGGGGTGACGTCCATGGCAACGGTGGTTCAGACTCAGCGGCGCAGAAGGTGGTGGATGAAATTAAGGCTCGCGGTGGGAATGCCATCGCAAACCATGATTCCGTAGCGACGCCCGACGGTGGCAGAGCCATTGTCAAGACTGCCGTTGACGCCTTTGGCAAAGTTGATATCGTCATCAATAACGCCGGCATCTTGCGCGATAAAGCGTTCCACAAGATGGATGATGACATGATCAACGCGGTTATTGATGTTCACCTCAAGGGTGCTTTCTTCGTTACGAAACCAGCGTTTGAAATTATGCGGGACCAGGGGTACGGTCGAATCGTCTCCACAACGTCGGGTACCGGACTTTTTGGCAACTTTGGACAAAGCAATTACGGCGCGGCTAAAGCAGGCCTTGTCGGTCTCACCCGAACCTTGTCCCTCGAAGGGGCCATGCACAACATCAAAGCCAACGTCATCGCTCCCATCGCAGGGACACGCATGACCGAAGACATCTTGGGCCCTGATCTCTTTGAGCAACTCACGCCAGAATCGGTAAGCCCCATCGTGGCGTATCTCGCATCCGAGGCATGTGACGTGAGCTCCTACGTCTACTCTGTCGCTGGTGCCCGTATCGCCCGCGTGTTCCAGTGCGAAGGTCCTGACTTCTTACTCCCTGAGCCAACCCCTGAAGCGGTTCGAGACAACTTGGCCACCATCAATGGTCCGGCAGTACCAATGCCCTTCCTTGAGTTTGCATCGCTGACTGAAGAGACTGTCTTGCTTGCTGAATCGTTGAGTCGTACCGAGCGCTAGGGCCACGAAGCCCGCTGGGTAACGCCCCGGCGCCACGTGGCTTGGGATGGCTTCGCTGCCACGCAGGCCTCAGCCAGCAAACTGAACGAAGCCGTCTTGGCGAATCTTGGTATCGCCGATGGTGAATCGATACGCCGTGAGGTGACCATCCTTGGCCGCACTGAAATCAACGCACGCTGCATGGTCTTGGTAACTCATGCCATGCAGCGGCGTACCGTTACGCCAATAATGCCCAAAGACCACCGGCTTGAGCCCTTGGTAGAACAGGCTTCGATACCGCTGCTCTAAGGGGCCGCCGTCAGGTTGATATTCGCCTTCCCGGCCGTCTGCGAAACAGTAGCCATCGGTCGCGAGATAGGCGGCTTTGTCGCCGCCTCGATAGTCGAGCCACCATTTCAGCCGCGCCTTATTTCTGGGCTTTTCACCAGGGCCGGTCTGGTAAGCAGGGGTCACCGGCACCTCGGGCCCTTTGAGGAGTACCTCAATACTCCAGTACAGATCGTATGGATTAATCGTTTCACCGGCTTTGAGTTCTGGTTTCCGCGCTGCTTCCTCTAAGAGTGTTGGGGACAATCGCCCACCCACCAGACGTCTGGCGAGTGCATCGATGAGCTCTTGGTTCCAGCACGCATGGATCACCCGTAAGCCATCGATTTCTAGCCACAGAGGAATGGTAAAGAACCAATCGAGATATTCACGTTTCGCGTCGGCGGGGAGCTGCTCTAAGAAGGCATGGTGTTGCTTCCGATTGTGCTCGGTGTCGGGTCTCAGGCCAGCCTCAAATGCTAGGGCGTTGAACTCATGGTTGCCCATAACGATGAGTGCGGCTCCCGAATCCACCATCGCTTTGACCATCTTCAGGGTCTTTTCTTGATACTCGCCCCGGTCTATGAGATCCCCTACGAAGATTGCGACCCGATCGCGATGGCGGTACACTCCGTCAGCGTCTTGCTGATAATCCATCTGCCCAAGTAGGCCTTCAAGTTTGAGCGCCTGACCATGCACATCGCCGATTACGTCGTATCCGCTTTTCATTTCTCACCCCACAATCATATTGACAGGTGGTTGCGACATTCCACTTGATTGCATCATTCATTATGGTCGACCGCAACAGAGGTCTTGTGGCCATGGGAAGATCAAGGTATGGAGTATGCCAAGGCAATCGCGTCGGGGACCGTCGCCACCGTTCGCGATACCGAGCACGGTCTTGAGGTACTCATGCTTCAGCGCTCGTCACGTGAATCTGATCGCTTTTCCGGAGCCTGGGTTTTCCCCGGCGGTAAAGTTGAAGCCGAGGATCAGGGCGACGATGTTGTGAGTCGGGCTCGAAGCGCAGCCATTCGTGAAGCCAAAGAAGAGGCCAACCTTGCGCTCGACGCTCCTGCCCTCATCGCTCTGAACCAATGGGAGCCAGAACCCTCAGAGCGACATCGAACGCGATTCTCAGCGTGGGTCTTCATCGCCCCCTATGACGGAACCGTTACGATTGATGAGACTGAGATCGTTGACGCGCGTTGGATACGTCCCCTCGACGTACACCAAGCCCGCGATGAAGGCACGATGACGATACCGCCTCCAACTTGGGTCACGCTGTTGCATCTCAGCACTTGGCGTCGAGTTCATGACCTTATGGCGTGGGCTACGCAGCGTGAACCTGAGCATTTCTTAACAAGATTCACGGTCCTCAACGGCATTGATACCTTGCTCTGGCATGGCGATGAGCTCAAGGGAGGTCCTGTTGGCGGACGACATCGCCTCAGCATGTATCGCGATGCCTGGGCTTACGAACGTAATTCGTAACCTGCCACACGATGCATGGCACCATACGGCGGCCCTTCCCCTCGTTGCGGCAGCCAGCCAATGACCGAGCGGACTTCGCTCGCGTAGCAGGATCGCTCTCGTTGGGTCTGATGGTTGGTATCTCCCTTGGCGTGGCCGTGGTCTCAAGGAAGCGTCGTGAACTCCGATCGGCGATAAACGCCCAACGCCCTACTCCTTGGAAGAAATGCGCTGGGTAAGTTCGGCAATACGATCAGCGAACTCTGGCTGAGCCTTTGACCACAGTTGTGCTTCGAGTTCAATAGCCACCGCTTCGTCATGAGAAATATCGATTGCGGTCTTACGCATAGATTCTTTCGCCTTCATCAAAAGTCCTCGAGGCGTTCGTGCTGCTCCCTGCGCGAGAAGGTATGCGACATTAAGGAGTTGCTCATCGGCTGCACACTCAAGGGCCAGCCCTAGGGATACGGCTTCTTGGCCGGAGACCACCTTGGCAGCGAGCAGCATCGCGGAGGCCACTTGCGGGCCGACACAACGCTGCAACATCCACGTGTGGCCACCACCAGGATGTAATCCGATAGACAGGAAGCGAGTATCGAAACGACCTGATGTGCCAACGATGCGAATATCGGCAGCAAGGGCCAAATTCATACCCGCTCCAACGGCTGCACCGTTAACGGCTGCGATCGTGAGCACGCTCGATCGCGCGACTCTGAGGAAGGCGCCGTAAATATGAAGGAGACCTTCGCGGTCAGCAGCCCCCAGTTTTGAAACATCCGCCCCCGCGCAAAAAGCTCGGCCACTACCCGTGATCACGATGGCGTTTACATCTTCGTCAGCTTCGAGTTTGTCCATAGCGCCATAGAGGCCATCGACCATCTCGGGGGAAAGCATGTTGCGCTTATCAGGGTTGTTGAGGGTGATCGTTGCATATCCGTCATAACGAGCAATCTCAATGAGCGCCATGTTCTCGTCCTTCCGTGGATCGATGGCATCCACGGCCATATCTCTTCCGAGCAAGGGGTATGAACGATTGTGCCGACTCCAAACTATCGTTACCCTGTGGCCATTCGACTGATTCCAACGGAACTCACCGACCAAGAGCGCGCTCTTCAAGCGCAAGTACGGGCATTCTGCGACGAACACCTGCCCCGGGGAAGCTTTGAACCTGGCCTTGGCATGTCATCGGGCCCCAGCAAGGAGCTTTCTCGCGAATTGGGCCGGCGTGGCTGGTTAGGCATGGCCCTACCAAAGCAATATGGGGGCTCTGATCGCTCAACGGTGGATCGCCTCGTCGTCGTAGAGGAACTGCTTCGCCGCGGTGCACCACTAGAGCAACACTGGACCGCAGATCGACAAAGCGGCGTTGTCATCAACCGCTCGGGAACCGAGGAGCAAAAACGTCGATTCCTGCCACAAATCGCTGCTGGCGAACTGTGCTTCTGTATCGGCATGTCCGAACCTGATTCAGGATCCGACCTGGCATCCGTACAATCACGCGCAGTGCCCGTCGAGGGTGGATGGAAACTGAACGGTACCAAAATCTGGACCTCGAACGCGCACTTTGCAGACTGGATGATTTGTCTCTGCCGTACCCACGACAGCGATAATCCCCATCAAGGCCTGAGCCAACTCTTGATTGATATGAAATCCCCGGGCATCACCATTAACCCCATCGTGCTTCTCGACGGCACCGCTGATTTCGCTGAAGTGGTCTTTGAAGACGTATTCGTACCCGAAGCCTTACTCCTTGGCCAGCCCGGTAACGGCTGGGAGCAAGTCACCTCAGAATTGAGTTTCGAGCGAGCCGGTCCCGAACGCTGGATTACGCCCGTGATCATCGTCGAGAACTTTCTTCGCGAACATGCGCAGGACCTCTCTCCGGCAGCCGTGGATTTCCTTGGGCACAGCGTCGCACGGTGGTGGGGACTTCGCCAAGTGTCGCTCTCCGTTGCCCGGATGATCGATGAAGGAAAAGCACCGGCCCTCCAAGCCGCCATGGGGAAGGACATGGGTACCGAATTCGAACAAGACGTCATCGCTACGCTTCAGCAACTCGTCGATATCGAACCTTCGCTCCATTCATCGTCGTTGTTCAGCCGCCTCTTGGCTCGGGCCGTACTCGTCGCTCCCTCGTGGGTGATTCGAGGAGGAACGAACGAAGTGCTTAAGGGCATCATCGCGAAGGGACTGCGATGAGCGAACAAGATCTCCTCTTCGAAACTGCTGATCGACTCTTCGCTCAGGTCAGTACCTTTGACGAAGTCCAAGCTGCGCAAGCCTCCGGCTGGAGCCAGGCGAGTTGGGATGCAGCCGATGCGTTGGGTCTTACCCGTATCGGTATCGGCGAAGAAGCCGGCGGCGTCGGAGGTTCGACGGCCGATGTCGTAGCGCTACTCATCGCAGCCGGCTACCACGCCGTCGCGCTTCCCCTCGCTGAATCTACGATGATCGCCGGGTGGCTAGCGAACGCGCCTGGCGTAGTGCTGCCTCAAGGACCCGTCACGGTGATTCCCAACAGAGCTGGCGACACCCTTCGCCTCGAAGGAGACCTGCTATCGGGTACGGCGCACCGCGTTCCTTGGGGTCGTAATGCTGACTTGATACTCGGGCTCGTCGACGATCACATCGTTGGTTTTACGCCCTCCCAAGCCAGCATCCATCACGACGTGAACGTCGCCGGCGAACCCCGCGATGATCTCAGCCTTAACGGAATCACCCCGGTGCTCTGTGTCGCAGCACTGCCCGAACAAGATCCGCAGGGCTTAGCGCTTGTCGGCGCGCTAAGCCGCAGCGCTCTCATGGCAGGAGCGCTGCTTCGCATCGTAGATATCACGGCTCAGTACACCCAAGAACGCAAACAATTTGGAAAACCCGTCGGTAGTTTTCAAGCCGTTCAACTACACGTCGTACGGTGCGCCGAACATGCGGCCCAAGTGGACCTTGCCGTTCAAGTGGCTGCGCGCGAATGTGACCGCGGCGAAGCCTCATTCGAAATTGCCGTGGCCAAAACCCTGGCGAATGATGCTGCCCGTATCGCTTCGCGGGCTGCCCACCAAGCCCACGGTGCTATGGGGATGACGCAGGAGTACCTGCTTCACCAATACACACGACGACTCTGGGCTTGGCGTAGTGAATACGGCGACGCCGCGTGGGTCAGCACCCTCGGAGAGGCCGTCGTGGCCCTTGGTGCCGATCATCACTTTCACATCATTGCCGACGGTTCGGCATCGGGTATCGAACTTTAAGAATGAAGCGTCGCCAAGGCAGCGTTCAAGGTTGCCGAAGGTCTCATAAAGCCGTCTACTAACGAAGGCTTCGGGTGGTAGTAGCCACCCATATCAAGGGACGTTCCCTGCACCGCGTTGAGCTCGGCCACAATAACTGCTTCGTGCTCCGCGAGAGCCGCCGCCAAGGGAGCAAAGCGCTTCGCTAAGTCAACGTCATCACGTTGCGTCGCCAACTCTTGAGCCCAGTACAGGGCCACGTAAAAGTGACTCCCGCGATTATCAATGCCACCGATGGAGCGCGTCGGTCCCTTATCATTTTCAAGCAAGGTACCCGTTGCGCGATCGAGGGTATCGGCGAGGACTTGGGCCTTGGCGTTACCGGTACACGACGCGTATTGCTCAAAACTCACCGCCATGGCGAGGAACTCGCCGAGTGAATCCCAGCGTAGGTAGTTATCCTTCACAAAGGCTTGAACGTGCTTCGGAGCCGAACCACCGGCACCGGTTTCGAAGAGACCGCCACCGGCAATGAGGGGCACGACCGAAAGCATCTTGGCTGAGGTCCCTAGTTCCAAAATTGGGAACAGGTCAGTGAGATAGTCACGAAGGACGTTACCGGTAACCGAAATCGTGTTGAGACCTTGTCGGAGGCGAGTCAGTGAGATTTTCGTGGCTTCGACGGGATTTTTAATCGAAATGTCCAAGCCTTCGGTGTCGAGCGCTGCAAGGTAGGCCGTCACTTTTTGGATGATCTGTGCATCGTGGGCACGCTTGTCGTCCAGCCAGAAAATAGCGGGATCGCCGGTAGCTCGGGCTCGCTTGACCGCCAACGCTACCCAGTCACGAATGGGTATGTCCTTGGTCTGGCACATGCGGAAGATATCGCCTGGGGCAACGGGCACTTCGAACACGATCCCGTCGGATCCCCGAACCACGACCGTGCCAGCCTGAGCCATCTCGAAGGTCTTGTCATGGCTACCGTATTCTTCGGCGGCTTGAGCCATCAGGCCGACATTAGGGACGCTGCCTATGGTCGCCGGGTCAAGGGCGCCGTGCTCGCGACAATCATCGATTGCGGCTTGGTAGACGCCGGCGTAGCTACGATCCGGGATGATTGCCAAGGTGTCGTCTTCTTTGCCATCTGCTCCCCACATGTGACCGGAACTTCGAATCATGGCCGGCATCGATGCATCAACAATCACGTCTGAAGGAACGTGCAAGTTGGTGATACCACGATCTGAATCAACCATGGCCAAACGCGGGCCATTGGCGAGTTCTGCATCAAATGACGCCTTAATCGCAGCACCGTTGCTCACCTCAGCGAGCCCGTCAAGAATGGAGCCCAGTCCGTTGTTGGGGCTTAAACCTGCCGCACTGAGTGCATCGCCATACTCAGCGAAGGTCTTTGGGAAAAAGCAACGTACGACGTGGCCGAAAATAATAGGGTCTGAAACCTTCATCATCGTGGCCTTGAGATGCACTGATAGCAACACACCAAGATCCTTGGCACGCTGAATCTGCTCCGTGATGAAGGCGTCGAGGTCAGCCACCTGTAGCGCCGTGGCGTCAATAATTTCGCCCTCAAGTACCGGTATCGGTTTGCGCAACTCGCTGCGCGTGCCGTCGGTGGCAACGAACTCAATGGCGAGCTCGCCCGCAGCTTTCATGGTGGCGGAAACTTCAGATCCATAGAAATCGCCGGTGGCCATTGACGCCACATTGGTCTTTGAGTCCTGTTTCCAAGCACCGACTCGGTGAGGGTGAGCCTTGGCATAGTTCTTGACCGAATGAGGCGCCCGACGATCTGAGTTACCTTGACGAAGAACAGGATTTACGGCTGAACCCAAGGCCTTCTTGTAGCGATCTTGGATGTCACGCTCTTGGTCAGTAGTGGCTTCCGCCGGGTAATCAGGAAGATCGAAGCCTTGGTATTGTAATTCTGCGATCGCAGCGTTGAGTTGTGGAATCGACGCTGAAACATTGGGGAGTTTGACAACGTTGGCTTCGGGTCGAAGGACCAGGCGGCCGAGCTCTCCAAGAAAGTCATGCACCTGCTGGTCGGGACTGAGGCGCTCGGGGAACGAGGAGATAATTCGAGCAGCAAGCGAGATATCCCACAGATCCATTTCGACACCCGCCACCGAGGCATAGGCCTTCAAAATTGGATAGAGCGAATAGCTAGCCAACATGGGCGCCTCATCGGTCAGGGTATAGATGATGGTGGAGTCAGCCACGGTTATCGCCTCATTATCGTTGGGGGGTAGCTCCTAAATTAGTTCGCCCAAGGGACCGCCTTTTCCGAGCCTTACGCGTTGCGCTCCAAAAAGCCCACGAGCCCCCGGAAGTAAGCCTCTTGATCGTCATATTGGCCGAGGTGGCCAGCCCGAGGGCAGATGTAACTTTCACCCTGTGGAATCTGCTCAGCCATGAACTCAAGGAAGCGCGGATCCATGGTGTCGCGTTCACCACCGAGCACCAAGGTGGGCACCGTAATTCGCTCGAGATCCGCAGTCCGATCCCAGTGGGCGAGTTTGCCGCTGGCTCCAAGTTCACTCGGTCCCTGCATGGTGACGTAGAGATCCTTATTCATATGGTTCATCGAACGAACGACTGCTTCTGGCCACGAATCAAAGGGCATGCACAGTACATGGTGGACGTAGTGGATTTCCATAAGGAGATCGTCATACTCTCCGGTTTCAGTCTCCCCTGAAGCTTCGAGCTCCATCACACGAGCCAAGGCGGCTTGATCCATCGTGGGCATCAGAACATCGCGGGCGTAGGCGTTGTAGGCCGGGATTGACGACATCATGTTGGAAATAATGAGACCTTTGAGTTTGTCTTGATGCGCCAGGGCGTACTCGATACACAGCACACCCCCCCATGATTGCCCGAACAGGAAAAAATTAGATTGGTCAAGGCCCAAGGCATCGGCCACTTGGTCGACTTCATCAACAAAGCGATCAATTTCCCACAGGGACGGATCTTCTGGATTATCGGAGCGAAATGATCCCAGCTGGTCGTAGTAGTAGTACTCGATACCAGAAGCTGGAAAGTAACTATCAAAACACTCGAAACATTCAGCAGTCATTCCGGGGCCGCCATGGAGCAGCAATACCTTTACATCAGGATTATTCCCAACGCGCTTCGTCCAGACCTTAAATTCCCCGCGTGGGGTAGCTATGGGAATCATTTGGACGCCGCCCTCCCAGGCATCACGACGTCCCGTGTTGTCAAGATAGGGATGAATCGCTTCCATAAACCCTCCTCGGTCTTGGCTCTCGCGGTTGTTTACCACACCACGCGCCCAAAGGCTCAGGGGGACGCCTCCTCTTTGACGCGACGGCATCTTCTTCTAACCTAGCCAAAGGCAAAGCCTGATTAATTACGGAGGATCAGTGAGTATTTCGCGCGTAGGAGTAGTTGGATGTGGCCTTATGGGTTCAGGTATTGCCGAGGTATCTGCGCGAGCCGGCGTAGACGTCGTGGTCTATCAAGTAAACGACGAAGCCTGCGATCGAGGGCGCCAGCGTATCTCGGCCTCGGTCGAGCGCGCGGTAAAAGCGGGCAAGCTCGACGCAGAGACGCGCGACGAAATGCTGGCTCGCATCTCCATCACGACTGACTTCGCCGACTTCGCCGATCGAGAACTTGTCATAGAGGCCATAGCGGAAAATGAGGAAGTAAAACTCCAAGTGTTCGCCACACTCGACGCCGTTGTGACGTCACGCGATGCCATTTTGGCTTCGAATACTTCTTCTATCCCCATCATGAAGTTGGCGATGGCTACGAGTCGCCCCGAACACGTCGTCGGTCTTCACTTTTTCAACCCTGTCCCCGTCCTGAACTTGGTCGAGTTAGTACCGTCACTACTCACGAGCCCTACTACCGCACAAGCCGCTCGAGCATTTGCGAGCGAGCAACTTAATAAACTCGTGATTGACGCCCAAGACCGAGCAGGCTTCATTGTTAACGCACTCCTCGTCCCCTACTTGCTATCGGCAATTCGCATGCTCGAATCGGGCTTCGCGACCGCTTCCGATATAGATACGGGCACGGTAGTGGGGCTCGCCCAACCCATGGGCCCCCTGGCGCTGTCTGATCTCATTGGTCTCGACACCGTACTCGCGATTGCGAATTCGCTCTATGAAGAATTCCGTCAAGATGCCTTTACACCGCCGCCCATGTTGCTTCGTATGGTTGAAGCCGGCTTGTTGGGTCGAAAGTCAGGCAGAGGTTTCTACACCTACCCGGCACGCTGAGCGCTACGACAGCACGGGCAGTATTCGCGAGCTGGGATTGAAGATCACACAAGCCACCGAAGGCTGAAACGTGCTCAAGCAGCCCCGGGGCGCCATCGCTGCTCTAGCCTTACTCCCTGTTTTGCCTTTCGTGCCTCGTAGAGGCCACCATTCCCCCATCTTCGTAGCGGTGGCGTCAGGATCGTAGGGAAGTCATCCTTTTGCATTGATGGTTAAGGATTCGCCTCGGTCAAGCGGGTTGCGTGACCTGCGGAGCGTCGGGGCTTCTATCCTGAGAAGCACCAAACCAAGGAGTCACCATGGCCACTACCAACCTTGATCTCGAAAACTTCGGGTCTGTCATTACTGAAAATGAGATCGTCCTCGTCGACTTCTGGGCCGAGTGGTGCGGACCATGTCGTCAGTTTGGACCAATCTTCGAGGCCTCTTCGGACAAGCACGACGACATAGTCTTTGCCAAGGTCGATACCGAGACAAACCAAGAGCTCGCCGCGAACTTTCAGATCATGTCGATTCCAACCCTTATGGTTTTTCGAGACAATATTTTGTTATTCAACCAGCCAGGTGCACTCCCCGCTGACGCGCTCGAAGACATCATTGACCAAGTTAAGGCGCTCGACATGGATGAGATTCGTAAGGAAATCGAAGCCGGTAACCCAAGCGAACCGTGATGAGTTCACGACCACCGTCCGAAGCAGTAGCCGCGCAGTGGGACGAGCGCTATGGCGACCAAGATCGCGTCTGGCGAGCCGAGCCCAATGAAATTCTGGTTGATTTACTGAGGGGAACCGAAGCCGGAACCGCAGTCGATCTCGGCGCAGGCGAAGGTCGAAACTCGATATGGCTTGCTGAACATCATTGGCAGGTCACCGCAGTAGACGCTTCCAAGGTTGGTCTAGCCAAGGTATCTCGCTACGCCGATGAGGCAGGACTGAGCGTCACGACCCTTGTTCAAGACCTTTGGGAATTCATGGAAGTGTCAAAAATCAATGACCGACGTTTCGATCTTGTCGTCCTTGCTTATCTCCAGGTTCCCGAAGCCGATCGCGCAGAACTCCTTGCACAAGCTGCTGGTTTGGTGGCCCCTGGCGGTCATCTCTTTGTGATCGCGCACCATATGGACTCACTTGGCATTTCAGGACCACCCGAAGCCGCTCGCCTCTTTGTCGAATCTGATTTGGCTGCGGTACCAGGGCTGACCCGAGAACGACTCGAACTCTGGCGCGGTCCGAGTGATCAAGCAGTCAGCGGTACTGACGTCTTTTTATGGGCAACTCGCGTCTGACCAAGATGCTTCACCATGCCTTCCCGCGAATAGTAAGACCCCGCAGGGGTAACCCACCGGTACGGGTTTCTTGGTCGATGATGAGAAAAACATCTTCCTGACCGTTCCCCGCGTTTAGGTTCTAACTATGGGATTCGTGGAGAACAAGCACTACCGGTTAGAAGGTAAGTCCTTGGCCGAACAAGCGGACCCACCCACAAAGACCCACGACAGACATCTGGGGAACTTCTGGATACCGCTTATTTCCTACGTCTTCCTAGGCTTTCTCCCTGACCTGCCAGCATGGATCCACAATCCTGTCCACTCATTACAAAACGGTGGACTCTCCGACCTATCACAGAGTGCCTGGTTCCTCGGTTACACATCCTTCGCCCTCACCCACGGCCATAACCTTTTCTTCACTAACTATCTGAACTTTCCCTACGGTATCAACCTCGTCACCAACTGCAGCGTCATCTTTTTGGGACTCATCATGACGCCAGTAACCTTGCTGTTCAGCCCAGTACTCAGTGCCAACATCATCTATGCATTGGCATTCTCTACGTCAGCATTTGCGTGTTTTGTCTTGCTACGAAAAATAGTTTCGTGGACGCCGGCCGCGTACCTTGGTGGTCTCCTCTATGGGTTTTCGCCCTTTGAGATCGCTCATGGCTATGGGCACCTTAACTGGGTAATTGCCGCCGCTCCTCCCATCGTGATGCTTCTCCTATGGGACATCGTGATCGAGCAGAAGCACAACCCCTACCTCTGGGGGCTAGGACTTGGCTGTGTTGTAACCGCCCAATTCTTCATCTCTACCGAGATGGTCTCAGACATGGTTCTCGAAAGTCTCGTCGGCATCGTCATGATCGCGGTTGCTTATCGTCGAAGCTTTAGGGAGCGACTCGCCAACATTGCGCGATCACTCGCTAGCGCAATCATCATCTTTTCTGTCGCGACCGCCTATCCGCTATGGATGCTGCTGCGAGGCCCTCAACACATCACCGGACCCGCTCAACCCGCTAATTTTCTTGGCTCCATTGCCAGCGACCTCGCCGGGTTCTTCATCCCAACCCACAATGAACTCATCAACCCATCGGTTGCTACGCACAGTCACTACGCCGCGAGTTTCATGGGGGGCGCCAGCACCCTCTCCGAGAGCAGTTCCTACCTTGGTATCTCCTTGATCGTGTTGCTCATTATCACTACCGTCACCTTGTGGAAGCGGCCCATCGTAAAATTTGCGGCAGCAATGCTCGTCTTCAGCGCGATCATGAGTCTTGGTAACCGACTCACTATTGACGGCTACACCACGGCGGTAGTTCTACCCTTCAAGCTGATCAATAGCTTGCCCCTCCTGAGTAGTACCATCCCGGGCCGATTCTCACTCTTCGTCGATTTATTCGCAGCAATCCTCTTGGCTGTCGGAATCCATGGACTCAGAGAAAGTGGCTTAGGCCGCCACACAGCCTCAACCTGGAGAGCCACCATGACCGCACTCGTCGTAGGCGTCATCTGTCTGGTTCCTCTTATCCCTAATGTTCCCTACGCATCAAGCGAAGCCAAGATCCCCCAGTTCTTCACCTCGGCTGCGGTCAATACGATCCCCGTAGGGTCCGTCGTGCTTACCTATCCCTTCCCGCGTGGCGAGCAATCGCTTCCCATGTTATGGCAGGCAACTAATCACTTCCGCTACAAACTGATTGGTGATTATGCGATCACGCCTGGTGTTAACGGAACCGCAACGTTTAATGGGGTGTCTTCCACCACGGAGCAACTCCTCAATAATTGTCTTGCCGGTCAGCGCAACGCAGCGCTGGTACCAGCGGTGGTCACACAAGCTCACGCCGATCTGCGTCTGTGGAACATTGACACCGTTATCATTCCAAGCGACTACGCAGCAGGTCCCGGGAACACATGCGCGATCAAGGTAATGACGTCAGTACTTTCCAAAAAACCGGTGAGTGTTCAAGGTGCGGCGGTGTGGTGGAACGTTCGCCAATTACTTACTTCCCTCAAGTCATAAGGTCACTACCTTCGCCACCAGCACGGGTGCCATCCTCCATCGGGATATATGAAGGGGCATAAGACGAGGCCCCCGGGTCTCCCCGAGGGCCTCGTGCACTTCTTGGTGGCGGGGGCAAGATTTGAACTTGCGACCTTCGGGTTATGAGCCCGACGAGCTACCAGACTGCTCCACCCCGCGCTGGGAGTTCTACAGTACTGCTTGAAGAGGTCTAGGTCAAAGGCGGCTGGTTCCTCTAAAACAGTGAACCCGGTAGTAGAACAGTTGTGTTCCACATTACGTAGCAAGGAGTTCTCTTGTGTCCCATTCGGCTCATGCCCACACCCTCTTGAGTGCCGCTCTTGGCACTCAAGAGGGAACTAGCTCTTGGCTAAGCATTGATCAGGCCCGGATCAACGCCTTTGCGGACGTCACCGATGACCACCAGTTCATCCATGTAGACCCAGAGCGCGCCGCCTTGGAGACGCCATGGGGGAAAACCATCGCTCATGGCTTCTTGACCTTGTCGCTACTAGTTCCCATGCTCGATGAGATCCCTAGGGACCCAGCACATAGCGAAGGTCTCGTCATGGGTATCAACTATGGATTCGACAAGGTTCGTTTCCTCAACCCGGTTGTCGTGGACTCCAGAGTTCGGGCCACCTCGACCTATGCATCTGCCGAACTCAAGGGGACCAATATTTTACTGACCCGTTCGATGACCGTCGAAATAGAAGGCGAGGCAAAACCTGCTCTCGTCGCAGAATGGATCGTCATGATGGTCTACGCCGACTAGCTCGGCGACAGGTCCCCTAAGACTTCACAACTTTTTTAGATGACGCGCCCGTTGGCTTAAGCGTGGTGTGTGACGTCGAAGGCGCCGTGCCCGTTGTAGAGCCAAGTAAGGCTTGTGCTGAGAGTAGCGCTGTGTACATTGCTTGGATATTGGTTTGGTAGGCCGCCAAATCCCCTGAACTCAGCGCCGCCTGAGCTGCTTGATAATCAGCATTGGCTTGTGCCAGCAAGGCTCTCGCCTGAGCTGCCACGGCCGGCGTTACGGTTACTACCGATCCCCCGCCCGAGCCGCCTGAGGGTACTGAGACACTTAAGACGTTCGACAGGGCCAAGGAGAGTGAACTCTCAATGTCAACGTGACTATTAAAGACAGCAATAACGTACTTGAGCTGGGGCAGCGGATTAGTCGAGCTCGTGACATAGAGCGGCCGGACGTAGAGCATGGATTGACCAACTGGAATCATCAAAACATTGCCGAGTAAAACGTTCGAGCCGTGCTGGTCGAGCGGCGTAATGATGGATGACACCTTGGTGGACTGTTCAATTTCGGCATCGGCCTGAATGGGACCGAGGACATTTTGCCCCGACGGCGTCGAATAGGCAGTCAAATGTCCATAGTTGTTGGGTTCCGATGTTGCCATCATGAAAGCCGAAAGGTTTTGACTTGTTCCATTTGACGAACTCGGTACGAAAGCATCAGAGAGCGTGAAGGTTTGCGCTGTTGATCCCGGGAGCGCGCCGACTTGGTAGAGCGGGCTCATTGCCACTGTGGGTCCATTGACCACCAAACCATTAGCCAAGGTCTGCTGTGACACGGCAACGGTTTGAGAAGGTGGACCTGATCCAACGGTCTGACTTAAGGTCCAGGCATCTCCGGCGTTGTAGAAGTTAGAAACATTGGTGATGTGGTAGCGACCATACATAGCGGCCTGAACAGCGAAAACGTCTTGAGGATAGCGAAGGTGGGCACGAAGTGCTGATGACATGGAACTCAGCGGCTTAAACATGCCCGGGAAGGCACCTTCATAGGCACGCAGGATGGGATCTTTCTTATCGATGTTGTAAAAATTCATCGAGCCTGAGAAGGCATTCACGACAACCGCTACTGAGTTACGGACGTAGTTGTAATTCGAAGGTAGGCCAGAGCCTTGCGGGACCGTTGCGCTTGAAGCACTTTGAGAATAGGGATACTGATTCGTTGTCGTGTAGCCATTGAGAATCCAATTGATCTGACCGTTCACCAAAACGGCGTAGGGCTGGGAGTCAAAACTTAGAAAGGGTGCTGCCTTTTGGGCCATGGTCTGAATATCGCGAACGAACATGATTCGGCTTTGGCTCGTTACTAAATTGGAAACCAATAAGTTGAAATCACCGAGTCGAAGAGCGAAGGCGGCACGTCGCAAGAAGCCATTGACTTTTACCCCACCCGTACCTTGGTACTTCGTCATGATGTTCGCGCCCGATACGGTCTGGTAATCAAGTTCAGGTTGCCGAGAATTAGCAATGATGTAGCCCGGGTCATTCAATCCGAAGTAAATACCGGCTTGGCTCGCCGATGGATAGTGCGCTTGGGAAATCGATGGGACATTACCGATGGCGAAGTTTGGGTTGCCGTTGGCCTGGACCTGATTGGCCGGGGCCACCACGATGCCATTGCCATGCGTGTACTCAAGGTGCGTGTTGACCCAACTCGAGTTCGGCAGATCCGCCGCGTTCAGCTGCCGCACACCTTCAATGACGGGGGTCACCACACCATTAACGGCGTATCGATCCATAGCAACCGAATCAAAGGTGTAGTAGGACCGCAGTCCTTGGAGCTTGGCGAAGGTCTGGAGTGAAATCTGAGGGTCGGGATCCCAGAGTCGGATGTTTGCCAAGGTCTGGGCGTTGGCTTTGACTTGCGAAGGCGAAATCGTTTGCGATCCGGAGAAGGGTTGCTGAACGACATCCGTCAGACCGTAGGCCGCTCGAGTCGCAGCAATATTGCGCTGGATATAGGGATGCTCAAGGGAGCTCTGCGCCGGAGTGACCTTGAAGGTTTGAAGCAAGGATGGGTACAAGACGCTGACCACGATGGCGACGACGGCCCACACGCCAAAAGAAATGCCGGGAAGCGCGAAACCGGGTCGCCATATGTTGATCACTAAAATGACCGCCGTGGCAATGGCAATCCAAAACAGCAAGTTAATCGCCGGCATGCGGGCGTGAAGGTCGGTGTAGCCCGCACCGGAAGTAAAGCCATGGCCGTGAACGACGAGGGAATAGCGAGCAAACCAGTACCCCACCGCTTTCGTGACTGCGATAAGCGCAAGGAGAATGGAGAGGTGCACCTTGACTGCGGGGCGAAAGCGCGGAATTCGACCCGAGCCCCTAATGCCACCGTTGAGGTAATGGAAAATTGCCGAAACAATTGTTGTCACGATAAGCGTAACCATGAACCAGCCAATGATTGACTGGATGAAGGGGAGCTTGAACACATAAAAACCAACGTCAAGACCAAACTGCGGATCCTTCACACCAAAACTCTGCGCGTGAGTAAAGAGTAAGTAGTTCTGCCACTGAGACATGGCGCTGAAGCCAGCACCGATACCAAAGATTACGGAAATGGCTAGATAAATCCACTTCAGGTACGGGCGAGCTGCCTGCTGGTAGCGAATCACCATTTCGTCATCAACGTCACTGACGGTGAGCGATCGAGCAATGCGCGACACCACAGCCAGATTCACAAAAACCGCTATCGCAAAAACCACGCCGAAAATACCCAACAGGGCCAGTTTCACTCCGAGCAAGGTGCTGAACACAGAAGCGATGCCCTCAGAGGAGAACCACAGTTGATCAGTCCATAGACCGGCTAATGATCGTAGTGAGGCGATGAAGACGACCACCATCGCCACCAGAACGATGATCCACCACCGTTTGAATTCGCGACGCGGGTGGTCAACCGCGATATCTGAGGGGACTTTCATCGTTGTACAGCCTAGGCCAGCCCCCGCAGGAGCCAGCGTCGCATGGGGCCTAACTCAGGGCCGGCAGAATTACACAGCGACACCCAGCGTGAACAGGTGGGTGCTGGTGGCCAGTCGGGAACTGGCTGCCCGCGGCAACAGCCCCTTCAAGGGCGTTATCCGAGCAGTCAGAGCAAGGCTGATCGGCCGAGGCAACAATCCAACGAATCTTGCCGCCCTGGGTCACCCGAAGTACTGAAGCAGAGAAGGCCCGGAGCGCCGCGTCGGTAACGAGTCGATCGATACGCGGCCCTCGCCACTCGCGAAAGGCTGACGAGACCTGCGCCGCTGGGTCTGAGGCATGTAACGCATCGGTAATACGCGGCTCAATGGTCCGAAGCATTGACGCGGCGAGACCTTCTGCGATGGACACGACATCGGCATCACTTAGTCCCGCGCCGTTACCGCCCCCGTGACGTTGGGCATAGTCACGTCCCGCCTGAGAAGCATCCAAGAGCGGGTCGACGGTCGCGCTAGCAATGGCGCTGGCAACCGCGCCAGCATCGCCAAACTCAGCACCGATTGAACCGTCACGAATCCCATCGAGAATTCGGTTCTGCTCATCTTGCAAGATGCGCTTAATCTTGCGGCTCAGGGTTCCCGATGGGCCTTCAATCAACTCATCACGCGCGCGCACCGCATCCGCGTCGGGCCCCGACAGCGCCACCACGGGCCCTTCGGCTTCGACCACCGGAACAAGACCGGTGTCACGAGCAGACTCGCGGATCTTGGCAAAGAGTTCCTCAAGGGCACCAGATTCGGGTGCGGTCTCCGCCTCGCCAACGGTTACCTCGAGGTCACCCTCGGGCTCCGAGGTGACCGGCGCTTCTGAACCTTGGGTGCTGGCTTCTTCGAACTCTGGTGGAGTGGGCTGGCGACGGACGACTTCTTGGGCCGCTTGGCGGGCGGCCGCGTCCGAGCCCATGATTCCTTGAACTAAGCGTTCTACTGATTCACTCACTGATCCAACAACGCGCGCAATCTCATCACGTGCTGCTCTGAGTTGTTCGAGCTGCAAAAACATCGCTCGACGCCGAACGTTCATGTCAGAGAGCACTTGTTCACGATTCGTTTGCGCAGCCTCGAGTACCTGTCGTGCTTGCTCTCGTGCGCGCGCTACCAGTGTTTCGCCATCAGCCTGTGCGCGAGCAATAAGGTCATTCGCATGCGCGAGCGCTTGTGCTTCGAGATTTACCGCGTCTTGCTCAGCCGCCCCTACGCGTTCAGCGGCGCGCTGCTCTGAGTCAACCGCTACGGCAGCTGCGCGGTGCTGTGCTTCTTGCACCATCTGTGAGGCCTGGGCTTGCGCAACCTCGAGTACTTTCTCTGCCTCTTCGTGCGCATTGCGAATGATGGATGCACTCTGCTGCCCAAGTGCTGTCGTTAGCATTGACTCAGAAATTACGGGATTAGCGGCTCGCGCTTCCGATTCGGCTAGGAGGCGTCGTAGTTCGTACTCGCGCTGTTCGTTGAGTTCAATCTCGTGACTGAGGTGGTCAAGAAACGTGCGCACCTCGCGAGGATCAAAACCACGACGCACGACGGCGAAGTTTGTTCTGTGGATATCAGCCGGGTTAATTCGACTTGAGGAGATAGGTGTGGTGTCATCAGCCATAGCCTGTAGCCTACGACCTTGCTTCGCCTTAGGGGTGTGTCGTCGGCGAAACAGTCTTTCCGTTAGCCAAGGTGATATGGCCACCGAGGTGAGCAAAAACCGCGAGGGCGGCATCCAAACTGGCTACGGCCTCGACCTCCATGGCCTTGCCTGTCGTAGATCGAGCTGGGCCGACTTCGCCAACGGGCACTAAGAATACGGTGGCCCCGGCACGTTGTACCGTAACCGCCTTTTGGGGAACGCCCCCAACGTCGCCGACGAGCCCGGCGGCATTCATCGTGCCCGTCGCGGCAATGGTGTGGCCAAGGAGAAGCGCCCCTTTGGAAAGTCCATTAATGATCCCCAGCGTCATCGCTAAGCCAGCCGACGGCCCCCCAATGTTGGGCGTTGAAATTGAGATCGAAAATGGGAAGTGGTACGACACGTAGTCGCTGGCCCCAATGCCAAGGTACGCCCTTGAAACTTCCGGCACTCCTGAACATGAGTTTGCTATGGTCCCGCGCGGCGGCGCCGCAACCTTAAGAGCCACGTGCACGGCCGATCCTAAACTCAGCGAACCCGAGGATGAAAAGGTGGCGGGCAACACGGTAAAGGGGATCGTGGTCGATGGGGTTACGCCGTGGAGCGCCGACACCAAGCTGCACTGCGACGTCACCTTCTTGCCATTGGCTTGTGTGATGACATCACCTACGTGAAGACGGTTCCACGCTGGTGTGTTGAACGCAACTTGGTTCACCTGAGCGCCTGCGGCCGCGGCCGTAATGGGGTAGCCAAGTCGTGTGAGTGCTGCTGCTCGTGCTGCATCTTTCGCTTGAGCCATCTCGAGAAATCCTTGAGGAAGCAACTCGTCCGTCGGCACTCCCTTAGGGACTAAAGCGTCGGAAGGAATGATCTGAGCGTCCTTCGTAAACTGCGTCTGTATCCACGTCAGCCAGTTAATTTTGGTTACAAAGACATCGGTAAGCAGAATCTGTCCATGGATCTTGGCCTGCTCGTGCCCAGCGATCGTAATCAAGGGAGCAACGTCTTCAGCGTTGCCGGGCGTGATCGCATACTCGTTGAATTGGAATCGCAGACCCAAGGCTCCAAGGATCAGAATCGCCACCAAGACAATGAGTGACCAACGCACAATCGTGCGATGCCCCTTGAGCGACTTCGGACCGGCCATACTTTCGGTGTGAGACATGATCCTGACACGGTACCGGTTCCGGGGACCCTTGAGGAAGCCATCGCCGTCATTGAGGCGGGTCACAGCTCTGACGCCGCCAGTCTGGCCCTACTCGAAGCCGCTCGTACCAGTAGCAATCCGGTCTTACGACGACACGCCTTGGTGGGCCTCGAGGCCAGATCCGCGCTGAGTGAATCCCACATCATCGAGGCCATCTCGGACCTCGATGCTGAAAATCGATCTCGAGCGCTGCGGGCGGCGGGACGCAGCGATACCCCATCGCCGCGCCTGGTGGAAGCCCTCAGCGCCGCTACCGCAGATCCAGAAGACTTTGTTGCGGTGGCGGCAATTCGAAGTATCGCCGACCTCGTTATTTTGGATGCGCTTGATCTTCTGATTTCGCTCGTTGGCGACCATGCCGATGCCATGGTTCGTGAAGAGGCGGTGGCCGCACTTGGCGCACTCGGAGACGACCGTGGCCTCCCCTCAATTCTCAACGCCTGCGGCGACAAACCGGCGGTACGCCGCCGATGCGTAGTCGCGCTCGGGGCCTTTGAAGGTGACGAGGTTGAGGCAGCGCTTGCCTTGCTTCATGAGGACCGAGACTGGCAGGTCCGCCAAGCCGTGGCCATGCTACGCCGCGCTGACCTCGATTAGGTCGCGTCGACGTTACTTAGCGATGCGCTGAGGAGAAGAGGCTACGCAAGCGACCGATATCTTCGAGGCAACGACCGGCCCCCCGGATAACGACCGTGCTGGGTTCAGTATCAATATTGACCGACACCGAGGTTGCACCTGAGAGAAGCTCTGCGTAGCCGTGAAGCTGCGCCCCCCCACCATGGAGGAAAATGCCTCCAAAAATGGCATCTTGCGCTAGTTCTGGCGGAGTCTCGGAGAGGCAACTAATGGTTCCCGCGATCATTTGTTGCACTAAGTCACGTACGCCACGATTTACCAAGGCCCCTTCGATGTTGACATGGCCCGGCTCCCCCGTCATCGGTCGGCGGCCATGAACTTCAACGGCAACGGGTTCCGCATCAGGGGCGACTGACGCAATACGCTTCTTCAGCTCCTCGGCGACGTGGGCGTTCACCACTAAGTCCAGTTCGTGGCGCACCATGGAGGCGATTGCCCGATCTAAGTCGAGACCTCCTATGCGAAGTGCACGAGAAGCCACAACACCACCGAGCGAAATAACCGCCGTCTCTGTCGTGCCCGCACCGGCATCGACAATCACGGATCCAACCGCATCGTGAATGGGAATATCGAGACCAATGGCCGCGGCGAGGGGAGACTCGAGCAGATTGGCTGACGATGCTCCCGCGGCTTTGGCGGCTTGCTCAAGGGCGCGCCGCTCAATCGACGTCGCCGCTGAAGGGACCGTGAGCAAGAGTTTTGGTCGATTCATCCGAGAGCTGCCGCAGCGCGCAAGCACTGCTCGAAGCATGCGCTCGGCCATATCAAAGTCGGTTATTGCCCCTTGGTTAAGCGGTCGAACCGCAACCACGTGGTCAGCGCTACGACCTACGAGCTCATCGGCCTCAGCGCCAAGCGCGACGACCTCCCGAGACCTGGTGTCGACCGCGGCTACTGAAGGTTCGTCGTAAACGAGGCCTCGAGCTTTGTCGTAGACGCGGGTGCGAAAGGTCCCAAAGTCGATGGCGAGGTCTCGTGACATGCTTCCTTATCGTAGGCCTCCCAAGCCCCATTCCACTCGCTTCGCCCCGCCTGACCGGTTTCTCTTGCGGGGTCTCAGTAACATCGCAGCGGTGAGCAACGAGGGCGAACAAGCGGGTAGGGATGCATCCATGGGACCACCTAGTCCCATGGAGCGAAGCTGGATCCATCCCTCCGAGTTGCCTTCACTAAAAGACGCCGGCCATCATGACCGCAAGAAACGTCGACCGTCCCTCATCGCTGCGGCGACCTTGCTGAGCGTGCTTGGGGGGATCGCCATAGCGGCCATCGCCACGACGGGCCCGTCAAAGCCGGCGGAGACCGCCGTGGTCCGCTCCTCGCCCCCCGCGCTGAGGGAACAAATTGTTGGCGTGGTGGACGCCAAGGGTCAGACGCTGCTCGGCGTGGTGGTCGGCAACGGAGCCATGGTTGCTCTGGCCTCTCGTGACCCTATGGGGAGTAGCGCAGTGATCACAACCATGGCGGGTACTAAAGAAACCGGCTCGGTGGTGGCCACCGATGCTGCCCTCGGACTAAGCATCGTAAAAGTCCCCACCGCGCTAGCGAGTCCCACGCGACCGAGTACCACCTTGCAAGCAATGGCAGCGTCTCGTGCCGATGTCATTACGGGAACCAACCCCATGACATTGCTTCGCAGCGTGAGCACTCTCAGGTCGAACACCACCACGATTGGCAACCAAGAAATCGGCATTCTCGAAACCTCTGTTACGCCCCATACTCCCGGCATCGTCACGACGCTCGGCGGTATTCCTGAGGCACTACTCATCCCCCATGTGGGAACTCATATCGCCATTCCACTGACTACCGTCGACCAGCGAGCAGCCATGATCGTTCGTGGTCTTCACCGCGGTTGGCTTCAGATTTCGGTGACGACCGCGAGTCAAGGTGGGGTGCTGGTTTCCAAAATCGGAGCCGCCAGCGCCCACGCTCTCAGTATTGGTGACCGCATTACGGCGATCAATGATCAGGCCATAGCGGGTATCGGCGACCTTCTCGATAATCTCTACGGGGCCCCGGCGGGCACATCCGTAGTCCTTACCCTCACACGAGGAGGAGCAAGCATCACAGAGACCGTGGTACTCGCTCCTCACCCCTAGGATCAATGCAGTGAGTGATATGTCGAACCCCTTTGATGGCCTCTTGGGCGACCTGTTGAAGATTATTGGTGGCCAAGGTGGCTCGACCCCATGGTTAGATTCAGCCAAGGCTCTTGCGGTCAACGTGGCCACCGGCGATGAGCCAGAAGGCAACGTCGACCCCCTTGACCGCATGGCCTTTGAGCAAGTCGGCCCCATCGTCACCTTGCACGTTGCAGAACTCGTCGGCTCACCACTCGCTCCCGTGACCGTCGAGCCGATTACCCGAGCGGCGTGGGCGCTCGCTCAGCTCCAAGCCTGGACACCCATGGTGGAGCAAGTTGTAGCAGCTCAGTCTGCAGCGACCGGTCAATCTATGGCTCAGTTCTCAGAGGAAGGCGAAGGCCTTATCCCGCCCATCCTCGGACAGTTCGCGGCCATGCTTGGGCCGATGATGCTGGGCTTGCAGTTCGGTTCAGCAGCCGGCCATCTCGCCGAGCGAGCACTGGGTTCATACGCACTGCCGCTACCTTGGCCGGAGCACACACCGACCTACGTGGTACCCCGCAACGTCGCGAGTTTCGCCAACGATTGGAGTCTGCCCCTCGATGACGTGCGGCTCTTTGTAGCCACCCGGGAAATTGCTGGTGCCGTCTCGTTGGGTACGCCCTCGATCGCTCGCCGCGTTACCGAGCTCTTGCAGTCGGCGATGACCGAGGCACTCGCCAACCAAGCTTCGGTAATCGAGCGGCTCTCGGGCTCCGGAGATCCTGAGGCGCTTCAAGCCATGTTGAGTGACCCTGAATCGATCTTGGCCGAGCTGGTCATCCCCGCTACCAGCACCTCATCGGCCTCGCTCACGGCGGCGACAACGGCCTTAGCGGCCTTTCTCGATCACCTTGCCACCACGGTGACCTCACGGCTAACGCTGAGCCACTCGTTGATCACCGAAGCGTGGCGTCGGCACCGCACCACCGACGCCAAGGGCGAGCAGAGTGCCGGTTCCCTCTTTGGGCTTGATCTCAGTGCCGGAGAAGTCGATCGGGGTGCAAAATTCGTAGCTGGGGTTCTTGATCGAGCCGGTAACGAAGGTTTGGCCAAGTTGGTGGCCGATGGTAACAACCTGCCCACGCCTGCAGAACTTGATGCACCGGGTTTGTGGTTGGAGCGCATCGCGCTCGCCGAACTCGAGCCTTAAACCTCGAGCTCTTCCTCGGGGTAGCCGAGGTCCCAGGTGACCTCGATGCCTTCGCGCTCACCATCGCGGTTGATGCGCTCTCGGTTGCGACGAAACTGCGGGTCGTGAGGTGGTAACAAGACGAGCCGCGCAATGATGCGCTCTCGTAATGCTTCGAGTGCCGTCTCATCGCCCCAGTGAGTCTGGATATCCCAGTGTGGCTCAATAGGTCCGAGGTACACGATGCTGATCTGGCCAACCGGTTCGGTGGACTCTGGGCTTTGCTCAGTGATCTGGGTCATGGTTCCTCTTTCGCGATATGCGCGTCTTTGTTGCCTCCATGGTAGCGACTCCGCGAGACCTGAGGACTTCCTGAGATTGCTGAGTAATAACTAAGTAAACAAATAGGGAATCGCGCTCAAACAGGCATACAGTCAGCAATGAGCAAGGAGGCTCCGATGGAATCAGAGTGGATGGCAAAAGGAAAGTGCCGCGATGCAGCACCCGACACCTTCTTCCCCAGTGACGGTCTGGGAGTTATCAAGGCCCAGCGCATTTGCGCGAAGTGTCCGGTAGCAGAACAGTGCCTTGAATACGCGCTGGAAAACCATATTGACCATGGCGTATGGGGCGGTCGCTCAGAACGTGAGCGTCGCCGCATCATGAAAGCTCGTCGCAGCAGCTTGAACTTGCTGGCCTAAGACCCCTCAGGGGTCTAGGGTCGCAAGCATGACCCTTGTGAGCGCCGTCAATATTTCCGAAGGCCGCGATGAGCCGTGGTTGGCCGGCTACGACGCATTCTCCCTCGTCGTCGATCGCCATAGCGACCCCGAACATCACCGGAGCGTCGTGACGATAGGTGGCGAATTCGATGAGATTATTGAGACTGCGCTTGCGGTAGCTGGCCGAGCGATTGATCAGATAGATCTCAACGAACACCACGGTCTACACCCTCGTCTCGGAAGCGTCGACGTTGTTCCCTTTGTAGCCCTGGGCAATACCCCGGTACACGACGCATTGGCTGCTCGTCAGCGTTTCGCCGAACGGCTCTTCGAAGAGTTCGAAGTTCCAAGCTTCTTCTATGGCCCGCTCACCGATGGATCCGTCCGAGCACTGCCGGAACTGCGCCGAGATGCCTTTACCACCATCACCCCCGACATGGGAGGGCCAGACCCCCACCCTCGTGCCGGAGCCTGCGCGGTTGGCGTTCGCAGGCCCCTCGTCGCATGGAACCTCCTGGTATCAGGTATCGATCTCGCGACAGGAAAGGCCATTGCCAAAGCGGTTCGCAGTACCCAACTTCGGGCCATTGCGCTCGAGATGAAGGACGGTATTCAAATCAGTTGCAACCTCATTGACCCGAGTTTGGTAACCCCGGCTGATGCCTTCGATGCCATCTACGCTCAGTTCGACTGGCGAGCCCACATCGTACGTTGCGAACTCGTTGGCACCATCCCTGAGCAGGTGTTGAACAAGATTGACCCAGAGCGCTGGGAATCGCTTGACTTGTCACCCGAGGCAACGCTGGAGGCCCGCTTCAGAGCCAAGGGAATAGCGATCGCTTAGGAAGCGGATTCGGCCTGGCGCCGCTCAAGTGCGCGGGCCCGACGCAGACGTCGACGTTCTCGTTCGCTCATCCCACCCCAAATACCGAACTTCTCGCCGTTACTCAGTGCATATTCGAGACATTCTTCACGAACGACGCAACCGCGGCAGACTTCCTTAGCCTCGCGCGTCGAGGCACCACGCTCTGGGAAAAACAGGTCAGGGTCTACACCCATGCAGTTTGACTTGGTCTGCCAGCTCTTTTCTTCTTCGCCGCTAAGCAAGTTCAAAACGTCCATGTTCCCTCCCGTGGGCCACAGCTTTGTGTCACCCTTGTAATTACAACAGTGTCATCTTGGGCCATTTCCCAGAACAATGCAAGTTAAATCTTACTTTTGCCCGAAATACTGGGGTTTTAGCGCTTACGACGCTGTCTGAGGAAGTCCACCAGCACAAATCCGCCCAAATCATCGGGTGAGGGGTAGAAAGTCCGGCCCCCATTAACCGTAGCGATTTGCTCCACGAAGGGGAACATCGTGTTCTCGAGATCCAGGGCAAAGGTCGTGATGGAAATATCGGCTTTGGTGCACCGCAGTACCTCGGCCATGGTGAGGCGAAGTGTTTCGGGGACCGGTGGATAGTTGAACTCAGGGGTCCCCCATGCATCGATGTGGGCCGTGGGCTCACCATCGGTCACCACGATGATCTGCTTTGTGCCGTGCTGCTTCGCGAGCATCTGACGCGATAAGGCCAAGGCGTGTTGCAAATTGGTACCCGGGATGTAGTCCCACATCACCGTGGGTAAGTCTTCAACCTTAAGTTCTCGAGCCATTTCGGAAAACACCACCAGGCCAAAGTAGTCACGGGGATATCGACTCGATATCAGGGTCTGCAGTGCTAACGCCATTTTCTTTGCCGGAACGAAGTTGCCTCGCATGGGCATAGACATCGACAAGTCAATGCACAGCACGGTGGCGGAGCGACTTAAGGCTTCGGTCTCGATGACTTCGAAGTCTTGTGCCTCGAGCTTGATGGGAACCCCACCTCCTCTCGCGAGCGCATTCGACAAGGTCTTCGTCAAGTGCAGCGACAGAGGATCGCCGGGTTCGTAGGCCTTCGTGGTCTCTTCTCGGTCGTGGCCAAAGCCGGTGAAGACCGTTGGATGTTCACCCGTGCCGTTTTTCTTCAGTAGGGCGAAGATTTCTTTCAGGGCTTGGTTGCCTAGTCGGCGAACCCCCTGGGCGGTGAGTGTTAGACGATCCCCTTTTCGAGAAATAGCACCAGCATCCTCCAGGGTTTTTGTCACCTTCTTAAGGCGTTCTAGGTGCTGTGCGGCATCGGGGCCTAAGTGGCGCTTGATTTGTTCGAGGTCAAGTTCGCCTAGCGCCTGAGCGGCATTTCCCTTGGTGAGCAGGTCTTCCATGGCCCCGAGTTCACCGAGCTGACGGGCGATATCAGTGGCGTCCCCAAAACCGATCGGCGCATCGCCTCGGAAGCGTTGCGCCTCTCCCCATCCTGCCTCGGGAGCGGCAGCGCGAAGATTTGCTAGCAGCCGATCCATGCGCCATCCAAGATCCATGTCACTAAACATCTCGCGGCTGAGCTGTTCGACTTGAGCACGCTGTTGCGCGCTCATGGAATTAAACATTGCCTCAGCAGCGGCCATACGTTCCGCAAGGAGGGCTACGAGTTCGTCAAGGTTATTGACTCCGGGAAACAAGTCGCCGAATTTCTCTTGAAAATCTTCGAAACTCGGGTTGAGTTCTTCGCCGTTCGCGCGCTGCTCAAGCATGGTGGAGATGGCATCGAAGGCTTCACCCATTCGCGCCATCATCTCGGGGTCGGGATTACGCATGGCTTCGCTGACGCCTTGAAAGTAGGCGTCAGCGATCTCTTGACGGAGGTCTTCACGCATTGCTTCAAAGGCTTCGCGAGCCTCACTTGACACGAATTCGTAATGGTCCATCGCCGAGAGTCGATCCGCAAAGGGATCAGGTAAAAGATCTAGTTCGAGACGCCGTTCAGCGACCGCATCACTGGTCACCGATGCTCTTCGTTCATCACCAGAGCTTTGTGCTTCATCGAGCAAGTCATCAAGGCCGCTTCGTTCCATGCTTTCGATCTCGGCTAAACGATCTTGATATTGCGCAAACTGCGCGTCAGGGTTTCCTCGTTCTTCGAGCTCTTGGCGGCGATCGCGAACCTGCTCGAGGAGATCACGAAGCCCATCAACCGCGCCGTCATCGGTCACGAAGCCCCGGCGCAGCAGCCGCTCTATGGCGTCCGTGAGATCACCGTTCTCCAAGAGGTCGTCGCTGAGTAGATCGAGGAGCGTCTCTAGGTCAATAGCGCCGTCCCCTTGGGATCCGTCCCACGCTCGATAGGTGTAGTTTGCGCTCATGAACCCTTCGAGCGATAGAGCGCTCTCGGGCCTGAAGCGTCCTTATTGAGACGCTTAGTCAGATGAAGGCCTTCAAGGAGGAACTCCAAGGCTGCAGCCATTTCTCCGGGCCCAGCCTCATCGCCGGCGATAGCTCGAGTGGGAGCCTCGAGAACCGGGATGTGCGCCAGGAGGGAGCCATACTCGGCTGAGGCTAAGTCATCGCCAGTGTGGGCAATAACCTCGCCGTCAAAGGCCGCCAAGATCTCGGCTGCTTGCGTGAGCACCACCGCATCTCGAAAGACGAGCAATGTCGCCGCTGCGAAGAGTTGGGCAATGATGTCGGCTTCTCTGCCTTCTTCAAGCGTCTCGACTTCGACCTTGCCCTGGGTGGAAGCCAATGCTGCCGCGAGGTCTGAGATACGAGGAACAATTTCTTCTTCATGGGTGCGCAAACTACGTCGCATGGCATTAGCCACAATTGATTCGTAGTTGGCAATAGTGAGGCGCACCGATACGCCGCTGCGCTGGTTCAGCATGGGACTTCGCCGAGCCAAATGACTCACCTCGCCGATGATGCGCTCGATAAACCACGGGACCTTGACGGCCTTCGTGGTCGGCGCCACACGAGCTTCACGGCGAACAATGTCAATCTCGGTATCGACCTCGCGCGGATAGTGAGTACGGATCTGAGCACCAAATCGGTCTTTGAGCGGTGTGATTATTCTGCCGCGATTGGTGTAGTCCTCCGGATTCGCGGTAGCGACAAGCACGATATCGAGGGGTAGGCGAATGCGGTGACCACGAATTTGTATGTCGCGCTCTTCGAGCACGTTCAGTAAACCGACTTGGATGCGTTCGGCAAGGTCGGGAAGCTCATTGATGGCGAAAATGCCTCGGTTGACCCGAGGGACGAGCCCATAGTGGATAGTCAGCTCGTCAGAGAGGTAACGACCTTCAGCAACCTTGATGGGGTCGACCTCGCCGATCAGGTCGGCAATCGTGGTGTCGGGAGTGGCGAGTTTCTCGCCATAGCGCTCAGACCGATGTACCCAAGCGATTGGACTTTCCTCCCCGAGCTCAGCAACAAGATTCCGGGCTTGAGCCGACACAGGATGAAAGGGGTCGTCATTAATCTCGGAGCCCGCCACAATGGGCATCCACTCATCCAAAAGATTAACCAGGCTCCGTATGAGGCGCGTCTTGGCTTGGCCACGCTCGCCGAGCAAAATGATGTCGTGCTCGGCCAAAATTGCGGTCTCGAGCTGAGGCAAGACGGTTGTCTCGAAGCCCTGAACGCCAGCAGATAACGAGCTTTGCGCGGCAATCACGCCCTCGAGATTGGCGGCTAGTTCTTCGGCCACGCTTCGAGATTTCCAAGCAGACTCACGCAAGGCCCCAAGCGTTGCCGGCAGGTCGGAGGGGGGGATGGGCCGAAGTCGAGATTCTTGGTTAACGCTCATGTCACGAGACTACGGGGAAACGTAACAAGAGCGTTGCGGAGGCGGTTAAGTTATTTGTGGTTCGATGTCAGAGCCCCAAAAGGGTCCTGGCGAGAATCAGCAGTAGGTCGCTTTGGCGCCCCCCCTAGAAATGCCAACCAATAACAAGGAGGCAGTGTGACGACGGTGGAAAATTCCGCCACTCGGGTAGACAATTCCCACACCCCTGTGGTGCTGGGCGGTACCCGAGGAGGCCCCGATCAGCCGACGCTTCGTACCGACAGATGGTGGCTTGCCCCCGTCATTACGGTGGCGATTCTGTCAAGCTTTGTGATCTACGCGACCTGGGCTGCGTTTGTGAACAAGGACTACTACGCCGGTGCCACGATGCATCGCGACCTCATTAGTCCCTTCTACTCACCGTGCTTGACCCAAGGGTGTTTGACGACGGGGGCTTCCATGGGCGGACACGTTCTCAATTGGTGGACGATCTCGCCGGCCCTGTTGATCTTGATCTTCCCGCTGGGTTTCCGCATGACCTGTTACTACTACCGTCGCGCGTACTACCGCTCCTTCTGGTGGGCACCACCGTCGTGCAGCGTCTCCGACGCGCACAAGAGCTACTCAGGTGAGTCGAAGTTCCCGCTCATTATGCAAAACGTTCACCGATACTTCTTCTACTTCGGTTTGATCTTTAACGTCTTACTGACCTATGACGCGATTGTGGCCTTTAATCAGCCGGGTATCGGCATTGGCGTCACGGTGGGCACCTTGGTACTGGTCATTAACGCAACCTTGCTTTGGCTGTACTCGCTGAGCTGCCACGCCTGTCGGCACCTCTGTGGTGGGCAAGTGCGATCGTTCGCGGCTCACCCGATTCGCGCCAAGCTCTGGAAGTTCGTGACCCCCCTGAATGCAAAGCACATGCAGTTCGCCTGGGTGAGCTTGTTCTTCGTTGCATTCACTGACATTTACGTCCGCCTCGTAGCCTCTGGCACGATTTCGGACTTCCGCCTCTTCTAAGGACCGCAGCATGACTGAACGCGAACATCACGACTACGACGTCATTATTATCGGTGCCGGTGGTGCAGGAATGCGTGCCGCCGTGGAAGCCAAGCAGCGTGGACTCAAGGTGGCAATCATCACCAAGAGCCTCCTCGGTAAGGCTCACACCGTCATGGCCGAAGGTGGCGCTGCTGCCGCCATGGGCAACGTCTACAAAGAAGACAACTGGAAAGTCCACTTCCGCGACACCATGCGTGGTGGAAAGATGCTGAATAACTGGCGCATGGCTCAGTTGCACGCTCAGGAGTCACCCGACCGAATCTACGAGTTGGAAGACTGGGGAGCACTCTTTGACCGCACTAAGGAAGGCAAGATCCAGCAGCGTGACTTCGGTGGTCACCTCTACGCTCGTCTGGCCCACGTCGGCGACCGTACTGGCTTGGAGCTCATCCGGACCATGCAGCAACGGATCGTCTCGCTCGACGTTGACGTCTACATGGAGTGCAAGGTTGTGCGCCTGCTCACCAATGATGACGGCTCCGTTGCGGGTGCTGTTGCTTACTGGAGACCCACCGGCGAGTTCGTAACCTTCTCCGCTAAGGCAGTCGTTATCGCGACGGGCGGCGTTGGTAAATCGTGGAAGTTCACCTCGAACTCTTGGGAATCAACCGGCGACGGCCATGCCATGGCCTTATGGGCTGGTGCAGAGCTCCAAGAGATGGAGTGCATTCAGTTCCACCCCACCGGTATGGTTTGGCCTCTATCAGTCCGAGGGATTCTCGTAACCGAAGGTGTTCGTGGCGACGGTGGCGTACTTCGGAACTCCGAAGGCAAGCGCTTCATGTTCGACTACGTCGCACCAATGTTCCGCGCCGAAACTGCAGAGAGTGAGGAGGAAGCTGACCGTTGGTACGATGACCACGCAGCTGGCCGCCGCCCACCAGAACTGCTCCCTCGTGACGAAGTGGCACGCTCCATCAACACGGAAGTCAAGGCCGGGCGTGGCACTCCTCACGGCGGTGTCTACCTTGATATCGCATCACGCCGAAGTGCCGAATTTATTCGCCGTCGCCTGCCCAGCATGTACCACCAGTTCATGGAACTCGCTGGTGTAGACATCACCCGCGAAGCCATGGAAATTGGGCCAACCTGTCACTACATCATGGGTGGCGTGCGCGTTGATGCCGAGACCGCAGCGAGTTGCGTTCCTGGTCTCTACGCCGCTGGTGAAGTTTCAGCCGGAATGCACGGCTCAAACCGACTCGGTGGCAACTCACTGTCTGACTTGCTGGTCTTTGGTCGTCGCGCGGGTATGGCCGCAGCCGACTATGCCGAATCCAAGGCTCCTATTTCGCTCAATGAAGCACAGGTCAGCGGCTACATCGCCGATGCACTCGCTCCGTTAGGGCGCGAAAACGGTGAGAACCCGTACACCATTCAGCACGACCTCCAAGAGTTGATGCAAGCCAACGTTGGCATCATCCGAAAAGAAGACGAGCTAGTAGAAGCCCTAGAGCAACTTGAAGTCTTGAAAGAGCGCACCAAGAATGTGTCGGCTTCCGGTGGCGTTTCTTACAACCCAGGATGGAACTTAGCTACCGACCTACCAAGTATGTTGACCGTGTCAATCTCGGCGGCACAAGGTGCACTAGAGCGTCGAGAATCTCGTGGTGGCCAGACCCGTGAGGACTTCCCCAAGGCCGATCCTGAATTGGGCAAGGTTAACTTCGTCCAGCGCCAAACCCAAGGAGCTGGCTACCTCAACCCCATCTCCATTAGCCCTGAGCCGTTGGCTGAAATGCCCGACGAACTCAAGGCACTCTTTGAGGAGGCTAAGTAAATGACTGAGATTACGATGCGTGTTTGGAGAGGTGACCAAAACGGTGGCGCCTTCGAGAACTACGTCATGCCGAAGGTGGAGGGTGAGGTCGTCTTGGACGTGATTCACCGCATCCAGGCGACGACCGCGCCAGACCTAGCGGTTCGCTGGAACTGCAAAGCCGGTAAGTGTGGCTCATGCTCAGCTGAGATCAACGGTAAGCCACGATTGCTTTGCATGACACGCGTAGACTCGCTACCTGACGGCGAGACCGTGACTGTCACACCGATGCGTGCATTCCCCGTGATTCGCGACCTAGCGACGGATGTGAGTTTCAACTTCGAAATGGCGCGTAAGGTTCCTGCCTTCAACCCGATCCCAAGACCGGCTGACGGTTACCGTATGCAGCAAATTGATGTTGAACGCGGCCAAGAGTTCCGTAAGTGCATTGAGTGCTTCATGTGCCAAGACGTGTGCCACGTCATCCGCGACCACGAAGAAAACAAGCTCAAGTACGCCGGGCCTCGCTTCTTCATTCGATACGCGGAGCTCGAAATGCACCCGCTTGATACCAATGACCGTCGTGAACTCGTTCGCGAGAAGATGGGTCTCGGGATGTGTAACATCACCAAGTGCTGCACCGAAGTGTGCCCCGAGCACATCAAGATCACGGACAACGCCATTATCCCGCTAAAAGAACGCGTCGTTGACGCCGACTTCGACCCGGTGGCGTGGTTGGGACGCAAGATCCTGCGCCGCACCAAGCGCACCTCGGAAGAGGCGGCTGTTCAGCCCGACTGAAGCGAATAGCGAATTTCCGGAAGAAACCCCGCCCATTGGGCGGGGTTTCTGCTTTTCACGTGTCAGCCAAACCTCGAGCGCTCTATCAACTGTTAAAGCTCAATCCGTTTATGGCCACGGGATACGCGTTCCAGGCTCCATTGATATAGGTGTTGGGCAATTGGTAATCAAAGGCCACGGCGTTGTTCGCACCCAAGCCAATGAGATCGGGGCTGCTTTCCGCGGCATAGTCGACGAGGTAGGTATTGCCCGCCTCTTGATAAACGCTGGAACAGATAGCGCTTTGGATCGGTGGGTTGTTGTAATAGGCCCAGGTTTGCTTGGCGGTCCGAGTCGCGAAGTTGATTTGGAACAATTGCGGGATGCTGTAGGAGCGGGAGTTTCCCGACGGGTAGTGGTTGTAACTGCCGTAGCCGTCATCGAAGAGCAGCAACTGACCGGTCGGAGTGATCGAGAGTGCGTGTTGGCCAATGGGGGGAAGGGTTCCCGGCGCTAGGGCTAAAGCAAAATGACGGAGTGACTTAAACTGATACCACTGCTTGGTGGGATCCCCAAGAATCCAGTCAATTTTTTGGGTTGCATAGTTAATACCAATCACGAAATCTTCGCGACTCGACACCACAACTTCATTGCGTGCTGGCCAAAACGTTTCGGCATTCATGTGGAACCAGTCCCCGCCTTGGCTGACAAAGTCACTGGGATTATCACCACCTGCCGTCATGGCTTGACTGATGATTTGGTAGACATCAACCATCTTGGCGACGCTTCCGTCAGTATTTACTTCCAACACGGTGGACTCAATACTGGAACTCGCCCCGTCCGCCGATAACAACATTCCCGTATTGCCCGGATCAATGTTGTGCCAGAAATTGTTAATGCCTTGATACCCAGAGAAATCATGGACTAGCGATTCGCTACCATCGAGATTTAATCGATATAGACGCGCACCATGGGTAGCGTAAAAACTTTGGCCGATGAATCCAGATACCGGCGTTCCACCACCACCCGAGGTATCGTTCGCAACCCATCGGACTTGGCCATCGGTGTCCATCACGATGACGGGTACTTGCCCTGAGAACATGGACTTCAACATGAAGTAGCTGTAGCCCAGATGCACAGCATTGTTGCGCGCGTGAACATACTGCAGTCCTGTGGTGTAGCACCCCCCGCAAGGGTCTTGCCATGGCGTAGTCGAGATAGCAGCCGTTAAAACCGTCGTTGCTGACGTCGTCGTCACAGCAACCGTGACGTGATTGCTGTTATCGACTGCACTCGCATAGAGACCGTACACGGGGACCGTAATCGTGGAGCCAGAAACGAGGCTGGGCCGGTTGACAAAATACGCCTTCTCATAGGTGGCCGAGATGGGCGTTGTCGTTGATCCACTCATCGGCGTCACGGTGAAGGAGACGTTCTTAAGGGTGGCCATGGTGACGTTGTTGATTGCCACATCGGCAATGAAGGGAGTCACGCCCGCGCTATAACCTCCCAATTGAGGAGGCGTGACGGCTGACGTGGTCGTAGCCGTTGCAGTCGCTGACCCAACGGGAGCCAATGATGTGGCGATGAGGGCTGCAGCACTGATCCCCGCTACTACTAACCCACGTTTGTTCCTCGCGAAATACTTCATCGACTCCTCGATTTCTTAGCGACCGTGATTCGAAGGACCGTGGTCACACGTTGCACCGGCGGCGTCGAACAGCGCACAGCAATCGTGGCTGTGAAGGTGCCTGCTTCCTTGGGCAGGCCGGTGAGCCAGCCCGTCGTAGTGTTCAATACGAGTCCCCGTGGCAGATGCCCGGAAACAACTCGATACTGCAAACGTCCCGAACCACCACTGGCCAGAAGATGCGATGAATACCGAACACCCACACGCGCGGTCGTAGCCGGAGTGGAACTGATCGTCACACGAGCGACACTGGTACTTGCCAGAGCTTGGCTAGAAGACGTGTCAAAACTCGAGCCCACCGCCACGCAGGCATCGGCGCTCATGCATGAAAGTCCGCCAAGATCCGCATTGACTATGCCCGAGCCCACCGGCAACAAGCTCATGGTCCAGCCTGAACCGGAGTTGTTAGCAGTCACAGCCTCTTGGGTCGTGGCACTATTGCTTTCGCCCACCGCATTACAGACTTGGCCTAAACAGGTAATGGCATTCAAACTGGTATTCATTAATCCGCTCGATGCCATCGCCACCGTATGGGCGACCCAGGTCCCGGTACTATTCGAGGCCACCAAGGCTTGGCCATCGATGGCGTTGCCATTATCGGCTCCACCAACAGCAGAGCAACTACTCGATGAACAGCTCACTCCATTCAAGGAAGCATTAGCAACCTGACTTGGATTAGCGATGGCCTGTTCGGTCCACCCGTTGGCAGATGATGCCCAGAAGGCATGGGTAGCGCTGCTATCGATGGTCTGATCCAAGGTGGTATACGTTCCCACGGCCACGCAAGCGCTCACCGTGCAACTCACACCCATGGCCTGGTCGGCTTGAGATCCACTGGGGGCAGGCATCATGGCTTGTTCTGACCAAGACCCCCCAGCATCAGTGCCGTAGAACGAATATTGGGTCGTACCGTCTAGGTAGTAGCCAACCATGGTGCAGCCACTGGCGAGACAGCTCACCGATGTCGGAACGACATCTCCCGCTCCACTGAGTGTGGTGGGCAGAGGCGTTAAGGTCCACGAGCCGCCGTGCTCGGTTGCTATCAGCACTTCACGATTCGTACCATTGTCATAGGTTCCAACGGCCGTACAGGTCGTCGACTGACAACTCAGAGCCACCAGCGCGTCGCCCACAGAGTTCGCTAACACCTGCTGGGTCCAACGGCCATTCACGTCGCCCGCCGCCAGAGCAGATGTCGTCACACCGTTATCAACACGCCCCACCCCGATACAGCTTCCCGCTTGACAATCGACAGCACTGAGCGAGCCTTGTGGGTAAGAAGTCAGCGTCCCAAGCGAGGTCGCCGGCGCCCAGACATTCGATGCCTGCGCCGCACTCACCACAGCGCCAGCCATGGGTGTAGCGCCTGCGGCCAAGCATGTCGCCACAGCCAGAACGAGAAACGATCTCCTTACGATCACAACGCGAACCTAGCAGTCGAATGCTGACTCCCCTAAGCAACCATGACGACACCCGCCCCAAGGGGGCGGGTGTCGCTAGGAGGCGGGAAGTACTGAGCGGCTAAATCAAGCCAAGTTCCTTGACGGCATCACGCTCTTCAATGAGTTCGTTCATCGTGATCGCGATACGGGCCTTGGCAAAGTCGTCATGCTCGACGCCTTCGGCGACCTTCCAGTCACCCTGACCATCAGCCAAAATCGGGTAACCAAAGACCAGACCTTCAGGCACCCCATACTCCCCGTTTGAACTCACAGCCACGGAAACACAGTCCCCAGCAGGCGTCGCGGTACGCAGGCTTACGACCGTGTCGATGGCAGCGTTTGCGGCAGAGGCGGCCGACGAAGCTCCGCGGGCTTCAATGATGGCCGCACCGCGCTTTTGCACCGTCTCGATGAAGGGGCCTTCAAGCCATGCTTGGTCAGTGATGACTGAAGGAACGGTCTTGCCGGCGATGGTGGCATTAGCAAAGTCCGGGAACTGCGTCGCTGAGTGGTTGCCCCAGATGGCAAGGTTCTTCACGTCAGCGACGGGAGCGCCAGCCTTCTTAGCCAACTGAGTCTCGGCGCGGTTCTGGTCAAGACGCGTCATCGCGAACCAGCGATCAGCCGGAATCTCGGGAGCATTCGATTTAGCAATGAGGCAGTTGGTGTTGCAGGGGTTACCAACAACGAGTACGCGCACATCTGATGCTGCGTTGGCTGCGATGGCTTGGCCCTGAGGCTTAAAGATGCCACCGTTGACGTTGAGCAAGTCGCCACGTTCCATGCCGGCTTTACGAGGGATGGAACCTACTAGGAGAGCCCATGAGGTGTTGGAGAAGGCGTGCTTGAGGTCGGTGGTGAGCTCCATGTCTGCGAGCAGTGGGAAGGCGCAGTCGTCAAGTTCCATGGCTACGCCTTCGAGGGCCTTCATGCCGGGTTCTATCTCGAGTAGGCGAAGAACTACGGGGGTGTCAGGGCCAAGAAGTTGACCCGAGGCGATGCGGAAGAGCAGTTGGTAGCCAATTTGGCCAGCTGCGCCGGTGACGGTTACGTGTACTGGGGAGGTTGTCATGGCTAAAACCTTATCCGACCCCCTACGGGGGCTCTTCAAGCCTTAAATCGGGCCTAGAGCAGCGTTATGAGACCTCCACGGTTTCAACTTCCTGCTTGCTCTTAAGGATGCCTCATCACCGTAACGCCAAGGCGGTAGGTGCCCTTGGCCAGGCCTGAGCACCTAGTCGTATTACCAAAGGCAGTTGAGGAACGAGCTGGCCGTAGACCATGCTTAGCCATCGTTACCGCCCGTCAGGAAGTCGGCGAGAAGAAAATCGAGAACGCGTGCTTGGCCTTGTCCTTGACTGAGCCAGTCACCCTGACATTCAGCGCTGGCGTCGTCGTAGTGGCGACGCAACTTACAGTGAAGGAGAACGGCGCACTGACTTAGGTCACCGGTGTGGAGATCAAGAGATACCTAGGGCTCGAGCGATTTCCTTCGTTGCAGACGAGTTATTGAGCGTATAGAAGTGCAAGCCGGGCGCTCCGCGTTCCAACAATTCAGCGCATAGTTCGGTGGCGAGCGTAATGCCTTCGGCCCGCACGGCCGATGCACCTCCGAGTTCAGAAGCTGCTTGAAGTCGCGATACCGCCCACTCAGGCACCGGAGCACCCATGTCAGCCATGCGAGGTACTGAGGCTAGGGACGTCACCGGCATAATGCCAGGCACCACGGGCTTCGTGCAACCGCGCTGGGCAAGTTCCTCGACTAAGGACAGGTACTCCTCAATCGCAAAGAAGAACTGCGTGACGGCAAAGTCAGCGAGCTCAAGTTTTGCCGCCAAGCGATCACGATCTTGGCCAAGCGAAGCGGAGCGTGGATGACCTAAGGGGTGGGCAGCCACGCCAATCGAAAAACCACCAATACTTCGAGCTAGTTCTACCAACTCAGAGGCATAGGTGAGCTCGCCGATGATGGCATCGGGTTCAGTAGAAGGATCACCGCCTAAGGCCATGAGATTCTCAACACCCACTTGGCGATACTGATTCAAGATGTCTAGGAGCTCATCGCGACGATGCGCTACGCAGATTAAATGCGCCATAGGGTTCAGCTGGCTGTCGGTCTGCATGGCAGCGACGAGGTCGAAGGTGCGCTGGCGAGATTCGGCGCCCCCGCGATAGGTCACCGAGACAAACGACGGATGAAGGTCGCTGAGTTCGTGGAGTGCAGTAGTGAGGATGGCCGCTTCGGCATCGGTTTTGGGCGGGAAAAACTCGAAACTAACGGTACGCGTCGCGCTAAGGAGTTGATCAATTCGAGCCATGGGTGGTGCGTTTCTAGGATCGACCGAAGTCATCTTCGAGGCGGACAATATCGTCCTCCCCGAAGTAGTCGCCATACTGAATCTCAATGAGCACCAGTGGTTCAGTTCCCTCATTCGCAACCCGGTGGTTGGTTTCTTTGGGAATGTTGACGGAGCCAAACTTAGCGATGCGGTGAACTTCGCCATTCAAGGTAACCGTAGCCACGCCATCGAGCACGAACCAGTGCTCAGAGCGTCGTGAATGACGCTGGTAGCTCAGCCGCTTCCCTGGCTCTACCGTGATGCGCTTCACCTTGTGATCATGCGTCGTATCTTCTAATACGACATAGGTTCCCCAAGGACGCTCATCGAACTCGCGACCTTTTTCATCGAGCGATGCCATTAGCCCACCCTCTCCGCGGCAGCAATGCAGTTTTTCAACAGCATGGCACGCGTCATGGGTCCCACGCCTCCAATCCGCGGCGTCATCCAACCTGCCACGTCGATTACTGCGTCGTCTACATCACTCATGAGCCGCTTGCCTTCCCAACTCGTGCCAGCACCCACCACAGCGGCTCCCGGCTTGATCATCTCAGGAGTCAAGAGACCAGCAACGCCCGCCGCAGAGACCACAATGTCTCCTTGACGAATGATGGATGCCATGTCAGCAACTCCCGTGTGAACCACGCTAACCGCGGCGTTGCATCCGGCTCGTTTCATGGCCAGTAACAAGCTCAACGGCCGGCCAATAGTGAGGCCTCGGCCGATAATCACCACGTGGCGACCATCGACCGGCACCTTGTGGCTAGCGAGTAACTCCACAATGCCCGCTGGCGTACAAGGAAGCGGCCCTGGAGCGCCCATCACAAGTTTTCCGAGGTTTATCGGGTGGAGACCGTCAACATCCTTGGCGGGGTCAACAGCGAGGAGAACCTGCTCTTCATTCATGCCATGAGGGAGGGGAAGCTGCACGAGAATGGACGCAACCTCAGGGTCGTCGTTCATGGTCTGAATCGCTGCGATCACGTCTGCTTGCGTAGCATCGACGCCAAGACTTACGTGGCGAGACGCTATGCCCACCTCGTCACAGTCGGCGTGCTTCATGGCCACATACTTGGCTGAGGGTCCGTCATCCCCCACCAGAATGGTGCCCAAGGCGACGTGACGTCCCATGGCCTGGAGGCGCGCGACGCGGTCAGCAATCTCCATCTTCATTCGGGCAGCAACCTTGTTGCCATCGAGCACTATCGCGGTCATGTCAATCTCCTAGTGGCGGAAGTGGCGTTCGCCGGTGTGAACCATGGTTATGCCCGCAGCGTCCGCAACCGCGGTTACCTCATCATCTCGCACCGAACCACCTGGCTGGACGATGGCGGTTACTCCGGCTGCTATCAAGACCTCAAGACCATCAGGGAAGGGGAAGAAGGCGTCCGATGCCCCTGCCGCACCTGTGGCGTTTACTTGCGCTTTATTGACAGCGATTTCTGCGGCCACTACCCGAGACTGCTGACCAGCACCGATACCGACAGCGCGGCCCTCTCGTGTTAACGCAATGGCATTAGACGTCGTGCGCCCACACACTCGCCAAGCGATGACCATGTCTTCCCACTCTTGGGTGGTTGGTTGACGCTGCGTGACCACCTTCCACGTCGAAGGAGTCGATTCGAAGTGATCAAAACTCTGCACCAACATGGAGTTGCCCAGAGAGCGGATCTGAATTTCGGATCGCTCCGGAAGCGGTGCACTGAGAAGTCGCGTGGCTTTTCGGCGCGCAACCAAGATATCAATTGCTTCAGCACTCAACGCTGGCGCGATAATGACGTCGGCTTGGGGGCCTTCGGCAATCGTGCGGGCAAGCTCCGCATCAATGGGCACGCTCAGGGCCACAATGCCACCAAAGGCGCTCATGGGATCGGCTTGGAGAGCCGAAGCAAAGGCTTCGGCGATGGAATCAGCCACCGCTGCGCCACAGGCATTGGCGTGCTTAATAATCGCGGCTGCGGGTCGGCCCTCAGCATCTGCGCTCAGCTCAAAGGCCAGGCGCCACGCTGCATCGGCATCAAACAAGTTCAGGTAACTCAGACCCGTACCCGCATGCTGCTGTACGTGATCCCAAAAACTCTCAGCCCCATCAATCCGATAGCGCGCCCCGCGCTGATGGGGGTTTTCTCCATAGCGTAGGACCTCGGCCCGAGTCAGCGACAGCGCCAGGTGTTCAGGCAACGTGGGATCTGCTTCACGGCTCAAGCCATCGGCGCCGCCTTGGCTCATCCACGTTGCAATCGCTGCGTCATAGGCAGCTGTGTGGGCGAAAGCTTTACGAGCCAAGGTCGCTCGCGTTCCGTCAGAGAGTGCACCTTGTTGTTGCAGCTCGGCCAACACCACCTCATAGTCCTCTGGGTTCACCACAATGCCGACGTGAGCATGATTCTTGGCGGCGGCTCTGACCATGGTCGGCCCACCAACGTCGATCAGCTCGATGGAAGGGTTGGAGGTAAAGGGATAGAGATTGCACACAACGAGGTCAATCGCATCAATATTGTTCGCGGCAAGGTCCTCGAGGTGCTCAGCCTTGGATCGATCGGCCAAAATGCCGCCGTGAATTTTGGGGTGCAGCGTCTTGACTCGTCCACCAAGCATTTCGGGACTGCCCGTCACGGTTGCGACATCGACATGGTCGATACCCGCTTCTTTCAGTGCGGCGGATGTATTCCCACTCGCGATCATGTCGACCTTGAGTGCAGCTAGACCTTGGGCAAAGGGGATCAATCCCGTCTTGTCGTACACGCTCAGTAGCGCCCTCATGGATTCTCCTTAGCCCTGCTCAAGGGTTCTCTCGATGGCTTCAATACTCCCACCATCTCCCAGTGCTTGCGCCACTTCCCGGATGGTTTGTGGATAGAGCACCCGTTCGACTTGTTTGATGCGTTCATGAAGCGAATCCGCATCATCGTGAGGCTCGATAGGCAGTTCGGCTTGAGCGACCACGGGGCCCGCATCCATTTCTTCGGTAGCAATGTGCACAGTAGTTCCGGTCAGCGTCGCTCCATCCGCGAGTGCGTCCTCAACGGCGTGCCAGCCCGGATAGGCCGGAAGCAGTGCCGGATGCGTATTCAAGATTCTCCCAGCGAAGCGATGAAAAATCTCACCCGTCATCACCGTGCCAAAACCAGCCATGGCCACCAGATCGATGCCTCGCTCCTCGAGAAGCGAACACATGGCATCTGAATAGGCGACACGATCAAAGGAATCGCTGAAGCCGCCAAAGCCTGATCGATCAAGCAGCACGGCATCAACGGCCCCGCTGCCTGCGATCTCGAGCCCCCGACATGGCCGATCAGCCACCACGAGCGAAACCTCAATACCCGCCTCAAGAATTGCTTCGAGGATGGTTCCCGATCCTGACACCAACACCGCGATGTTCACCTCAGCCCACCACCCCTAGCGGTGTTGCTAGACACCCTGGCAAACTGAAGCGATTCATACAACGTGGCTTACAGCGCCTTCACGATGGCGACCATCTTCTCGCCAGCTTCGGTCGGGTTGAGTGCCACAATCACGCCGGCGGCTTCGAGGGCCGCCATCTTGGCTTGTGCCGTACCCGACGATCCAGAAATAATCGCTCCTGCGTGACCCATCTTTCGCCCAGGAGGAGCGGTTACGCCAGCAATGTAGGAGACGACCGGCTTGGTCATGTGCTTCTTGATCCACTCGGCAGCACGCTCTTCTTCTGATCCACCAATTTCACCAATCATCATGACGGCCTTTGTCTCAGGGTCGGCTTCGAAGGCTTCGAGGCAGTCGATGAAGTTGGTGCCAGGGACGGGGTCGCCACCAATGCCAACACAGGTGGTCTGGCCAACACCTTGTTGGCTGAGTTCATGCAGTGCTTGGTAGGTCAAGGTTCCCGAACGACTTACGATGCCAACGGGTCCGCCTGCCAAGGCAATGTCACCCGAGGTGATGCCGATGTTGGCTTTACCTGGGCTAATGATGCCCGGGCAGTTAGGACCGAGGAGGCGAGTGTTGGGGAAGTCACGCTTCAAGATGTTGTAGCACTTGGCCTCATCATGAGCCGGAATACCTTCGGTGATGCAAACGATGAACGTAATACCCGCTTGCGCAGCTTCTAAAATGGCGGCCGTAGCCCCTGCCGGAGGGACAACCACGAAACTCGCCGTTGCACCTGTGGCCGCTACGGCTTCTTTACAAGAGGCAAAGACAGGGATACCGTCAACGTTCTCACCGGCCTTCTTAGGACTCACGCCACCCACAATCTGAGTGCCGTAGTCACGGTTTCTTACGCCATGGAACCGGCCCTGGCCACCGGTAAGGCCCTGAACGATGACCTTGGTGTTTTCATCGATGAAAATACTCACTGATACTCCTCTAGTTCCCAGCCAGGGCGACAGCCCGGCGAGCGGCTTCAAGCATGGTGGGCTCCGCCACCAGCTTGTCGTTCAAGTGTTCGGCCAAGAGCGCACGGCCCTCAACAGCATTGGTGCCATCAAGGCGCAGCACGATGGGACTCGTAATATCAACGCGACGAAGCGCCTCGATAACGCCCTTCGCTACTTCATCGACACGGGTAATACCCCCGAAGATGTTGACGAAGATTGACTTCACCGACGGGTCGGCGTTAATAACTTCGAGCGCTGCCGTCATGACATCAGCATTGGCACCACCACCGATGTCGAGGAAATTGGCCGCGGAACCACCTACTTGATTCACGATGTCGAGCGTGGTCATCGCTAGACCTGCGCCGTTGGCGATAATCCCAACGGACCCGTCGAGGCCAATGTAGTTAAGCCCCTTGGCCTTCGCCATGGCTTCGCGAGGATCTTCAGTATCGGTGGCAGCCCATACTTCCCACTCGGGGTGTCGGTACTCGGCATTGGCATCCAAGGTCACTTTGGCGTCAAGGGCCCGGACGATACCGTCAGTAGTAAGGATGAGGGGATTGATCTCGGCGAGATCACAGTCACCCTCGACGTAGCAGGTGTAAAGCTTGACGATTAGCGCAGCCGCCTGCTCACGGGCCGCTTCGTCAATGTCCGCGTCGGCTACCCACGCACGAGATTGATCGAGGGAAAAACCATCAATAGGGTTGATCGAGATGCGCTTAATGGCGTCAGGATTGGTCTCGGCCACTTCTTCGATGTCTACGCCACCCTCCTTGGAGAGCATGCCGAGGTAGACCTTGTTAGGACGGTCAAGCGTAAATGACACGTAGTACTCAGAGGCGATATCGCTCGAGAGCTCGACCCACAGACGGTGCACCGTGTGCCCCTTGATGTCCATGCCAAGAATGTTTCCAGCGTGGAGGCGAACCTCGTCAGCGTCATTAGCCAACTGGATACCGCCGGCCTTACCACGGCCGCCAACCTTTACCTGAGCCTTGACGACCACGGGGTAGCCAATCTTCTCGGCCACCGCAACCGCTTCATCAACGGTGTCAGCTTCTCCACCGGGCGAGACTGGAATGTCATAACGGGCAAAGTACTGCTTACCTTGGTATTCGAACAGGTCCACGGAGGATCCTTCCTGTAGGGGAACTACGACTAGCGAACGAGAACAGATACTCCAGCGTTTATGCGTTCAGGGATTCTTCACGAGCATCCAGCGCTGAGCCCAGCCACTGGCCAATCTCAGGTAACGGAGATCCCGGAGTAAAGACTGCTGAAGCACCGGCCGCCTTGAGGGGCTCAATATCTGCTTCGGGAACAATACCCCCCACAACCACGATGACATCACTACGGTCAGCGTCGCGGAGGAGGCCAATCACGCGCGGCACCAGGGTCAAGTGAGCGCCGGAGAGAAGGGAGAGCCCTAAGGCATCGGCATCTTCTTGAATTACGGCTTGAACGACCTGTTCGGGAGTCTGGTGAAGGCCGGTATAGACCACTTCGAACCCTTCGTCACGCAGCGCGCGAGCGATAACCTTCGCACCTCGGTCGTGGCCGTCTAGGCCAGGTTTTGCAACTACCACTCGATAGGGGCGTTTCACGACTGCCCATGATAGATGGTGAAAACGACCTTTGATCGCAACATGTTGATTACTGGCTGGTAGGTTTCCTTAGGTCAAAAGGAGGCGTTTCGTGACTATGGAGACCTCAGGGCTCCCATCCGACGGCCCCGTCGAGGGGCGCCCCGTCCAACATGACCCTCGATCAAGGGGATCTCGGGCTCTCGCCCCGATAAGGGCGCTACGGCCCAAACAGTGGATTAAGAACCTTTTAGTCTTTGTGGCTCCGGCCGCTGCGGGGACCCTCTCCCACAAGGACGTACGCGCCCATACCTTGTGGGCCTTTATCGCCTTCTGTTTTGTCTCCTCGGCCATTTATCTCTTCAACGATTTGCGTGATCTCGAAAGCGATCGGGCCCACCCCAAGAAGCGCCACCGGCCCTTAGCGGCGGGAATACTCTCCCCTACGCTGGCCATTATCGAGATGATCATCTTTGGTGCTGGCGGCCTCGTGCTCAGTCTCGTCATCCCTGGCGCACACCTCTTCATCGTTCTCATTATTTACGTAGCCATCAATGTGGCCTACGCCCTTAAGCTCAAACAAGAGCCCGTCGTAGAGTTGGCGTGCGTAGCTTCGGGTTTCGTACTTCGAGCCATTGCCGGTGGTGTGGCTGCCGATGCCAAACTCAGCGTTTGGTTCATGCTGGTGGTGTCCTTTGGCGCCCTCTTCATCGTGACAGGTAAGCGCCTCGCTGAACTACCTCGCGATGGCGTCGAGGGTGAACAGCGAGCAGTGCTGCGTCGCTATACCAAGAGTTTCCTCGAATCCGTTATCACCTTGAGCCTGACTGCGATGATCGTGGCCTACTGCCTTTGGGCGTTTACTGATACGGGCCTAGCGGGCCACGCCGTAGGCCGCGAGGTCTACATTCAGCTCTCCATTGTTCCCATCATCTTGGGATCGCTCTGGGCGCTGCGCCTTCTTGACGGCGGCGAAGGTGGCACACCAGAGAATCTTGCCTACCACGATCGCTTCTTGCAGATGTGCGCGATCGCTTGGGTGGCTCTCATCGCCATAGGAGTGTACGCATGATTCCAAGCAGCCAAGGAACGCTCACGGGTTGGGGTAACACAGCCCCATCTCGAGCGACCATCAAGCGTCCCCGCAATGCATCAGAAGTCTCCGAGGTCATTGGTTCAGCTGCTCATCACGTCATTGCTCGGGGCCTTGGTCGCAGTTACGGTGACCCCGCGCAGTCAGCTGGTGGAACCGTCATTGATAACCGTGGTCTCGGGCAGCGTTCCATCATCGACCCCGACACAGGTACCATCACCCTCGGGGCAGGAGTCAGTCTCGACGAACTACTTCGTGAAGCGATCCCTGCCGGCTACTTCGTACCCGTCACACCTGGCACGCGCCAGGTCACCCTTGGCGGCGCCATTGCGGCAGACATCCATGGCAAGAATCACCACGTCGATGGAAGCTTCATGGACCACATTGAAGCGCTGACCTTAGTCACCCCTTCGGGCACCTTTACGATCTCGCCCACTCAAGACTCCGAACTCTTCTGGGCTACCGCTGGCGGCATGGGCCTTAGCGGTGTCATTGTCGAAGCCACGCTGCGACTCATACCCATTGAGACGAGCTCCGTGCTCGTTGACACCGAACGCTTCGAGGATATTGATGCCTTAATGGATGCCATGGTGACGGGAGATCACCACTATCGCTACTCCGTGGCCTGGGTTGACTGTATGGCCAAGGGCGCCCGCTTAGGCCGAGGCGTGCTCACCCGAGGCGATCACGCAAGCGCGGATCAAGTTCCTCTCGACAAACCCCGGCTCCAGCCGCCTGGTTCCCCGAAGTTAGCGATTCCCTTTACCGCTCCCAAGGGCTTACTCAACAAATACTCAATCGCCGCGTTCAACGAGGCATGGTTTCGTAAGGCCCCGAAGCACAAAGATGGTGAGGTCCAAAGCCTCTCGACCTTCTTCCACCCCCTCGACGGCGTATCAATGTGGAATCGCCTTCACGGACCTCGGGGTTTTTTGCAGTATCAATTTGTAGTCCCCGATGCTGCTTCCCATATAGTCCCGCAGGCCATGGCGTTACTCTCTCGTCGATCAGTACCGAGTTTCTTAGCCGTGCTCAAGCGCTTCGGTAAAGGTAATTCAGGACTGCTCAGCTTCCCGACGGCCGGATGGACATTGGCCCTTGATATCCCGCTCGGCGCAGGCCACGCATCGGCCGTACTCGACGAACTCGACGAACTTATCGCCGAAGCTGGCGGTCGAATTTACCTTGCGAAGGATTCTCGTCTCTCGCCTCATCTCATTCCAACGATGTATCCCAAGCTTGAGCAGTTCCAAGCGGTATGCGATCGGGTCGATCCTGGCCAAAAACTCGGTTCTGATCTCTCGCGACGCTTAAACCTGCGAGGCTAGGGATATGCAACAACAAGGAGAACAACATGCGTGACGCCTTCGGCCAACCTCAAAGTGTCATGGTGCTTGGTGGCACCTCAGAAATTGCTCTCTGCGTCGTTAGCAAACTTGCGATGGCGCGATGCAAGAAGGTCGTATTGGCCGTGCGCAACACGCAAGCCGGCGAAGAGGTAGCCGAGACACTTCGAGCGCTTGGCGCCGACGTATCAGTAATCGCGATGGAGAGCACTAAGCCCGAAACTGCGGCTGGAACCATTGCTGCCGGCTTCGAAGCCGCCGGGGGACACCTTGATCTCATCGTTATCGCCGCAGCCATACTCGGTGAGCAAGATGACCTCGACGATGATCCTGGCGCTACGGCTGAGCTCTTTACGATTAACACCACCTGGCCCGCAGCCGCGATGGCTGCACTACGGCCCCGCTTGATCGCCCAAGGATCAGGACACGTAGCCGTATTTTCTTCGGTGGCTGCACTTCGTCCCCGTCGTAGCCTCTACACCTACTCAGCGTCAAAGGCCGGTCTTGATACCTTCACCACGGGATGGGCAGAATCAGTGCGCGATGCCGGAATTAAAGTACAGATTATTCGCCCGGGCTTTGTTCATTCCAAGATGACGACCGGCAAGGATGCTCCACCCTTCTCTACCGATGCTGATCAAGCTGCCGAAACGATTGTCGCGGGGCTCGCTTCCAATAGCCACGTCATTTGGTCACCATCAATCTTGCAGTGGGTCTTCATGATGCTGGTGCACGTACCCCAAGCGCTGTGGCGCAAAATGCCCGGCTAACGATTCTCCGAGCCAAGCCACATGAGCAATGGACGTTATCCTCTTCACGGCAGCGCTCGCCTTCGAAGGTTGATAGTCCAGCACTAACCTGAAACCTGTGACGCCAAGTACCGAGGATGAGTCTGGTCAGTTCAGAGATACGCCAAGTGCCTCCTCTAGCGCTGCTCCAAAACCAAGAACTAAAAGGCAATCTGAATCACACCGGGTTTCTTGGAAATCCTCTGATGCGTTTTGGAATTGTCGTTAGGGCAGCACTGAGCACTGGCTCGGACTGTGACTGTGCCGCGCAAAGACCCGCCAACCGAGGAGTGTTGGGTTCGCTACTCGTTGGCTAAAGATTTCATACCTGTGAGCTTCGACCGCAACTTGTCACCTTGACCGAGCGGATTCTTCGCGCTCAGCCAGGTAACGGGTTATTCATCGACGTCGCATTCGCAGCGTAGCGAGCATTCATAGTGTAAAAGTCACGAGTCCACCAGTTGGCAAAGTATCGACTGGTGCCACCGGTCATCTGCTCGGTAGCCGTGTTCACCAGCAACTGGCCGTTCGCTGCACTTGCCGGTTGTCCAACGGCTTGATTGAAGTAGACGTAGTTCACCCAGTCAACGTTCATATCGAACTCCATGGCACGCACGCAGCCTGCGCGTTGGAGTAAGTCAGCTAGAGCAGTAATCGACAGTGACGGTCCACCAACGTAGACCAAGCCGCCATTTGCGGTGACGCCGAATCCTGAGCGCCATACCAGCGCGGTACCCCCAAGCGTCGCACCCCACTTGGACTGGTCATTGGAATCAAGACCTGGCACCATGTGACCATTATTGACGATGAGATCAAGGTTTTGTCTGACGGAAACCACGTTGGGATTCATCGTGACTTGAGTACCCCAAGCACCGACATCCATCGTGCCATCTTTGTACACCACCGCCGAAGCCTTGCCTGTAACTAACGGCGCAATGGTTTTGTGATCGGTGTAATAGCCACCTTGGGAGTCACCCATACGGAATCCTGCGTTAAAGGCAGATACCAAACTCATCGCCTGACTAGCGGTTACCGGAGCGGAGTACTTGAAGTTGCTTCCCCCCGGAATTTGTGAACCCGAGTAGAGGGTGGCGCGGAGTAAGCGAGGGTCCATCCATGCAATACCCGTCGTATACGAGGTGTGTACGGTATCGGGGCGAACAGAGGTGACGAACATGGCTGAGCACTTCGCAACTGGTCTCCCGGCAGGCTGCCATACTCCCTCACCCGGCAACGCTGGGATGACCGGTGACACCATGCGAGGGGGCATGGGTAGTGCATTGGGGCAAGACTTCGACACGCCCGGTAAGTCAGTCCTACCTTTTGCGTTAAACGACCCTTGACCCGGAGCACCACCCTTCTTCGGTGGATGAAGTGCGTACCACTCTTTCTCCAGCCACGTTACGGCCGGACCGATACCGTGAGCCCGCCCCCACTCAGCGAATCGCGACATCGGTGATGCCCCAAGTGAAGGATTCGTTAGCGCCGAGCCTAAAGAAATCCCTAACCAAATTAAGAATCCAATCAAGACGACTAACACCCCCGCGATACAGCGGCGTACCAAGATTCGGTTTCGTGAACTAGGCCGATCGGCCGTCCGGCCTTGGCGCCCTCGGCCGGTTCTCCTCGGCGGTCGCCGAGCAGCCATCGTCTCTGCGCGCGTTGGTGGCCTGCGGGGAGGAAATTGCTCAGACATGGCTTCTTAGTCTCGCACCTCGCTCCCATGGGGCGGGGAACTTAAGAACCTTTTTTATAAACGCTCGAGCGGGGCCATAGACAACATGAGAGATTTCTCCCCCACACTGGCAAAGCGCACGGTAGCGGTAGCCCGGTCTCCGGTGCCGCTCACGCTCATGACCCTGCCTTCACCCCAGCGGTTGTGGCGCACGGTATCGCCGGCTTGAATCCCTAAGAGGTGGCCTCCTGTCGTGCTCGACGCTTCGCTAATCTTGGCCCCTTGACCCCAGATCTTGCCCCCGGGTTCCCCGGGTTCCCCGGATTCGACGAATTCCCAGGGGGTCTCTTCGCGCAACGCCCTACCAGGGCTCTGGCGACCAGAAACGCTACCCACATCCTCGACAAGCTCTTCGGGAATCTCAGCGAGGAAGCGACTCGGTAGGCGATGGCTTGTTTGTCCCCAAAGGCTTCGTACCCAAGCGTGACTCATATTCAAGTGCTTCATGGCGCGCGTAATTCCCACGTAAGCCAAACGGCGCTCTTCTTCAAGTTCGTCGCCGTCGTTCATCGAGCGAAAGTGTGGAAACACACCTTCTTCCATGCCGATCAAAAACACCGCTGGGTATTCGAGACCCTTGGCGATGTGCAGCGTCATTAATGACACCCGCTCAAGTTCTTGACCCAACTCATCGGAGTCAGCGACCAAGCTGATCGTTGAGAGAAAATCTTCAACTGTTTCATAGCTCAACGCCACACCGACGAGTTCGGCCAGGTTCTCCAATCGACCTTCGGATTCATGGGTCTTTTCATTTTCTAGCTCGGCCCGGTAACCCGTCTCCTCTAAGATCAGCTCCATCAAGTCAGCTGGTTTAAGAGACCCTGCTGCTCTACGGAGCATCTCCAAGACCTCGCTAAGTGACGCTAAGCCTTTAAGTGCTTTACCCGAAATCCCAGCTTCTGCACCCCTCGCGAAGGCTTCTGCAAACCTGAGGTTCTGGCTCCCAGCAAAAGCGCCAATTTTGGAAACGCTGGTTGCCCCAATACCGCGCTTGGGTACGTTGACGATACGTCGAGCAGAAACTTCGTCTGCCGGGTTCACGACGACCTTGAGGTACGCCAAAGCATCCTTGATCTCCCGCCGATCATAGAAACGCATCGCCCCAATGACCCGATAGGGAATACGAGAACGCACCAATTCTTCTTCAATAGCCCGACTTTGTGCGTTAGTTCTATAGAACACGGCAATATTCGCCGGGCTCACGTCATGGACTGCTTCCAGGCGGCGTATCTCCGAGGCAACCCACTGAGCTTCGTCATGCTCATCTTCGGCGTGGTACAACTTGATATCGGCGCCTTGGTCTCCATCGGTGAAGAGTCTCTTTGCGCGGCGGCCAGGGTTATGAGCAATCACCGCGTTAGCCGCGTCCAAGATACGTTGCGTTGAACGGAAGTTTTGTTCAAGCACGATGACCGTGGCGTCCTCGAAGGATTTCTCAAAGTCCAAGATATTTCTAATATCAGCTGCCCTAAAGCGATAGATCGACTGATCTGAATCGCCGACAACGCAGATATTGCGGTGCCTTGCGGCGAGCATCATGACAATGGCATTTTGTGCTCGGTTCGTATCTTGGTACTCATCGACCAAAATGTGCCGGAAGCGTTTTCGATACGCCTCAAGGACATCGTCATGGTCTCGCAACAACTCATAGGTCTTCATGAGGAGATCGTCGAAGTCCATGGCATTCGACGCTCGCAGACGGCGCTGGTATTCGGTATAGATATCAGCGATAGTGAGCGAATCAGGATTCCGCGAGCGTGTTGCGGCCTCACGAAAATCACCGGGATTCTTCAGTTCCGATTTAGCCCCCGATATAACCGAGACCACGCCTCGAGATGGCAACTTTTTCAGGTCGAGGTTCATCTCGCCCATCACGAGCTCGACGAGACGCTTTGCGTCTTGTGCGTCATAGACCGTAAACGCGGACGAGTACCCAATTCGATCGGCACTTGCGCGAAGTATTCGTAGGCAGGCCGAGTGGAAGGTGGCCACCCACATGGACTTCGCCGTTGGGCCGATGAGCTCAATGACACGACTACGCATCTCGTCAGCTGCTTTGTTCGTAAAGGTAATAGCCAGAATTTCGAAAGGCTGCGCATCCCCGGTGGCCAGGAGGTGTGCGATGCGACGCGTTAAGACTCGCGTCTTTCCCGAACCAGCTCCGGCAATAACGAGCAAAGGAGTATCCCGATGTTCAACAGCCTGGCGCTGTGGTTCCGTCAGACCACCAATGAGTTGGTCTGAGCTTGGCCGCCTAGGAATTGGCGAATCGTCATATTCGGGTGAGAACAAGGTCATGAGGTGTGAGTGGTTGCGTGTCGCAGTTCGCAACCTCCCCAGAGTATCGGGAAGCAGCGACGGGGCACGGCTATGAGGGAACTCCTACTCCCACTCAATGGTGCCGGGTGGCTTTGACGTCACATCAAGCGCCACCCGATTTACGCCGTCGACTTCATTAATCAGTCGATTAGCAATGGTTTCAATCAAGTCATAGGGCAGACGTGCCCAGTCGGCGGTCATCGCATCGTCGGATGTGACTGCGCGTATGACGATGGGATAGGCATACGTCCGACCATCTCCCATGACACCTACGGTACGAACCGCGGGCATGACGGCAAATGACTGCCACAATGCCCGATAGAGCCCCGCCTTTTTAATTTCGTCAATCACTACCGCATCGGCGTTACGTAAGATCTCAGCGCGCTCAGGCGTTACTTCACCAATGATACGAACGCCGAGGCCTGGACCGGGAAAGGGTTGACGCCAAACGAGTGATTCGGGTAGGCCAAGTTCTTCGCCAATGGCCCGTACTTCATCTTTAAAAAGAGCACGAAGCGGCTCGCAGAGTTCGAAGTCAAGGTCCTCCGGCAAGCCCCCGACGTTGTGGTGGCTCTTGATGTTCGCGGCATGGCCTGAGCCTGACTCGATGACGTCGGGATAGAGCGTGCCTTGCACGAGGAACTTAGGTCCCTCTCCTCCCGCACCAAGATCGCGAGCAACCTCTTCGAAGATGCGGATAAATAACTCACCGATGATCTTGCGCTTCTGCTCTGGATCAGTAACGCCTTTGAGCGCCTCAAAATAGCGATCGGCCGCGCGAATATGAATCAAATCAACGCCGAATTGCTTCTCGAAGGTGGCTTCAATCTGCTCGCCTTCATTACTTCTCATTAAGCCGGTATCTACGAAAACGCAGGTCAACTGCGTTCCGATAGCTTTTGTGACCATGGCAGCGGCTACCGCCGAGTCCACACCACCGCTCAAGGCACACAGCGCCTTCTTGTCGCCAATTTGGGCACGAATTTTTGCAACTTCGCTCTCGATGATGGACTCGTTCGTCCACGAAGGACTCAAGCCGGCAAGATCGTGAAGGAAGTGAACGATCATTTCCTGGCCTTGATCCGAATGCACGACCTCGGGGTGAAACTGCACGCCATAGATTCGACGCTTATCGTCAGCAAAGGCCGCCACCGGAGCGTCCGGGCACGATGCTAGGGTCACCGCACCCTTGGGGGCTACCGCAATGGCATCACCATGACTCATCCACACCGTGGATTCTTGCGGCCACGAGGCCAAGAGGCTCGTTGGAGACGAAACGCTCAGCGTCGTTCGTCCATATTCACCCTTGCCCGTAGCTACGACGTCTCCCCCAAGGTCGCGAGCGAGCAACTGTGCCCCGTAGCAAATTCCCAATATTGGGATGCCCAGTTCGTAGATGGCGGGGTCAATGCCATGGGCGCCCGATTCATAGACTGATTTCGGGCCGCCCGAAAAGATAATGGCACCAGGATTCTTGGCAGCGACCTCAGCTGCCGTGATCGAGTGCTGGACGATCTCTGAATAGACGTGAGCTTCGCGTACCCGACGAGCAATGAGTTGTGCGTACTGTGCACCAAAGTCAACGACAAGGGCACTACTTGAGCGCGATTGGCTCAATGGCCCATTCCCACGCCTTGGGAGCGCTGCAGGTCTTTGCCCTCGGTCTGAAGCGATGGGGCAACCATCACCTCAGCCTTCTGGAATTCCTTAACTGTCTCATAGCCACAGGTAGCCATCGAGGTCCGGAGTGCGCCAAAGAGATTCATGCGGCCATCGTTCTGATGAGCGGGGCCAAGTAAAATCTCTTCGAGCGATCCGCGAACCTGCGTCTTGACTCGGGTGCCGCGCGGAAGCGTGGGGTGGAACGTTGCCATGCCCCAGTGATTCCCAGGAGCCGGAGCTTCAACGGCTGATGACAGCGGTGATCCCAACATGACCGCGTCAGCACCACAGGCGATCGCTTTTGAAACGTCGCCACCCTTTGACATACCACCGTCGGCGATGACGTGGACGTAGACGCCAGTCTCGTCGAGGTGGCGCATGCGCGCACCTGCAACGTCAGCGATCGCGGTGGCTTGGGGAACACCCAAACCAAGAACGCCTCGCGTCGTACAGGCATTACCCGGTCCAACACCAACAAGCACACCGATAGCGCCCGTGCGCATCAGGTGGAGACCTGCTTGGTAGGAAGCGCAACCACCCACGATGGTCGGGATGTCATATTCGCGAATGAACTGCTTCAAGTTCAAAGGCTCAACAGTTTTAGAGACGTGCTCTGCCGAAACTACCGTGCCTTGAACAACGAGGATGTTTAGACCCGCATCAGCGATAGCCTTCGCCATCCAACCCGTGCGTTGCGGAGTCACTGATGCTGCAGAGGTAATACCTGCATCGTTGAGTTCTCTAATGCGCTGGCTTACGAGTTCGAGTTTGATCGGCTCTTCGTACATCTGCTGCATACGAGCTGTGGCCTTGTCATTATCGAGTTCCATGATCTCAGCGAATAAGGGCATGGGATCTTCGTACCGCGTCCAGAGACCTTCGAGATTAAGCACACCGGCGCCACCAAGGCGGCCTAGTTCAATGGCAGTGCGGGGGCTCACGACACCGTCCATAGCCGAGCCAAGGACGGGAAGGTCGAAGCGGTAGGCGTCAATTTCCCATGAGATATCTACGTCTTCGGGATCGCGCGTGCGTCGTGACGGCACAATTGCAATGTCATCGAAGCCGTAGGCTCGTCGGCCTGACTTCCCGATACCAATCTCGACCTCTGCCATGGGGGTTCCTCCACTCGCGCGCGATGTAACTCTGTATCGCGGAGCCGACCCTCCAGCGATGCCCCATCCTAGTTGGCGCTAGGGGTGATTTCAGACGCTGTCGTCAATCTCAAGGACGTTTCTTACGGGCGCGGCGTCGATATCAGTTGGCAAGGGTTCCGGACTCGTCCCAGCAAGGAGATGAACCATCTGAACGAGGAAGCGGCCAGTCAGGCCCCAGATCATGTCACCTGATACCTCAAAGAATGAAACAGGAAGGATGTGGAGCTCATCGTCTGACTCCTTGGGTAGTCCTAGGTCACCCCTATCCCAGAACTCTTCGTGGTACACCCCCGGGCTCAGTAGTTCAGAGAAGGAGTGGTCAAAGATTCTCTCCACCTCCGCATCATTAGCCTTTAAATGTGGTCGGGACCCAAGGAAAACCACAATGGGTTGCACTCGGAACTTGGTCGACGCCGTTCGAAGCGGATCGAGATGACCAATCACGCTAACGAGCGAGGGGTCAAGGCCAATTTCCTCTTGGGCTTCACGGATAGCAGCTTGCTCGAAATCCTCGCCCTCATCGAGACGCCCCCCGGGGAAGGAGACTTGATGGGCGTGGTTGCGAAGTTTCGAAGACCTTCTGGTGAAGATAATCCGTAGTTCTCCGTCTTCTTCAAAGAGGGCAATCATGACTGCCGAGTGGCTCGTAGGCGGACGGTACCCGGGGGGCAAGCCCACGTCGAGGTCATCGGGTCCCATAACCGAAGGACCTAAGGGGGGTTGGCCGAGGTATCCCTGCTCCCCCATGGCTTCGACGAGTCGTGTCAGGGTGACCATCGCGATTCCATCGAGCGACCACACCGGACTGCGCCCAGGCCAGTGCCGTTGAGGTCTCGGAATCACCTGAGGATAAGTCATCCCCACGAGGCTAGGGCGAGATCCCGGCCTTGCGCCATGAAAGCACAAAGGCCGGACCCTTGAAGGATCCGGCCTTTGATCGTGCTTCTGAAAGCAGCGCTGTTACATCATCCCTGGCATGCCACCCATGCCACCCATAGCAGCGGCGGCAGCAGCTGCATCAGCGCCGTCATCTGGCTTATCGGCGACGAGCGCTTCGGTAGTCAGCAACAGCGACGCGATCGACGCTGCATTCTGCAGCGCGGAACGAGTCACCTTGGCGGGGTCAATAACGCCAGCCTTGACGAGGTCAACGAGCTCGCCCGTTGCCGCGTTGAGTCCAATGGATCCTTCTGCGTTCTCGACAGCCTGAACCTGGACTGCACCTTCCATGCCAGCGTTCAGCGCAATCTGGCGCAGGGGTGCAACGAGGGCGTGGCTGACGATCTTGGCGCCGGTGGCCTCGTCGCCTTCCAGGGTGGCGATCAGAGCAATCACAGCCTTGCGGGCACGAACCAAAGCGGTACCGCCTCCGGCCACGATGCCTTCGTCGATCGCTGCGCGCGTAGCGCTCAGTGCGTCCTCGATGCGGTGCTTCTTTTCCTTCAACTCGACTTCAGTGGCTGCGCCGACCTTGAGTACGGCAACGCCACCGGCGAGCTTGGCAAGACGCTCTTGCAGCTTTTCACGATCCCAATCAGAGTCAGTCTCTTCGATCTGACGCTTGATCTGGCTGACGCGGCCAGCAACCTCTGAGGCTTCGCCCGCACCATCGATAATGGTTGTGGCGTCCTTGGTAACGATGACGCGACGAGCCGAGCCGAGCAGGTCAAGGGTCGCGGTCTCAAGCTTGAGTCCTACCTCTTCTGCAATGACCTGACCACCGGTCAAGATCGCCATATCTTGGAGCATTTCCTTGCGGCGCTCACCAAAGCCTGGTGCCTTTACCGCAACCGAGTTAAAGGTGCCACGAATCTTGTTGACGACCAAGGTGGCTAAGGCTTCACCTTCCACGTCTTCAGCAAGGATCAACAAGGGGCGACCCGACTGCATAACCTTCTCGAGCAAGGGAACGAGGTCCGAGACCACGCTGACCTTGGAGTTCAAGAAGACAATGAAAGGCTCCTCGAGTACCGCTTCTTGACGGTCTGGGTCGGAGACAAAGTAGGGGGACAAGAAGCCCTTATCGAACTGCATGCCTTCGGTGAGCTCGAGTTCAAGACCAAAGGTGTTGGACTCTTCGACCGTTACGGTGCCATCCTTGCCTACTTTGTCGATGGCGTCGGCGAGCAGTTCGCCGATCGCAGTGTCAGCAGCGGAGATGGCAGCGACCTGGGCGATCTCTTCCTTCCCACCAACTTCCTTCGCCTGAGCGGCAATGTCAGCAACGGCAGCAGCGACGGCCTTGTCGATGCCTCGCTTGAGACCAGTAGGCGTCGCGCCTGCAGCAACGTTACGCAGACCTTCTTTAATCAAGGCTTGTGCGAGCACGGTGGCCGTCGTGGTGCCGTCACCAGCAACATCATTGGTCTTCGTGGCAACTTCCTTAACGAGTTGAGCACCCATGTTCTCGAAGGGGTCATCAAGCTCAATTTCGCGAGCGATGGACACACCGTCGTTCGTAATCGTGGGGGCACCGAACTTCTTTTCGATGACAACGTTGCGACCTTTAGGGCCAAGGGTTACCTTGACCGTGTCAGCGAGCTTGTCAACACCGGCTTCGAGGCCACGACGGGCTGCGTCGTCAAATTTCAGAATCTTGGGCATAGCTACTCTCTTTCTTGAGATGAAACACATCGCACCGTCTCGGGGCCGACGAATTCGTCAGCCCCGAGTGGTGCAAAGTAATAGGTGATCGTTACTACTTACTGATCTTGGCGAGCACGTCACGACTGGTCAGGATCAAAAGATCCTCACCATCAATGGCGATCTCGGTGCCGCCGTACTTTGAGTAGACGACGGTGTCGCCTACGCTGACGCCGAGCGGGATAATTTCACCCGTGTTCTCTGCGCGACGGCCAGGGCCGACGGCCAAGACTTCGCCCTGCTGGGGCTTTTCCTTGGCGCTATCGGGGATAACCAAGCCTGAGGCAGTGGTCTCTTCTGATTCGTTAGGACGGACCACGATCCGGTCGTCGAGGGGTTGCAGGTTCATCGCTGAAGCCTCCTTGGGCCAATTAGCACTCGATTGTTGCGAGTGCCAGATTAGCAGTTCCCGGTCGAGAGTGCCAACCGCGCTCCCCCTTTTTTCCGACTTACCTCGGTAGGCTCCCCCGTACCCCCAAAAAATCGAGGAATTCCATGGCCACAACCAAGCCGGTAAGCCCCAAGACCGAAAAGCGCAGTCGCCCCGCCGAGTCAGTAACGGGACGTTCTGGTACCGCCACCGCTACCAAGCGAGATCGTCGATCACAAACGAGGCGCATCCCCATAGAGCACCTGGGGAGCCCCTCAACCGCCGTGGTCATCACCGGCGGTGGCGAAGGCATTGGAGAAGCGAGTGCTTTACGCCTTGCGGAAGCGGGCCGTCCCGTCGCCATTTGGGATAAGGACGCTGAGCGCGCCGATGAGGTTGCCCTCGCCTGTCGCGATCGATTCGGCACCCAGGCCATTGGTGTGGCGATCGATGTAACGCATACGCGGGAACTCGACGACGCTGTTTTATTCACGCGCAATAATCTCGGCGTTATCGGTGGCCTCGTTCACGCTGCCGGTGTTATTCGAGCTAACGCAATCGATCAGCTCAGCGATGAAATCTGGGACGAGACCATGGCGGTCAACCTTCGAGCAGCAGCCATGCTCACCAAAGCCCTCACCCCAGCACTCGTTGAGGCAACCCCAGGATCGGCGATTGTTTACGTTTCTTCCATGGACGCCTTCGTATCGAACAAATTAGTTTCTGCCTACGACGCTTCCAAGGCCGGGCTCTTGGGTCTCACTCGTTCGGCAGCGCATGCGCTTGGGCCCTCTGGTATTCGAGTTAATGCGGTGTGTCCCGGATACGTGCGAACGCAAATGACGGACTTGCTCTTCGCTACCGAAGCCGTCATCGATCACATCGCAACGAAGATTCCCCTCCTCCGCGTGGCCGAGGCCGACGATATCGCCACGGTGATCCGCTTCTTGCTCTCAGACGAGGCCGCTTACGTGACTGGTTCTTCTATCACCGTCGACGGTGGCGTGACTTCAACGAGAACGAGTTGAGTTAGCGCTCAAAGGTAATCGTGGGCTCTGGCTTTGGCACCACGTGGCGCACGACGACGGTATGAGCGGCCTTGTCGTGGATAGTACGGTTTTGCTTATCAAAAATGGGCATCGCAAGGTCTAGGACCTGAGCCACCATGCCGATGGTGACAAATTCAGACGGAAGCGTAAAGAGGCCAGCCACCAAGGCGCGTACCGCTGCTTGGCGTGGACTTGGGGCCTGGCGAGTGAGCGCATCAACGCAGCGGACCTTCACGATCTTCATCCCAAGCGTCTGCCCATGCCACAGGCCGATGAGCAGGCTTGCGTAGAGAAAATTAACGAGCAGCGCCACGCCAACCCCGGCGAGCACGTTGACGTGGGCGATACGAACCGCGACCGCATCGGTCACGAGTCCGACGATCATTCCATCAATTAAGAAACCTAGGAAACGCCATCCAAAGTTCGCGATCGGTGCGTCCTCAGCCGCAGTGGCATCAGGAGTGCTCGGGTGTATCGACGGCACAAACGCTCGCTGCGTCGGCTCTCGTTGGCCGAGGGGCCAGGGATCGATGATGGGCTTGTCGTCAGGATTCTGTTCGCTCATGTGGTCCTTAGCTATGCCGGACCTTCAGCCTAGATCTCCCTCGCATCGTTGCCCGGTCAGCCAAAGGTGACTGTTTGGGTTGGGGCGATCCCTACGTCCACGACCAAGGTTGATGCCAGTTTGTCGTGGAGTGTTTGGCGTTTTTGGTCCCATGCCGGCCACAGTAAGTCCAGCCATCCCAACAAGATGACGCCAAAGAGACTCGCCGCCATCGTTCTACCTAAGGCCTTACCCAGACTTGGGACCTGGCCAGTCTTGGCGTCGAGACAACGAACTTTCACCGCCTTCATGCCGAGCGTTTGCCCTTGGGCATAGGTGATCATGAGCCATGGGTAGCCGATCGCCAATGCAAGGCCGAAGAGCACGCCTAAGGCGGGGATACGCGAGGTCGTAAAGATGACGACGAGAACCGTGTAGCCAATACCGACAAGGAACGCATCAAGCACATAGCCCCCGAGGCGTCGCCCGTAGGGCGCTAGCTTCATCGTTCCGTTCTCAGTGCTGCTTTCATTCTCTGCCATAGTTTTGCTCCCCCTAGCGTTACCCTAGAACCCCACGTTAGTGCATGTCCTTATTTTATGGTTGGTGACGCTCGTGGTTCCAGTGTGAACCATCTTGAGTAAAGAAGAAGCGGTCATGCATACGATCTGGACGTTGCTGCCAAAACTCAAAATGTGCCGGCACCAAGCGATAGCCGCCCCAGTGAGCCGGGCGAGCTATCGCACGGCCCTCATGCTCTGCTTCAAAGCGAGCAAAGCGTTCTTCGAGTTCACCTCGTGACGCAATGGGCTGACTTTGCTCAGACGAGAGCGCACCGAGTTGATGGCCTCGATTACGCCGAGCAAAGTAAGCATCTGACTCATGAGAAGAAAGTTTTTCTACGCGCCCTTCGATACGAACCTGTCTCCCTTGCTCTTCAACAAACCAGAGAATCGCCGCTTTAGGGTTACCTTCTATGTCGTGGCCCTTGATCGAGTGGTAGTTGGTATGGAACACAAAACCACGCTCGTCGAATGCCCGTAGCAAGACCATACGTGCACGAGGTTGGCCGCTGCTATCGGCTGTGGCGACACAAATGGCCTCGGGCTCACGCACGATGGCGGCTGCTTCGTCATACCACGCAGAAAATAGTTCGAAAGGATCGGCAAGTATTTCTGCTTCATCGAGCGGAGACCACGTCGGCTCATCACCTTGCTTCATGCGTCGCGCTCCATATCTAGTTGCCACGAGGGATTCGCAGCCATCCTAAGACTGCTTGGCCCCACACTTAGAAACTGATGCCAGCCGGCTGCACCGATCATGGCCGCGTTGTCCGTACACATCGCCATAGACGGCAAGGCACAGGCAATACCCGCGGCATGAGCTTCCTCGGCGCAGCGGCGGCGAAGCTCTGAGTTCGCGGCCACCCCACCACCGAGCACCAAGGTTCTCGCGCCGACGAGATCGACCGCGCGCATGGCCTTAATGACCAGTACGTCAACGGCTGCTGCTTGAAAAGACGCTGCTATATCTTCGATCGCTAGCGAGGGATCACCATCAACGGCGCGAATGACCGCAGACTTAAGACCAGAGAAGGAAACATCGAGCCCTTCATTTTTCATAGCTCGAGGCAAGGATATGGCCTTGGGATTACCGAGTTGCGCCAAACGATCGAGTGCCGGGCCGCCGGGATATCCGAGTCCGAGGTAGCGCGCGACTTTATCGTAGGCCTCACCAGCAGCGTCATCAATAGTTGCCCCAAGCAAGCGGTACTGTCCAGGACCGCGTACCTCGATGAATTCAGTGTGTCCACCTGACACCAAGAGCGTGACTGCTGGAAAGGCCAGATCAGGAACTTCTAATTGAGCGGCAAAGAGGTGACCCTCCATATGGTTAACCGCAAGGAGCGGTAATCCCCAGGCGAGACACAGGGCCTTCGCAGACGACAAGCCCACGAGCAGTGAGCCAATTAATCCTGGCCCTGCCGTAACAGCTACCGCATCGACCCCGGGCTCAGTGATAGAACCTCCCGCTTCGCGCAAAGCAGCCTCGATTACGGGTTCCATCACCTCGAGATGAGCTCGACCAGCAATTTCGGGTACGACGCCTCCAAACGATTCGTGCAGTGCAATCTGACTTGAAACGACCGAACTCAAGACTCGAAGGTCACGGGTAACGACAGCAGCCGCAGTCTCATCACAGCTCGATTCAATCGCGAGGATACGACCAGTCGTCATCGCACTCACCCTAAGCCTCGTGCTATCTCATCTCGTCGAAGGCGATCAGTATCGGAGGCGATCTCACGGTTCCACATGACGATGGCATCTTCGCCGCCCGCGTAGTAGCCACGGCGAACACCGACGGGCGCAAGGCCAAAGTATTGGTAGAGCCGCTGAGCGGCGCTGTTGGTGGCTCCCACTTCGAGGGTAACACCCGTGACGCCACGTTCAACTGCCACGCCAATACCTTCGAGTAAGAGCCGAGAGGCGATACCGTGTCCGCGAAGGTCGGGGATAGTCGCGATGGTGTTCACATGGACCTCATCATCGACGAACATCCAACCGACATACCCCACGATGTCGTTATTAATCCGAGCCACCATATAGCGACGATTCGCTAGCCTCAGCTCGTCATTTAACAATCGTTCCGACCAAGGTTCGGGAAAACATAAGTCTTCAATCGCCGCAACCGTCTTGATGTCGCGGCGTCGCATTGCTTCGAGTATGACCTCACTCATCGCTGGAACCGATCAAGAACATGAAAGTTTGCGACGGCATCAGGGTCCCGCAGATACTGAGGCACAATCGCTTCGAGCGCTATGCCACTACTTCGCTTCGCCCCGATGACAAGTTCAATTGCCGCCGCGGGATTAGGGCTCAACGGGTCGTCCAAGAGCGTGAGTCCCGCGGACTCGAAGATGTCTCGATAGCGCTGGGCACCATCCCCCACCAAGACCGACCTCGGTTCCGCAGCAGCGCCCAGGACCTCAGGACTCATTACCCTTGGCTCCCCTAGGGCTCGCGAAGCATGAAAGTGTTGAGCAAATACCTCTCTTCGTCGTGCGTCAATAACGACCCAGCGGTCTGCTTGCTCAACGGTCTCGTGGGCAAGCACTTCGAGACTGCTCACCGGAGCTATGGCGCAGCCAAGAGCAGCCGCCAAGCTACGCGCTGTCGCCACGCCGACACGTAGTCCCGTAAAGAGTCCTGGACCGATATCGACCACGATGAGATCGATGTCGCTCATTGACCACGCCCGCTCGCTAGTCATGGCTTCGATCGTGGGTATCAAAGACTCCACATGGTGCATATCGTTCGACGCCTCAACTACCGAAACGTCATCCCCCTCGGCGAGCGCGACGGCAGCAACTGGCGTCGCCGTTTCAATGGAGAGAATTTTCACCGTACCCAAGCTCCAAGGACGCGATGGAGATCTTGATCAGTAATCACGGTCGAATGGTTAGCAATAGAAATTGTTCTCTCGTCTTGGTCTTGGCCTTGCGTAATAGTCACAAAAACTCGTTCAGAACCGAAAACATCTGGAGCACGATCGCCCCATTCGACGAAACATACCGCGCCTGACTCCACCATCTCACCGATAGCCAGATCATCAACCTCTTCGCCAGAGTGTGCTCGGTAGAGATCCGCGTGCAACATGGTGCGGATGCCACGCTCATTGTGAGCGTCGTGAGAAGCCAAGAGCGTGAAGGTTGGCGATGTCACCCGATCAGTAACACCAAGACCGCTGGCCAAGCCCTGTGCCATGGCGGTCTTACCGGCGCCGAGTCCGCCGGCTGCCACCACCACAACCCCGGGGACCAAGAGTGAGGCTAAGGCAGTTCCCAGGGTGCGAGTCTGTTCAACGGAGGTGGTGGTCAAGGTCAGGGTCATCGCTGCGATCCGAGCAAGCCACCGAGAACGCCAAGGTCAGCCCGCATAGCTTCCACGATACGTGATCCGTTCCGTAGTGCTGCCGCTGGATGATAGGTCACCACTGCGCGAATACCAAAGTGTGTATCGAAAACTTGACCATGAGCGTCGCGCATAGGTCTCCGATCACCCGTTAAGGCTCGCTGGGCAGTCGCCCCTACACAGAGAATGGATGACGGCGCAATCGTCTCCACCTGAGTTCTAAGCCTTGGGAAGCAGGCCTCAATTTCTTTCATCCTCGGCGTTCGATTCTGTGGAGGTCGGCACTTAACAGTATTGGCGATGTACACATCGTTTCGAGTGAGGCCAAGTTCTTCTTCGAGCAAGCCAAGCAGCAGGCGTCCTGAGCGTCCGATAAACGGTGCACCCCCCTCGTCTTCATGAGCGCCAGGCGCCTCACCGATAATGATGAGTCCTGCCTGTGAAGGTCCACTACCGAAGACGGCTTGGCGGCGCGTCTGAGCTAATTCGCAATCACGACATGATTGCGCGCTCCGTGCTTGACAATCGAGACTACTCACGCGCTTGGGTGACGCGACCGCCAACTCGCCGCTTCGAGACAAGCAACAAGCTCACCGGGAGTTTCGAGCATGATCATGTGCCCAGCTCCGCGCACCTCTACGTACTCGGCACTTCGCATCAGGCTTGCCATGACACGAGCATGGCGCGGTGGCATCAAAAAATCGAGGGTGCCCACCATGACCGTCGCACTTTGTTGAATGGCCACCAAGAGGTCCCGACCATCGAAGGAGAAGAGTTCTTCAAGAAATTCAGCCACAACGGCCGGCGGGGTCGACTGAGTTACTGACTTGGCAAGTTCAACCGCAGCTGGGTTAGGCCTTCGTCCAAAGCTGAGTCGCGTTAGCCAAATAGCCATATCGTTCCCCGGAAAGACCCCTTCGCCCTTATGTGCCCGCTTCCTAAATCCGCGACGCGCTAGGCGATTAAGACTCTGAAAGGCCCAGCGTTGCGGTCCGCTTTGACTCGCTGGCCCGGCGGAGGATCCAAGCAAGACAAGGTGAGCCACGCGCTCAGCCACGGCTTCGTGATAACGCCCAGTAACAACCTGCGCCACCATGCCGCCCATGGAGTGACCCAAGAGCACACTGTTGCGCACATCGAGAGCAGCGAGGACTTCAACGACATCTCGGGCAAGCCGATCCATCCCCACACCTTCGTTACCAATGAGGGAGTTACCGTGGCCGCGCAAATCGATAGCGATGACACGATGCGTCGCGCTCATGGCTCTCATGGTGAGCGTAAAGATCGAGACATTCAAGGTGATCCCATGCACCAACACCACCGTTGGTCCTTCGCCCATCTCTACGGCATGGATACGGCCGGCATCGCTGACATCGATGAGGTGATGCCTCGCCTGCGAAGGCATAGTAAGCCCAGCATCGCGAAGATCCTCCTCGCTCGCTTGAAGACGACGCGCACCAATCCGCTCGAAGGTCAGACCTGACCACGCCATCACTCCGGCGGTACCGAGTAAGGCCCCCGCAATCGCTGCCCCCCGGCGTTTCATGACTGCGGCAACCACCACTTCTTACGGCGCTTAGCCACTGGCGCTGACGCTTGACCAATGTAGCGTCGATGTACTCGTGGTCCGATACCGCAGAGTACTTCCCAGGTGATGGTTTCAAGGCGTTGTGCCCACTCCGTCGCCGAGATCACTTCGCTACCTTGGCTACCAAGCAACACCACTTCATCGCCTACCGCCACGTGGTGATCACCACAGTCAGCCATGATTTGGTCCATCGTTACCGACCCTGCCAAGGGATAGCGCCGACCCGAGATCAGAACCTCGGCACCAGCATCAAAGAGTCGACGAGGGAAACCATCGGCATAGCCCATAGGAACCGTTGCCACCCGACTCTTCCCAAGAAGGGCACGCCGGCGACCATAGGAAGGCCGCTCACCGGCATCAATATCACGTACTGCAGAGACGCGAGCTTTGATGGTGAGTGCTGGTTTCAACTCAAGAGCACCATCGAGCGCTTCGGCCGCCTTGCGCGTTTGCGTCGAGGGAACTTCACCGTAAAGCACCAGCCCAGCTCTCACCATTGAGAAGCGAGCATCGGCTCGGCTGATCGCGCCGGCAGAGTTTGCCGCATGCAGGACCGGCGGTGTGATACCACGATCAGCGGCGATAGCGACTGCTTGGTCAAAACGCATGAGTTGCGCGTCGGTATAGGCAACATCTTCGCTGCTCTCGCCGTCAGCCACCGCAAAGTGTGTGTACATACCCTCAATGACTAACTGCGGATGAGCGATGACCTCATCAATCAACGCTCCGAGATCTTCAACGGAAACACCCACTCGGTGCATCCCGGTGTCGACCTTGATATGGATAGGTTGACTTCCGCCAATCACCTTGGCCGCATTCGCTGCGTAGCGAACGCCTTCGATAGTCGCGATGGTAGGGGTGAGGCCTGCAGCGAAACAAACTTCAAAGGCATCAGCTGCTGGTTCAGAGAGTAGGAGAATCGGAGCCGTAATTTCGGCTTGCCGTAGTTCTACACCTTCGTCCACGATTGCTACGGCAAGACCTTGCGCGCCACCTTCTAAGAAGGCAAGGGCCGCACGTACCGCCCCGTGGCCATAAGCATCAGCCTTAACCACCGCACAGAGTGCTGCTGGGGCGACACGCTTCGCGATACTGCCAGCGTTGGCGCGTAGCGCATCTAAATCAATCTCGGCCCACATAGGCCGCAGGGTTCCCTCAACTGCCATGCAACACCTCGTTCATCACCTCTCCAACAAGGTACGGCAGGTCCGAGGCCACCAAGACACTTGTTGATCGTTGTGCCCCTAAAGCATGCACCAAAGCCCCAATGCCTGCCGCATACAGCGCGCTCGTACCTCGGGCGAGGAGAGCGCCAATAATCCCGGCTAATACATCGCCCGTTCCCGCGGTAGCCAGCGAGCTATCCCCTGCATTACAAAACAACACATCAATCCCATCGATGGCCTCGGGAGCCACCACGATGGTGGTCGGGCCCTTTAAGAGCACGACCGCTCCGGTCTCGGCAGCGATGCCCCGTAGTTGACCGACTCGATCAGCGAGGAGGGACGAACCCAGAAGCCGAGCCAGTTCACCTTCGTGAGGGGTGATGATGACCTCGGCGTCACACGATCCCACCCCAGCAGATAGCTGTTCGATGTCATCGAAGGCGAAGAGCCCATCAGCATCGAGCACCACAGGGACACTTCGCTGCGCGACGATGTCTCGCACTGCTTGGCCTACGGCGTCGCCGCGGCCGAGGCCCGGACCAATAACGAGCGCATGGCAACGATCGAGATCCATCGTTGCTTGGAAAAGATGTTCCCCATCAACGTGAACCCGCACGGCTTCGAGCGGCCATGCGCTAGCACCCGACGGTGCCGTGGTCACGAGGCGAACCATACCCGCACCACTGCGTTGCGCTGCTTGAGCGCACAGTACCGCTGCACCTTCCATACCCTCAGAACCAGCAATCATGCCAACTGCTACCGACCACTTATGTTCATCGCGAGCTTTCGCGTCAATGTGAAAACGATCATCCGACTCAAGCAAGGCCATCGATGGCGCCACCACGATGCCGATATCGGCCACCACAATTTCTCCGGCGTGCTCAGGGCCCGCTCCAAGGAGATGACCAAGTTTGAGAGATTGGATGGCAAGGGTCCAATCGGCTTCGATGGCATGGCCGAGTACTTCGCCGGTATCACCCCAGATGCCCGACGCAATATCAACGCTCAGTACCGGGATACCGTCGGCGATGAGAGGAGTGCTCACTGAACGAGACAGTCCCGTCCCAAAGAGCGCGTCAATGACTAAGTCGACATCATCGATCACCCCATCGATGGCATCCGCGTCATACTCTTCGACCAAGCTGCCAGCCTCTCGCAAGATACGCGCCGCCACGCGACCATCGGCCCCATTTGAGCCAGGGCCACACAGCACCGCGACGCGAGCGTGCTCTGCGTCACCAAGTAATTCCCTAGCGAATTCCGCTACTGCTTCACCGGCGCGCTCAACGAGTGTGTCATGACCATAGAGCGCCACCGCAATCTCATCGGCGGTGCGCATCTGATCAAGGCTTACGACGGGCTGCACGGGCACTCCCCCGTCGCCACCGCTGTTGCGGCGGCATGGGTGTCATCGTGGCTGAGCGACACGAGCACCTCATCAATTCCAAGTTCGGCGGCTCGGCGCTCTGCCCGCCGAGTTAACACAACCTCGGGTTGACTGCCTCGGCCACCTTGAATTTCGACTTCGAGAAAGGAAATGCGATCAAAGCCCTGACCTAAACATTTCATTACCGCTTCCTTGGCCGCGATTCTCGCGGCAATCGACTTGATCCGAGAACTTGGTGAATTCACTGAGTTCAGCAGTGCTCGCTCGTCATCGGTGAGCAAGCGACCTTCTAGCGAGGGGCGTCGACGCAGCGATTGAGCAACTCGCTCAACCGAAATAATGTCGATACCCGTGGCGAGAACGTGCCCGCCTCGAGTCTCGGGCAGGGAGAGATCGCTCACTCCACCGTCACCGTCTTCGCCAAGTTCCGTGGACGGTCAACGTTAAATCCGCGACCACGCGCAAGGTGATACGCAAACTGCTGAAGGGGAACGAGATCCTTCACCGGCGCGTGAAGCTCAGGCGCGGCTGGTACGAAGATGCAATAGTCCCCAAGAGCAGCGGCCACTTCGTCACCATCATCAACGACCAGGATGACGGTTGCCCCGCGTGATTTCACTTCCGCCACATTCGAAAGCATCTTTTCTTTCAGTGGACTACCCGTCGCGAGGGCCACGACCACACAGCCTGGCTCGATCACGGCGAGGGGGCCATGTTTGAGCTCCCCACCGGGATAGCCCTCCGCGTGAAGGTAGGAGATTTCTTTTAGCTTCAACGCACCTTCGAGTGCGGTTGGATAGCCAGCATGGCGACCCAAGAAGAAGAAGTCTCGTGCATCCATCACCGCGTTTGCTACGGTGCGTGTTTGTTCGTCTCGACTAATAGTGTCAGCAACCATTGCTTCAAGGCTTCCAAGCGCAGCAATCTCTGCCGCGAAGGCCGCATCGTCAAGACTGCCGCGCACGCGAGCCAAGTGAAGGCCTAAGAGTTGTAGCGCCACGATGGACGCAAGCACCGTCTTCGTAGAGGCAACCGAGATCTCAGGCCCTGCCCGGGTATAGAGCACGGCGTCAGCTTCTCTCGCCATGGTGGAATCAACCACGTTGGTAACCACCATGGTGGCCGCTCCCCCGTCAGCACCGTGGCGAACGGCCTGAAGCGTATCGACACTCTCACCTGATTGACTCACGCCGATGACCAGCGTCTGCTTGTCGAGAACGGGGTCGCGATAGCGAAATTCAGAGGCGATATCGACCTCGACAGGAATACGTGTCCAGCGTTCAAAGGCGTACTTGGCCACAAGAGCGGCATGGAAACTCGATCCACAGGCCACCATGACGATCTTGTTAGTACTTCGCACCCTCTCGTCGCTGAGTTCAAAGCGGTCCAACACAATGCAGCCCTCATCGGAGATACGACCACGTAGGGTGTCGGCGATGGCACGAGGCTGCTCTGAGATCTCTTTGGTCATGAAATCGTCAAAGCCATCTTTTTGTGCCGCTTCAATATCCCAGTCAATGTGCATGGAACGAGGCACAACCTCGTGGCCGTCACGGTCGCGGACGATAATCGAACCTGGACGCAACTCTACGACTTGATCGTCTTCCACGATCACCACGTCACGGGTACGTTCAAGAATCGCTGGGATATCAGAGGCGAGGTATGAGGCGCCCTGACTTCGACCAACAATCAGTGGCGAAATGCGTCGTGCCGCCACAATGAGCTCAGGTTCGGTCTCGCTCATCACACCAATGGCAAAGGCTCCGCGCACCACCAGTAAGGCTTGCTGCACGGAAGTAAGGAGTGAACCTGTGGTTTCCATTAATTCCTCGATGAGGTGAGCGAGCACTTCGCTGTCGGTAACCGACGTCAAGACGTGACCACGCTCAATCAGGCCGGCTGCGAGTTCTGCGTGGTTTTCAATAATGCCGTTATGGACCAAGGCCAAGTTCCCACCGCAGTCGAGGTGGGGATGCGCGTTGGCTTCGTTGGGCTGACCATGGGTGGCCCAGCGAGTGTGGCCAAGGCCCGCCTGGGCCGGGGGCGCTGAGCCCGTGAGGCTCCGTAAGCTGGCGACCGAGTGGGTCCCGTCTGCGATACGCCAACGCGCTACGTCACCGTGGTTCACCAGGGCGACGCCCGCCGAGTCGTATCCCCGATACTCCAGCCGCTCGAGGCCATCGAGAAGAACATCGAGGGCGTCTGCTGCACCGGTAACGCCAATGATGCCGCACATGATCCCCAGCCTACCGGGCGGTCTCGCTCAATTCAGCCGGAGTTGGAACCCTAGCCAATTACCCCAGCCAGCGCTTGCGCCACTGAGTTTGCACGAGCGGCATCGTGTGCTTCTACCAAGATACGAATAACCGCTTCGGTACCTGAGGCACGAACCACAATCCGCCCCTCGTCGCCAAGGTCAGCTTCGGCAGCGACGATGGCTTCGATCACGTGCGCGTCCTCCAAGCGAACCTTCGACCCTGGCACCGCAAGGAGCACCTGAGGGTAGGGATCAAAACACTGCGCCACGAGTTCAGAGAGCGTCCGGCCTGATCGGCGAACAAGATCCGCCAGGAGTACGCCGGTGAGAACACCGTCTCCCGTCGTTGCGAGGTCCGAGAAAACGATGTGACCCGACTGCTCCCCGCCAAGGCTGTATCCGCCACGCGTAAGTTCTGCAACAACGTTGCGGTCACCAACGGGAACCACCGACGTTTCGATCCCGTGATGCTCAAGGTGGCGCAGCATGCCGAGGTTACTCATCACCGTGACGACGACCCGATGGTGTGCAAGTAGCCCGCGATTTTCAAGATCCTCGGCAAACAGCGTGATCAAGATATCGCCGTCGACGACACAGCCCATCTCGTCGATGGCGATGAGTCGATCGGCATCGCCATCAAAGGCCAGGCCGAGGGACGCACCCGATTCCACAACGAGTTGTGCCAGTGCTTCAGGATGCGTTGATCCCACCCCATCGTTGATGTTTCGGCCATCTGGTTGATTACCCATAACAAAGACCGTGGCGCCAAGGCCGGTGAAGATGTCAGGCGCTAACGCGCTCGCTGCACCGTGAGCCGTATCAATCGCAATGGTGAGTTCCGAGAGATCTCCTTCGATGACGCCGTCGAGGTGCGCTGACCAGATCTCGGTCAAGCGCTCATCAACGTGGGCGTCTCCACCAATAGCCACGTCAGCGTCTAGGCATAGCTTGAGTTGTGTTTCGATCGCAGCTTCGACCTCGGCGGGGAGTTTTACGCCACCGGGGCCGAGAATTTTAATGCCGTTGTCAAACCATGGGTTGTGTGATGCGGAAATCACCGCACCGGGCGCTTGGTACTGAGCGCATACGGCGGCCACGCACGGTGTTGGAGCAATCCCGATATCAATACAGTGGACACCTGCACTCACGATGCCTTGTGCGAAGGCCGTACTGAGTCGAGGCGATGATGCTCGCGTATCCCTTCCAAGGTAGAAGGTCTCGCCACCAAGCACCGAAGCCGCGGCAACTCCTAGGGCTCGGGCGATAGCTTCGGTGAGCTCTTCGTCTGCTTTGCCCCGAAGGCCATCGGTGCCGAATTGGATCGGCACCTTGCTTAACGCTTCGAGTACTGGGGAGCCTTACGAGCCTTTTTGAGGCCGTACTTCTTTGATTCCTTCTCACGCGAATCGCGGGTGAGAAGACCCGCCTTCTTAAGGTCGGGACGACGCTCTGCGTCCAACTCAATCAAGGATCGAGCAATACCGAGACGAAGCGCACCGGCTTGACCCGACATACCGCCACCATCGAGGGTGGCATCAATGTCGAAGGTTCCTTCAACGCCAGCGATACGCAGCGGCTCTTCAATCTGCATGCGGTGAACCGAGGAGGTGAAGTACTCCACGAAGGGCCGCTTATTGATCGTGATAACGCCGGTACCTGGACGGAAACGTACGCGCGCAACTGCTTGCTTGCGACGACCAGTGGTCTGAGTGAGAGGAGATGCCATTGTTCGCTATGCCTTTTCTCGAATTACGCGTTCTGGCGACGGGCGCCGGGAACGTCGTGGGGCTGGGGATTCTGTGCCACGTGAGGGTGACTCGCACCTGCGTAGACCTTGAGCTTCTCCATTTGAGCACGTCCCAAACGGTTCTTCGGAACCATCCCGCGGATCGCGCGGGTGACAAGCTCGACGGGATTATTCTCGAGCAAGGTCGCATACGACGTTGAACGAAGGCCGCCTGGATAGCCCGAGTGACGGTAGGCAAACTTTTGGTCTGCCTTATTCGACGTCATCACGATCTTGTCGGCATTAATAATGACAACATGATCACCGGTGTCGAGGTGGGGTGCGTAGTAAGGACGGTGCTTTCCACGAAGCAGGCGCGCAACTTCCGTAGCGAGACGGCCCAGGACCATGCCTTCAGCATCAATCAAGTACCACGCGCGGGTGATCTCACTTGCCTTGGGGGAATAAGTACGCACTGAATCTCTCTTTCAAACCTTCTGATTGGCATCCCCCTTCGCCATCAGCGGGGATGCGCCCTCGAAGCCGTAGCCCCGAGGCGGGAGTGCCATGTTAGGACGGAACAGGTACTTCGGGCAAACCGGGTTGTCCGTAGCCCACTTCGACGAGGCAAAGCCCCTCAGAAGGGGCCGGCTGAGCCGCCCCTTCCCGAGTCCCGCCTCGCAGTAACACGACGATATCGGCAGCCGAGGAGCGATGCCGGCCGATTTCGACCACTTGGCCCACGATAGAGCGAACCATTTGGTGACAAAAGGCCTTGGCTGAGATATCGACCACCAAAAGCCTCCCTGAGGATGGCTGCAGTCCCTGAGAGCCGCTGGCATCTCGGACCCCGGCGCTTATGACCCGGCGCATAATCGGGTCTTCTGCGGTCGAGCCAGGAGCCCTACGGCAAAAGGCCCGAAAATCATGCTCGCCGATGAAAGAGGCAATGGCTTGGTTCATGGCCCGCAGATCCAAGGCCTGAGGCACGTGCCAGGCGATGCCCTCAAGGAGAGGGTCAGCCACTACGCCTTCGTGGATCACGTAGCGATAGGTGCGAGAGATCGCGCTGTGACGAGCATCGAAATGCTCATCCACGATCTCAGCATCAAGAACGGAAATATCAGAACTCAGTCCACGATTGAGCCGGCGGACCAAGGTCTCAGGCCCCACCACTTCGTCGCGAGTCGAGGGAAGCGGGTTGGGAAGATCGACGTGGATTACTTGACCTGAAGCATGCACGCCGGCGTCGGTTCGCCCAGCGCAGGTGATCTGCGGAGCTGTTTCGAGTCGACTCAGTCTCGCGAGCGCGTCAGCGAGATCGCCAGCAACCGTCCTCATGCCGGGCTGCGCTGCAAAGCCGTGGAAGGCCGTACCCCGATATGCCAGGGTGATCTTCCATCGGGCGGTATCGCCCATGAATGGCTTAGACGAGCTCGATGCGGGCCATCGGAGCGTTATCGCCCGGGCGCGGTCCGAGCTTGAGGATACGGGTGTATCCGCCAGGACGCTCGGTGTAGCGAGGGCCAATCTCGTTAAAGAGTTTGTTAGCCATGTCCTTGTCACGGATCAGTGACACCACGCGACGCTGGTTGGCAACGCCACCCTTGGTCGCGGCAGTGATGCACTTCTCAGCGACGGGACGAAGCGCCTTAGCCTTGGCCTCGGTGGTGACCAGGAATTCAGCCGCGATCAACGATGCGACAAGGTTGCCCTGCATAGCCTTTTGGTGGGCAGACGAACCGCCGAAACGACGCCCGCGCTTGGGAGTACCGCGCATGGTCTACGCCTCCGCTCGAAGGTCAAGACCGCGCTCTTCGAGACGCTCAGTAACGTCCTTGAGGGAAGTTTGACCGAAGTTGGTGATCTGAAGCAGGTCCTTCTCGGTGCAAGCCATGAGCTCACCGATGGAGTTGATACCAGCACGCTTGAGACAGTTACGAGCACGCTCGGTAAGGCCGAGGTCCTCGATACGAGTGTCGAACTCTGAACCAACGCCAATGTTGGCAGCCGAGTCACCAAGCTCTAGTGCCTGGGGCTCGTCATCAAGGCTCGCGACAATACCCACGAGGGAGCTAAGCGTTGCCCCTGCCGAAGCGAGTGCCTCGCGAGGTGAAATCGTGCCGTCGGTCTCGATATCAAGAACAATGCGGTCGTAGTCCGTTGACTGCTCTACGCGAACGGGCTCCACCGTGTAGGTGCAGCGACGAACAGGTGAGAAGATCGAGTCGACGGGAACTACACCAATGATGTTGCTGCGCTTATTGCGTTCAGCAGACACGTAACCAACGCCGCGGTCCACCGTTACGTCAACGGCCAGACGGCCACTGGCGTTCACGGTCGCGATGTGCAACTCAGGGTTGAGGATTTCAACGCCCGTAGGCACGATGAAGTCAGCAGCAGTGACGTCGGCGGGGCCGGACTTGTCAAGGCGGATAACAACCGAATCGTCGTTATCGCTACGAAGCAGAAGATCCTTGAGGTTTAAGATGATGTCGGTAACATCCTCTTTCACACCGTTAATCGTGGTGAACTCGTGCAGAGCATCGTCAAATCGCACCTGCGTCACGGCGGCTCCCGGAATAGACGAGAGCAGCGTGCGACGCAGCGAGTTGCCGAGCGTGTGGCCGAAGCCGGGGTCGAGCGGTCCAACAGCGAATTGCTGACGGTTGTGCTGCTCGTCGCCGATGGCTTCGACGGTGGGGCGCTGGATAATGAGCATGGCGGGTAACTCCTCGGGTATCTACGAAATCTGGACGGTTACTTCGAGTACAACTCGACGATGAGGGCCTCTTGGACCGGCTCGTCAATGTTCTCACGGAGGGGAATATTCAACACAGTGACAGAGAAACCTTCGTCTCCCTTTTCAAGCCAAGCGGGAACCTGGCGATCCAAGGTGTCGCGGTTACGAACCACGTTGAAGTTGGTCCGGGTAACCGTCTTCAAGGTGACGACCTCACCCTTGCGAACGCGGTAACTCGGGATGGTGACGCGCTTCCCATTGATGAGCACGTGTCCGTGACGAACCAACTGACGAGATTGGCTGCGGCTGGCACCCCAACCGGCGCGGTACACCACGTTGTCAAGGCGTAGTTCAAGGAACTGCAAAAGGTTCTCACCGGTAATGCCAGGACGACGGTTCGCCTCTTCGTAGAGGTTACGGAACTGAGTCTCGAGGATGCCGTAGATACGACGAGCTTTCTGCTTCTCGCGAAGCTGGGTGAGATACTCAGAGCCCTGACGCATACGGTCACGACCGTGCTCGCCGGGCGGATACGCGCGGGAGTGGCGGTCGGTGACCTGCTCAGAGACGGGGCACTTCATTGAGTTACAGCGCTCACCCTTGAGGTAGAGCTTGGTGCGCTCGCGACGACAAAGTCGGCAAACGGGTCCGGTGTAGCGGGCCATGACAAATACTCCTTAGACCCGGCGTCGCTTCTTAGGGCGACAACCGTTGTGGGGGATGGGGGTGACGTCCTTGATGCCAAGCACTTCAATGCCCGCGGCAGCAAGGGAACGGATCGCGGTTTCACGGCCTGAGCCAGGACCACGTACGAGTACGTCAACCTTGCGGACACCGTGCTCCATGGCACGCTTCGCTGCTTGTTCGGCGGCTAGCTGAGCTGCGAAGGGGGTGGACTTACGAGATCCCTTGAAACCAACGTTTCCCGCAGATGCCCATGACAGGACATTTCCCTCGGGATCGCTGATCGAAATAATGGTGTTGTTGAACGAGCTCTTGATGTGAGCAACGCCGTAGGGAATATTCTTGCGCTCGCGGCGACGCGTGCGGTGAGCACTGGTGGGCTTCGCCATTACTTCTTCACCTTTTTCTTACCGGCCACGGTTTTCTTGGGGCCCTTACGAGTACGTGCATTGGTATGGGTGCGCTGGCCGTGAACCGGAAGGCCCTTGCGGTGGCGAACACCTTGGTAACAGTTAATTTCCATCTTGCGACGGATGTCTTGAGCGACGTCACGACGAAGGTCACCTTCGACCGTTAGGTTCTGATCGATCCAAGCACGGAGTTGATTCACCTCAGGGTCAGTCAAGTCGCGCACCCGCGTATCGGGGTTAATTCCCGTTTCGGTAAGGATAAGACGCGAGGTGGTCAAACCAATACCAAAGATGTAGGTCAACGAGATCTCAACGCGCTTCTCGCGTGGGATGTCAACGCCGGCAATACGAGCCATGTATCTTCTTCCTCTTCCCTAGCCCTGACGCTGCTTGTGTCGCGGGTTATCGCAAATCACCTGCACGTTGCCGTGCCGGCGAATCACCTTGCACTTCTCGCACATTGGCTTGACGCTGGGTCGCACCTTCATGATTGAAACTCCGATTTCTTCTATCTAACGAACTTGGTTACAGAACAACGTGACTTATTTATACCGATAGGTAATTCGTCCACGGGTCAAGTCGTAGGGAGTAATCTCCACTTGGACTTTGTCTCCAGGAAGAATACGGATGCGGTGCATGCGCATTTTCCCTGAACTGTGGGCGAGTACCTTGTGCCCGTTCTCGAGCTCAACGCGAAACATGGCGTTTGGCAATGGCTCAACGACCGTTCCTTCGAGGACGATGGCATCTTCCTTCGGCTTTGACAGGTTGTTCTCCTAGCGACTTGAACTCATCCCCCAAGCGAGCGCACGACACTAAGCAGTGCACAGCATGGAAGTACTTCTGGTACCCATCCGGCCAAGGGCCGTTTAGGGCGGATTGCCATCCTACTCAGAAAATGCTGACCTTCGCCAATTGAGTAATTTGTCGACACCCCCATGCCTCAAATCGCGGAGTTTTCCACATATTCAGGGCTTTGTCCCAAACACCACCTAGGTCTAGGGGACTAGGTCTATTCCCGAGCTACTCGAGCGATCTCTATAGGCTGCCCGATAGAAAGCGTTAACTTGTGGCGCTACTGCTTCTCAAGGGGCCGTGTTATTCACGCAGGTTCCCTGATCCTCCTGGGACTTCGAACCGTCAGGACATACCGTGTTCGCAAACATATCGGTGCCGTTTAGCGCCAAATTCGTGTCGCCGCGCAAATTGGCATTTGCGAAATTGACGTCGTCCACCATCGCTCCCATGAAATCATCATTTTGAAGGTTCGCTGCCGAAAAATTTACACCCGTGAAATCTCCTTCGACGTGAACATTGCTGATTTCAGCAAACTGAAAATTAGCCCCGGTAACGTTCGCTGCAAACAAAGTCGCTCCAGTACCAAGACGAAGGGAAGAAAAGTTGCCACCATTGGCTTCGATTGCTCCCGAGCCACCAATGGTCGCTCCGGCAAAATTTGCTCCCGCGAGGTTGATCGCGTTGACCGCACTTGCCTCGATGGTGCAGCCCGCAAGATCAGCAGCTGGGTAGTACGTTGTGCAACGTTGTGCGTTTGGCCCCGTTGGCCCGATGGCACCCTGCGCGCCTGCGGGTCCTGCTGTGCCTTGGGCACCGGCGGGACCCCGCGCTCCGGTTGGGCCAGTCGCGTTCCAAGCAACTTTTGTGAAGCCCTTCTTACATTGCAAAGAGCTAGAAACACTAATCGTGCTCACCACTCCCCCACTATTTGCCTCACACGCGTAGAACGTTGTGGCGCGTACCGGAGAATTTTTTGTCAGCGCTCCAGAACTCAATGCGACGACGGAGGCTCCGAGTACGGCAGCCACCACAGCCACCGAGAGGCGAGACGAAAGAAATGTCGTGAGGCTCACTTCCTGTGCGCTCCCACGGCGCCTGTTCCGACAGGTTACTTTCGAGATGCACGCATGACAAGGAAGGCCGCGATGCGAGTCAATGCCAACTGCGCTTATGGCAGGGTGAAGATTTCAGGCCCGTTGTCGGTCACGGCAATGGTGTGTTCAAAATGCGCCGACAGACTGCCATCGGCGGTCACCACGCTCCAGCCGTCTTCTAACAACATGGTGTCTTCGCCACCAAGGTTGATCATGGGCTCGATGGCAAAGACCATGCCGGTCTTAAGCGTCGGGCCCGGTGAGCCTGGCCAGTAGTTGGGAACTTGGGGTTGTTCATGCATGGCGGTGCCAATGGCGTGGCCGACATATTCGCGCACCACGCCATAGCCAGCAGCTAAGGCCACATCCTCTACAGCTCGGCCGACTTCGTGGAGTCGGTTGCCCTTGGTGAGCTGTTCAATACCCGCATACATCGAACGCTCTGTGACGTCGATCAGGCGTTGGGCTTGCTTCGAGATCGTTCCCACCCCTGCGGTGTACGCCGCGTCCCCGTGATATCCCTCGATGATGGCGCCACAATCGATGGAGATAATGTCGCCCTCTTCCAAGATCACAGCCTCAGAGGGGATGCCGTGGACGATCATGTCATTGGGGCTCGAACAAATCACCGCGGGAAAACCGTGGTAGCCAAGGAAATTGGATTTAGCCCCACGCTTTTCGATGACCTCGGCGGCAATCTTGTTGAGATCCATCGTGGAAACCCCTGGACGAATTGCTGCTCGGGTCGCTTCGTGCATCTCCGCTACGACCTTGCCGGCTCGACGCATCTTGTCAAGCTCTACCGCGTTACGTCTCATGGCTTGGCGGTTGCTGCCTTGATAGCGGCCACCGTCGCTTCAAACACGTGATCTGCGCTTCGAGATCCGTCAATGGTCACTACCTTGCCACGCGATTGATAGAAGCCCACGAGAGGAAGTGTCTCCGCTTCATAAGCGGCAAGGCGCTTGAGAATTGCCTCAGCGGTGTCATCGTTACGTTGCACCACTTGCCCACCACAGTTGTCACAGGTCCAGTTCACGGCTGGTGGCTGGTTCGTCGAGTAGATGGCACCGCAGTCCCCACAGACGCGACGCGACACGAGTCGCTGCAATACGTCATCGGTAGGAACATCCAAGTTGATAACGCAATCGATACCATCGACGCCAATTTTTTCTTCGAGAAGCTCTGCTTGGGTAACCGTACGAGGAACACCATCGAGAATAAAGCCTCGCGTTGCCGCATCAGGTTCGCTCAGTCGTTCGCTCACGATGCTCATAATGAGGTCGTCACCTAAGAGCGATCCGGCATCCATGAGTGGTCCCGCCACCTTGCCGAGTGCAGTTTGGTTACGAACAGCAGCGCGCAACATATCTCCGGTAGAGATGTGTGGAATGGCATAGCGGTGCGATAAGCGAACGCACTGCGTCCCCTTTCCCGCGCCCTGCTTGCCGAGGACGATGAGCCTGACCCCGGAACTCATGGTTCTACTTCAGGAAGCCTTCGTAGTTACGCATCATCAACTGAGAGTCAATCTGGCGCATGGTTTCGAGCGCAACACCAACGCTGATCAGCAAGGTGGTGCCATAGAAGGGGAACTTGTTTAGGTGCCACAGCGCCATGATCAGCGAGGGCACGACGGCAACAAAGCCCAAGAAAAATGCGCCGACCACTGTGATGCGACTCAAGATATGACTGAAGTATTTCTCAGTCGGAGGGCCGGGTCGAATGCCGGGGATGAAACCACCTTGTTTACGAATCTGATCAGCCTGTTGGTGAGGTTCGAACGCGATGTACACGTAGAAGAACGTAAAGGCCACGATGAGGAGGAAATATGAACCGATATAGAAGAAACTCGTCGGAGTCATGGAGTTGCGAACAAAGTTCTGGAACCAGGCCCAAGGAATAATGTTCGAGAGCAAGACCGGAATGTAGAGCACGGAACTCGCGAAGATGATGGGGATCACACCGGCTTGGTTAACCTTGAGCGGGATGTAGGTCGAGTTTCCGCCATACATACGCCTCCCCACAACCTTCTTGGCGAAGGTGACGGGGATGCGACGCTGACCTTGGTCCATAAAGACGATGAATACTAAAAGGGCGAGCGAAACCACAAGGATGACAATCCCCTTGGTCGGGCCACCTTCTTGCCAAATACCTCGGGCGCCCGAGGGAATTCCTGAGACGACGTTAGCGAAGATCAAGATCGACATACCCTGACCGATACCACGCTGGGTGACCAGTTCGGCGAGCCACATCACGAAAGCGGTACCGGCAGTCAACAACAAGACCATCATTGCGGCCAAGCCAAGGCTGAACTTCGGAATGAGGTCAATGGTCAAACCGATTAGCGCCTGGTCGTGGCCGTGGAATGCGTAGACCAAACCCGTTGCCTGCAGTAGAGCCAGCGCAATGGTGAGGTACCGAGTGGTCTGAGTGATCTTCTTTTGACCCACTGCTCCTTGGTCTCGCCATTCTTCAAGTTTCGGAATCACGGTCGTCAGCAACTGAATGATGATCGAGCTGGTGATGTAGGGCATGACGCCAAGACCAAAAATAGCCAAACGGGTCAAAGCACCACCCGAGAACAAGTTCAAGAATCCGAGAACGCCCTTGCCCGATGCTTGCGACTGCAGCAACTGCACCTTGGCGTAGGAAACGCCAGGAACCGGCACGTTGGCGCCGAACTGATACAGCGCAATGATGGCAAGCGTAAAGAGGACCTTGTTGCGAAGGTCAGGAACTCGGAAAATGTTCGCGAGGCGGTGCAGCACGGGGTTAAATGCTTCCCTTAGCGGTTGGCGTGTTGGTTACCTTGAGCAGCCGGACGAACCTTGAAAGGCTTGTCCAGCGTCTCAATGGAGCCGCCAGCGTTGGTAATGGCAGCTTCGGCCGACGCAGAGAAGGCGTGAGCCTTAACTGAAATCGCTGAGCTAAGCGAGCCACGACCTAAGACTTTAACCAATTCACCCTTTTTGGCGAGACCGCGAGCCACCATGAGCTCGAGGGTAACGTCGTGCTCGCCGAGGGCGGCGATGGCGTCAAGGTTTACCGGGGTGTACTCGACACGGAAGGGGTTATTGAAGCCCTTGAGCTTCGGCAGACGTTGCATCAAGGGCAACTGGCCACCTTCAAAGCCTGCGGGGATCGTGTCACGAGCCTTTTGACCCTTCGTACCACGGCCAGCGGTTTTCCCACCCTTACCTGCGATACCACGGCCAACGCGCTGCTTGCGCTTATTGGAACCCTCTGCGGGAACGAGATCGTGAAGTTTCATCTGCTTAAACCTCCTCCACCGTGATCAGGTGGGGTACGCGAGCGATCATGCCGCGGATCTCAGGACGATCCGGTAGCGTGTTCGTCTTTCCAATACCACGAAGTCCCAGTGCGCGAAGCGTGCCACGGTGCTTGGGCTTGGTACCAATGCTTGAACGAACTTGGGTGACTTTCAATTCAGCCATCTCAAATCACTTCCTTGAACAAGGTGTTATTGCGCTTACGCTCGTTGTAAGCACGCAGTACGCCACCGGGAACTACCTCGTCAGCGGACTTGCCACGAAGTGCAGCAATATCCTCGGGACGACGCAGGGCGCGAAGACCAGCGATCGTGGCGTGGGCCACGTTGATCGAGTTCGACGAACCTAAAGACTTAGCCAAGATGTCCTTTACGCCAGCCATTTCAAGAATGGCGCGGGCGGCACCACCGGCAATAACACCAGTACCAGGAGCCGCAGGCTTGAGCAGTACGCGACCGGCGCCCGCTTCACCAAGCACTGGGTGGGTGATGGTGGAACCAGCCAGGGGAACCTCAAACATGTTCTTGCGAGCCTCTTCAATGCCCTTTTGAACAGCCAAGCCAGCTTCTTTTGCCTTGCCGTATCCCAGTCCAACGTTTCCGTTGCCATCGCCGATCACCATGAGGGCGGCGAAGCTAAAGCGACGACCACCCTTGACGACCTTGGCAACGCGGTTGACGTTGATGGTGCGCTCTTCGTATTGCTGTAATTCAGCCATTAGAACTTCAGTCCTCCCTCACGCATCGCATCAGCGAGCGCAGCGACTCGGCCGTGGTAAGTGAAACCACCACGGTCAAAGACGATCTTGGTAATGCCAGCGGCTTTCGCCCGCTCGGCGATGAGGGCACCCACCTTGACGGCGCCCTCGCGGTTAGCCCCTGCAACGTTGGAGCCCTTCTCGACGGACGAGGCAGCGACCAAGGTCTTGCCGGACGCGTCGTCGATGAGCTGCACGCTGATGTGCTTGTTGGAACGGAACACGGCGGCACGCGGTACGGCTGCCGTACCCGAGACGCTGAGACGCACACGACGGTGACGCCGGATACGAAGTACGCGAGTTGAGCGCTGAGCCATAACTATTTCGCCGCCTTTCCAGCCTTGCGTAGAACGCGCTCGTCTACGTAGCGCACTCCCTTGCCCTTGTAGGGCTCGGGCTTACGAATTTTGCGAATATTGGCGGCAACCTGGCCAACAACTTCCTTGTCGTTGCCCTTTACGATGATCTTCGTGGGAGCCGGGACCTCGAAGGTGATGCCTTCGGGTGCGTCAAAGTGGACAGCGTGACTGAAGCCGAGAGCGAGTTCAATCGAACCCGGACCCTTGGCTTGAGCGCGGTAGCCAACGCCAACGATGTCGAGTTCTTTCGTGAAGCCATCAGTAACACCGATCACCATGTTGGCCACCAGCGTGCGAGTGAGGCCGTGCAGGGCACGGTTCTCTCGCTCGTCGTTAGGCCGCTCGACCATCAAGGTCTCACCTTCTTGACGAATCATGATTTGGCCGGGAATAACTCTCGATAAGGTCCCCTGCGGGCCCTTAACCGAAATCTTGCCGTCGCCCACCTCAACGGTCACCGAAGATGGAACCGTGATGGGAGCCTTGCCGATGCGTGACATCTAGGCCTCCTCCCTCTTTGCTGAACGCTTGTTACCAAACATGGCAGAGGACCTCTCCACCCAAGTGGCGCTTGCGAGCTTCCTTGTCGGTCATCAGGCCGGCAGAAGTCGAAAGTACGGCTACGCCGAAACCACCGAGTACACGCGGGATGTTGTCGCTACGGGCGTAAATGCGAAGGCCGGGCGTCGAAACACGCTTCAAGCCGGCAATAGACGAGCGACGGTTCCCGTCGTACTTCAAGTTGATGCTCAAGGTTGAGCCGGGCTTGCCCTCGTTGGGGGTCACCTCAAAGGTGCCGATGTAGCCTTCGCGCTCAAGGATGTGCGCGAGCGCTTCCTTGAGTTTGGAGCCAGGCATCGAAACCGTGTCATGCTGCGCCTTATTCGCGTTGCGAATACGGGTCAGCATGTCTGCGATGGGGTCAGTCATGGACATATCGAACCTCCCCTACCAGCTTGCCTTCGTGACGCCAGGAATCTCGCCGGCGTGCACCATTTGGCGCAGGCAGATACGGCAGAGACCAAACTTGCGGTAGACCGACTTGGGTCGACCACAACGCTGGCAGCGGGTGTATGCGCGCACCTTGAACTTTGGGGTGCGCTGTGACTTAAGAATGAGTGCCTTTTTTGCCATGGGACTACTTGGTCTCCTGCTTAAACGGGAATCCGTACGCTCTCAGGAACGCACGACCTTCCTCATCGGTGCGGGCTGTGGTCACAATCGTGATATCAAAGCCACGCGGGGTGTCGATCTTGTCGTACTCGAGTTCGGGGAAGATCAACTGGTCGTTGACCCCGAAGGTGTAGTTGCCATTTCCGTCGAAAGACTTCGCCGATAAACCTCGGAAGTCGCGGATACGCGGGATTGCCAACGAGATCAAGCGGTCGAGGAATTCCCAAGCGCGATCCCCACGGAGGGTGACCTTGGCGCCGATGGGCTGGCCTTCACGAAGTTTGAAGTTTGCAATGGACTTACGAGCCTTCGTCACCGCAGGCTTTTGCCCGGTGATGGCTTCGAGGTCGCGTTGCGCACCTTCGAGCAAACTCTGCTGTTGGGTTGCCTTACCAACACCGGCGTTCACCACAATCTTGACGAGTCGAGGAACTTCCATAATGTTCGCGAGGCCCAACTCCGACTGCAAGTGCGAACGCACTTCGTTGTCGTAGCGCTCCTTGAGACGGGGGCGAGTAGTGGTTGTCATTTACAGCTCCGCTCCACACTTGCGGCAGACGCGGGTTTTCGTTTCCCCGTCAACCTTGATGCCGGCACGCGCTGGGCCATCGTGGCCCTTGCACCACAGCGAAACCGCTGAGACGTGAATCGGCATGAACTTGTCGATGATGCCACCTTGGGTCGTCTCTGAGCGCTGCTTGGTGTGCCGCTTAGCGATGTTGACGCTGTCGAGCACTACCTGATCAGAGGCCGGCATGGCCTTAATTACTTCGGCGCGGTGCCCGGCGTACTTACCGGAAAGCACCACGACCTCGTCACCTTTTTTCACGCGCATTAGAGCACCTCCGGCGCCAGCGAAACAATTCGCATGAACTTCTTGTCACGCAACTCACGGCCAACGGGGCCAAAGATGCGAGTGCCGCGAGGCTGCAACTGGTCGTTAATCAGCACGGCGGCATTTTCATCGAAACGGATATAGCTACCGTCTGCACGGCGCTTCTCCTTCTTGGTACGAACCACAACGCAACGTACGACGTCACCTTTCTTGACCGCAGCACCAGGAATGGCATCTTTTACGGTCGCAATGAAGACATCGCCAATAGAGGCGTAGCGACGACGCGATCCACCGAGTACTCGGATGCACAGAACTTCCTTGGCACCTGAGTTATCGGCTACGCGAAGACGGGACTCTTGCTGAATCATCGGGCACGCTCCAAGATTTCAACCAGGCGCCAGCGCTTGAGCTTCGACAGGGGACGAGTCTCGCTGACGCGGACCCGGTCGCCAATCTTTGCGTCATTAGTGGCGTCATGGGCATAGAGCTTCTTCGTGCGCTGCACGGTCTTGCCGTACTTGGGGTGACGGACGCGCTCGACGATGGCCACCACAATGGTGTTGTCCATCTTGTCCGAGACGACGATGCCTTCGCGGACCTTGCGCGCTGCGCGCTCAACAGTTTCTTCTACCGTGTTCTCGCTCATTAAGCGTCCTCTCCAGCAGCGGCCAACGCATCGGCTGCCGCGATTTCGCGGTCACGCAGTACGGTCATCACACGAGCGATGTCCTTGCGCACCACTCCCAAACGAGCGGTGTTATCGAGTTGACCGGTCGCGAGCTGGAATCGAAGGTTAAAAACCTCACGACGCGACTCCGCAAGACGGTCAACCAACTCATCGTCGGAAAGGGAGACAAATTCATCCATACGAGTGCTCATAGCTGCACCTCCGGCGTGCCATGGCTTCCTGGGCGCACCACAAACTTGGCACGAATAGGAAGCTTCTGAATTGCTCGTTCCATAGCGGCCTTGGCCAAGGCCTGATCGACACCGGCGAGCTCGAACATAATGCGGCCAGGCTTGACGACGGCTACCCACAACTCGGGGTTACCCTTACCAGAACCCATGCGGGTCTCGGCAGGCTTCTTGGTGACGGGCTTGTCTGGGAACACCCGGATCCATACTTTGCCGCCACGCTTCACGTGACGAGTCATGGCGATACGGGCGGCCTCAATTTGGCGAGCGGTGATCCAACCCGGCTCAAGAGCCTGGATGCCAAAGTCTCCGAAGGTAACTTCTGTGCCACCCTTGGCTTGACCTGACATACGACCACGCTGTTGCTTGCGATAGCGGGTACGACGGGGCATCAACATGCTTAGTCAACCTCCTTGCGGAAGTGAGGAGTCTCGTGGCTCTCGTGAACGCGAGCCTCAATCTCTTCTTCAGCGGTAAGTCGCTTTTCGAGCTCGTCGGCCTCTACCGGCGTCGCAATAATTTCTCGAGGAGCCTCGAGCTCACCTTCGACCACAATCTCGTCAACCACATCGACGACACCGGGCTCAGGCATTTGTGCCTTACGACGTCCACCGCCCGCAGTTATGAGACGCTTGGGAGCAGCCTCGGTCGTGCCAGCCTCAACGGAACCCGAGGTTGAGCCCGTCGCCATAGCGGCTTCAGTCTTGATCTTGTCTTCGATGCTGACCTTGTAGGGCAGGATGTCACCCTTGTAGATCCACACCTTGATGCCGACACGGCCAGTTGCCGTCTTGGCCTCGCGGAATCCATAGTCAATGTCGGCGCGCAGGGTGTGCAGCGGCACACGACCTTCTCGGTACTGCTCTTTACGCGACATTTCAGCACCACCAAGGCGACCCGAGCACTGGACCTTAATACCCAGCGCACCAGCCTTTTGTACCGTCTGAATCGCTCGCTTCATCGCACGACGGAAGGCCACACGACGAACCAGCTGGTCAGCAATACCCTGAGCGATCAAGGTTGCGTCAAGCTCAGGCTGCTTAATCTCTTGGATGTTGAGCTGAATGCGGTTGGGAAGACCAGTGATCTTTTCCAACTCCTTCTTGAGGCGGTCAGCCTCAGCCCCGCGGCGACCAATAACGATGCCGGGGCGTGCGGTGTGGATGTCAACGCGAATCCGGTCGCGCGTACGCTCAATTTCGATACGGCTTACGGCTGCGGTCTCAAGCTCGCGGTTGAGGAAGTCACGAATCTTCCAGTCCTCAATGACGAATTCCTTGTAGCTCTTGTCTTCGTACCACCGCGACTTCCAGTCCGTCGTGATTCCTAGGCGGAAGCCGTATGGGTTTACCTTCTGACCCATTAGTTGCTCTCTTCTTCAGTTTCGGCAACCTCTTCTGAGGTGGCATCAGTAGTTTCAGCATCGTCATCACCGACATTGGAGTCTTGAGCGATGTCGTCGATCTCGGTGACCTCAATGTCGACGGCTTCCACGGGAGCATCGACCTGGTCAGTCTCGACCACCTCGGTGGTCTCCTCGTTCGTCATCTCGAGTGCCTCGGCTTCAACCGCGGCTTCGCGCTCAGCGTCACGACGACGCCCACGACCTTGCTGGTCGGCGCGACGACGCGACTCAGCCACGCGCTTGGAGCGGGCAACTTGAGCGTTCTGGTTCGCCTTGGCACGGATTGCGAGCTTGTCGTCATCCATGCGAGCGACGATGACCGTAATGTGGCACGCGCGCTTGCGAATCCGGGTGGCGCGCCCACGAGCGCGGGGACGCCAGCGCTTCATCGTGGTGCCCTCGTCGGCATACGCAGCGGCCACGTAGAGCTCACTTGCGCTCTGGCCGTCATTGTGCACAGCGTTCGCCACTGCAGAAGCCAGCACCTTGGCAATGACGTCTGCTGCTTCGCGCTCCGTATTATTTAAGATTTCAGAAGCAAGTTGTACGTCTTTGCCTCGAATGAGGTTCAACACCACTCGAGCCTTAGAGGCAGACATGTGGAAGTGGCGAAGGACAGCCTTGGTCCCAGGACGCTCATTGGTCTTGGTAGCGGTCATCGGCGGCCTACCTTTTCTTGACCGGCGTGGAAACGGAAGGTCCGCGTCGGAGCAAATTCACCAAGCTTGTGGCCCACCATCGATTCAGTGACGAAGACCGGCACGTGGCGGCGGCCGTCATGGACGGCAATGGTGTGGCCAATCATGTCGGGGATAATCGTTGATCGACGTGACCAGGTCTTAATGACCTTCTTCTCATTGGCGGCGTTCGCTTTATCGATCTTCTTGAGCAGGTGCTCGTCGACGAACGGACCCTTTTTAAGGCTACGGGGCATGGTTGGTTCTCCCTATCGCCGAGCGCCGCGGGTACGGCGGCGACGGACGATGAGCTTGTCGGATTCCTTGTTTTTGGGACGCGTACGGCCTTCGGGCTTACCCCAAGGCGAAACCGGGTGACGGCCACCAGAGGTCTTACCTTCACCACCACCAAGAGGGTGGTCCACCGGGTTCATAGCAACACCACGGGTCTGGGGGCGCTTGCCCTTCCAGCGGTTACGGCCAGCCTTACCAATCTTGATGAGCTCGTGCTCCGCGTTGCCGACCACGCCCAAGGTCGCGACACAGTCAATGGGTACGCGACGCATTTCGGTGGAGGGAAGGCGCAAGGTGGCGTAGCCGCCGTCCTTGGCCACGAGCTGAACGCTCATACCGGCACCACGGGCAACCTTGCCACCGCCACCGGGACGAAGTTCAACATTGTGAACCACGGAACCAGTAGGGATGTAGCGCATGGGCAAGGCGTTACCGGTGCGGATGTCAGCGCCTTGGCCACTTTGTACCTTGTCACCAACCTTCAAACCGGCCGGAGCCAAGATGTAGCGCTTTTCACCATCGTGGTAGTGAAGCAAGGCAATACGGCAGTTACGGTTCGGGTCGTATTCAATCGCGGCCACCGTTGCGGGAATGCCGTTCTTGTTTCGACGAAAGTCAATAATGCGGTACTGCTGCTTGTGACCGCCGCCGCGGTGACGCGACGTCTTGCGGCCGTAGTTGTTACGACCACCCGTCTTTGACTTTGATGCCAACAGCGACTTTTCAGGCGTGGTCTTCGTGATCTCGGAGAAATCCGAGACCGTCTGGAACCGACGACCAGGACTGGTGGGCTTACGCGTGCGAAGTGCCATCTGCTTCTCTCTAGTTCTCGAAGAGGTCGATCTTGTCGCCCTCAACCAAGGTCACGAATGCGCGCTTGGTGTCGGGGCGAGAGCCGGGGGTATTCGTGCGACGGTTACGCGTCGTCTTGCCCTTACGGTTCAGGGTGTTGACGTTGGCAACCTTGACGCCAAAGGCCTGCTCTACGGCGTGACGCACGTCGATTTTGGTAGCAGCCTTATCGATGACGAAGACGTAGGTGCCCTCGTCCATCAAGCCGTAGGTCTTTTCAGAAACTACGGGGCGAATCAGTACGGACATGGGATCGCGCATCAGGCCTCGTCTCCTTCGGTCGCCGTTGGCAGCGTGGCGTCGGTGAACACCACCACGTCGTTACGGATGACGTCGTAGGTATTGAGCTGATCGGCCGTCAAGGTCGTGACGTGACCTAGGTTACGAAACGACAGCGTTGCGTTGATCTCTTCGTCGGTCAGCACCAAGAGCACGTGACCGTTTGCCCCAATAGCGGCCAAGGCGCTTAAGGCGTCCTTCGTCTTGGGGGCGTCGAAGTCAAACTTGTCGACCACGATGACATTGTCTTCCGAAGCGCGGTCCGAGAGTGCTGAGCGCAAGGCCAGGCGAACCATCTTTTTGGGGGTTGCTTGGTCGTACTTGCGGGGCTTGGGGCCCATGGCTACGCCACCACCGGGCATGGAAGGTACGCGACTCGAACCTTGACGAGCCCGACCCGTACCCTTTTGGTTAAAGGGCTTAGCGCCACCACCACGCACCTCGGCGCGGGTCTTGGTGGACTGAGTACCCGAACGCTTAGCGGCAAGTTGCGCGGTCACGACTTGGTGCATCACCGGAACGTTGGGCTCAATACCGAAGATCTCAGGAGCGAGCTTGACGGTGCCGAGCACCTTGCCGGTGATGTCCTTGCGCTCCACGCTGCGAGCGACGGGGGCTGGACGGTCCTTCTGAATAGGTCCACGGAGCATGGTTTCACTCATCGAACGCCTCCCCTGGCCTTAGGTGTCGCTACCTTGACGGAGTTGCGGATAATGACGGTGCTTCCATTGGATCCGGGCACCGCACCCTTCACGAGCAGCAACTGGCGCTCTGGATCAGCAGCCACGATGACCAAGTTGGTAATCGTCGTGCGCTCGCCACCCATACGTCCAGCCATCCGGGTTCCTTTAAAGACACGACCCGGGGTCGAGCATCCACCAATAGAGCCAGGCGCACGATGGTGCTTGTGGTTACCGTGAGAAGCTCCTTGGCCCTTAAAGTTGTGTCGCTTCATGCCACCAGCGAAACCCTTACCCTTCGACACGGCAATCGCGTCAACGCGCTCGCCCTTCTCGAAGAGTTCAGCAGTGATCTCTTGACCAACGGTGTAGTCGCCTACTTCATCAATACGAAGCTCGACGACCTTGTCGCCCGGCTCTACACCAGCAGAGGAGAAGTGTCCTGCCTCGGGACGGGTGAGCTTGGATGCCTTCTTCGAGCCCCAGGTGACTTGAAGCGCGGCGTAACCGTCGCGCTCGCCTGTCTTGACCTGGACTACGCGAACCGGCGCAACCTTGATCACGGTAACGGGTACCACGCGGTTGTCCTCGTCCCAGACCTGTGTCATGCCGACTTTTTCGCCGACGATCGCCTTCGTTGCCACTTGCAACCTTCCTCAACTTGGATGACAGCGTTTCCGCTGACATGCCAACGCTCCGTTCGGGAAACCCCGAACAGAGCGCTCGAATGTTTCGGCTCGACGTCCCTGTTACCAGGCTGTCGAGCACGTCTACTGCTTGGCTCCGAGTCACCTCGGTGCCTCCCATTTCTGGGGGGTATTCAGACTAGCGCCCCCCGGCCGATTCCGCAAAACGGTTCGGCCGGGGGGCACAAAGCCCGAAATTATTGAATTTTGATCTCGATGTCCACGCCCGCAGGAAGGTCGAGTCGCTGAAGCGAGTCAACTGTCTTGGGGGTGTGCTCCACGATGTCAACGAGACGCTTGTGAATACGCATCTCGAAGTGCTCCCGCGAATCCTTGTATTTGTGGGGACTGCGGATCACCGTGTAGCGGTGCTTCTCTGTGGGGAGCGGCACCGGACCTTGAACCTTGGCCTGGGTGCGCAGGACCGTCTGAACGATCTTCTCGGTCGATTGATCGAGAATCTCGTGGTCATAGGCCTTGAGCCGAATTCGAATCTTATTTGCCATGGTTCTTAGAATCCGCTCTACTACTTGAGGATCTTGGTAACGCGACCGGCACCGACGGTGCGGCCACCTTCGCGGATCGCGAAGCGCAGACCCTCGTCCATAGCGATGGGCTTGCCCAGCTCTACGGTCATCTCGGTGTTGTCACCAGGCATGACCATTTCGGTTCCCGAAGGAAGCTCAATGGAGCCAGTGACGTCCGTGGTGCGGAAGTAGAACTGAGGACGGTAGTTCGAGAAGAAGGGCTTGTGGCGACCGCCTTCTTCCTTCGTCAACACGTAGACGTTGGCCTCGAAGTTGGTGTGAGGGGTGATGGAGCCGGGCTTGCACAGAACCTGTCCGCGCTCGACGTCTTCTTTCTTGGTACCACGAAGAAGCACGCCGACGTTGTCGCCAGCCTGGCCGTTGTCGAGGAGCTTACGGAACATCTCGATGCCCGTCACGGTGGTCTTTTGCGTGTCGCGCAAACCAACAATCTCAACTTCGTCACCAACGTTGACGACGCCAGCTTCGATCTTGCCGGTCACCACGGTGCCACGACCGGTGATGGACATGACGTCTTCAACGGGCATGAGGAAGGGCTTGGATGTTTCGCGCTCAGGCTCAGGGATGTAAGCGTCAACCGCCGCCATGAGCTCTAGGACGTTGGCAGCCCATTTCTCGTCACCTTCAAGGGCCTTAAGGGCCGAAACCTGGACGATGGGGGTGTCGTCGCCGGGGAACTCGTACTCGTTAAGGAGCTCACGGATTTCAAGCTCAACGAGCTCGATGAGTTCGGGGTCGTCGACAACGTCAGCCTTGTTCAGGGCCACGACGATGTAGGGAACACCGACTTGGCGAGCAAGCAGTACGTGCTCACGGGTCTGCGGCATGGGGCCGTCAGCGGCCGACACGACAAGGATGGCACCGTCAACCTGAGCCGCACCAGTGATCATGTTCTTGATGTAGTCAGCGTGGCCGGGCATGTCCACGTGGGCGTAGTGACGGTTCTCCGTCTCGTACTCAACGTGGGCAATAGAAATGGTGATACCGCGCTGGCGCTCTTCAGGGGCCTTGTCGATCTGGTCGAAGGGCGTGAACTCAGTGCCGGGGTTAGCGTCTGACAGTACCTTGGTAATCGCCGCCGTCAACGTGGTCTTGCCGTGGTCAATGTGACCCATGGTTCCGATGTTGACGTGAGGCTTGTTGCGCTCGAACTTCTGCTTGGCCATTGGGGGACCTCTCCCTGGTTTTTAGGACGGATACCCCCTCGGGCCCGTCATCGTTACGTGGATGTACTTCTTCGATACTTCTCCCCTGTCGCTAGCAGCCAGGGCCGTTCACAACAGGGAGAAAAGACTCTAGTGGATTCTTAGGCCCCTGTCGCACGAGCAATGATCTCCTTGGAGACCGACTCGGGAACTTCAGCATAAGAATGGAATTGCATGGTGTACGTGGCACGGCCCTGCGTCCGACTTCTCAGGTCCGTGGCATAGCCAAACATGTCAGAAAGTGGCACCTGCGCCTTGATTACTTGGGCATTTCCGCGCTGTTCCATGCCTTCGACCTTGCCTCGACGACTCGACAGGTCGCCGATAACGTCGCCCATGTAGTCGTCGGGGGTGACCACTTCGACGTCCATGACTGGCTCGAGGAGTACCGGACTTGCCGATCGGGTGGCTTTCTTGATAGCGAGCGAACCGGCAATCTTGAAGGCCATTTCCGAGGAGTCAACATCGTGGTAGGAGCCATAGGTCAAGGTGACCTTGAGGTCTTCCATGGGGTAGCCAGCCAACACTCCCGAGGTGAGCGATTCTTGGATGCCCTGGTTGATCGAGGGGATGTATTCCTTGGGGATCACACCGCCTGAGATGGCGTCTACGAACTCGTAACCGCCACCGGGGCCTGTGGGCTCAACGGTGATGACCACGTGGCCGTACTGACCCTTACCACCGGTCTGGCGGACATACTTCTCTTCGACTTTCTCAACCTTCTTGCGAATGGTCTCGCGATAGGCCACCTGAGGCTTACCAACGTTGGCGTCCACGTTGAATTCGCGAAGCATGCGGTCTACCAGCACCTCCAAGTGCAATTCGCCCATACCGGAGATAACCGTTTGGTTGGTCTCTTCGTCGGTGCGTACACGGAAGGTCGGGTCTTCCTCCGACAAGGCATAGAGCGCCTTGCCGAGCTTGTCTTGGTCGGCCTTGGTCTTGGGTTCAACGGCCACGTGGATAACGGGCTCGGGGAACTCCAAGGCTTCGAGCTCAATGGGGTTATCGGGGTCGGACAAGGTGTCACCAGTCGTGGTGTTCTTAAATCCAACACCGGCAAAGATGTCACCGGTATAGACGGTATCGATGTCTTCACGGCTATTGGCGTGCATCTGAAGCAGTCGACCAATGCGCTCTTTCTTGCCACCCTTGGTGGTATTGATCAAGGTGCCACCCTTTTCGAAGGTGCCTGAGTAGACACGGACGTAGGTGAGCTTGCCGACGTAAGGGTCGGTCATGATCTTGAAAGCCAGACCGGAGAAGGGGGCGGCATCCGACACTTCACGGCTCATGGCCTCTTCGCGCTTGCCCGGCTTCGAGCCGACCGTCGGAGGGAGGTCAATGGGTGAAGGTAGGTAGTCGATGACGGCGTCGAGCATGGGCTGAACGCCCTTGTTTTTGAACGCAGTTCCACACAGAATCGGGATGAGCTCTACCGCCAAGGTGGCCTTACGAAGCGCCACCTTGATTTCCTCCGACGTAATGGTCTCGTCGCCGAGGTACTTCTCCATCAAGGCTTCATCAAAGGTTGCCACCGCTTCGAGGAGTTCGGCGCGATAGGCATTGGCCGATTCAACGAGGTCCGCGGGGATCTCAGCCTCGTGGAACTCGACACCCTTTTCGTCGTCCCAAAGTAAGGCTTTCATGGTCAAGAGATCAACGACGCCAAGGAAGTCAGCTTCAGCGCCGATAGGCAGCTGGATAACTGCCGGCACACAGTCCAAGCGATCTTTGATCATGTCGACACAGCGGTAGAAGTCAGCGCCGGTGCGGTCCATCTTGTTGATGAAGCACATACGAGGCACGTTGTACTTGTTCGCCTGTCGCCATACGGTTTCGGTCTGCGGCTCAACACCAGCAACCGCGTCGAAGACGGCAACAGCGCCGTCCAAGACGCGAAGTGAGCGCTCTACTTCAACAGTGAAGTCAACGTGACCGGGTGTATCAATAATGTTGATCGTGTGGTTATTCCACGAGCAGGTGGTAGCCGCCGACGTGATGGTGATGCCACGCTCTTGCTCTTGGACCATCCAGTCCATGGTGGCGGCGCCTTCGTGTACTTCACCAATCTTGTAGTTACGACCGGTGTAATACAAGATGCGCTCAGTCGTCGTCGTTTTACCGGCATCGATGTGGGCCATGATGCCGATATTGCGGGTGCGCTCAAGCGGGACGGGGCGGACTTCAGCCATATTCTCAGAACCTTTTCGTGGGGAGGGTTGGTGCGCGACTACCAGCGGTAGTGCGCGAATGCCTTATTGGACTCGGCCATCTTGTGGAGGTCTTCCTTGCGCTTGAACGCGGCGCCAACGCCGTTAGAAGCATCAAGGATTTCGTTTGCCAAGCGCTCAGCCATGGTCTTTTCACGACGGCTACGGCTAAAACCAACCAGCCAGCGAATGGCCAAGGTGGTGGCGCGACGGGGACGAACTTCAACGGGAACCTGATAGGTCGCGCCACCGACGCGGCGACTCCGTACTTCGAGTTCTGGGCGCACGTTCTCAACGGCACGCTTCAAGACAGCAACCGGATCTTGCTCGGTGCGCTCTTTTACGGTCTCGAGGGCGGTGTACATAATGCGCTCGGCAGTGTTGCGCTTACCCCTACTTAGGATCTTGTTGATGACTTGGGTAACGAGTACGGACTTATAGACGGGATCGGGGGCAATTTCGCGACGGGGGGCGGGTCCTGAACGGGGCATTCCTATGACTCCTTCTTGGCGCCGTAACGGCTACGGGCCTGGCTGCGATCGCGAACGCCTGAGGTGTCAAGCGCGCCACGAATCACCTTGTATCGAACACCGGGCAAGTCCTTCACACGACCGCCACGAACCAACACGATGGAGTGCTCTTGCAGGTTGTGGCCAACGCCGGGGATGTACGCGGTGATTTCCACACCGGAGGTCAGACGGACACGGGCAACCTTACGAAGTGCCGAGTTCGGCTTCTTCGGGGTGGTGGTGTAGACACGGGTGCAGACGCCACGGCGTTGCGGGGCACCTTTCAGCGCCGGTGTCTTGGTCTTTGACGTTTTTGCCTGGCGGCCCTTTCGGACCAGCTGCTCAATCGTGGGCACGCGTTACCTCGTTGGACTTTCTTGATGGAGAACTACTCGGCCCGGGCACCGCTCTCGCGGATCTTCCCGTGCATGGGGAGTTCGATTCTAAACCGCTTATTCCCTCCCCGTCCAACCAACGCTTACTTGGCTGGACGGGGAAGCACTCGTTCGTTACGCTCCGGCGACTTCTTCGCCGGCTTTAGGATCCTCGTGGATGTCAGGAATTTCGGGGTACGTAGCCAGAATTTGGCTTGCTTCTCCCATATCCATGGTGTCTCCATACCCTTCGGTGAGGTAAGCCCGGAGCTCATCGTCCTCGGCCCAGCCGAAGGCAGTGAGCGGCTCAGCATCAGGCATATCGAGGCGAATGCTTCGATAATCCTCCGTACCCGATCCAGCCGGAATCAACTTACCGATGATGATGTTCTCCTTGAGGCCCAAGAGGGCGTCTGACTTGCCCTCGATGGCCGCTTCGGTAAGCACCCGAGTGGTCTCTTGGAACGACGCAGCCGAGAGCCACGAATCCGTTGCCAAGGATGCCTTGGTGATGCCCATCAACTCAACACGGGCTTCGGCCGGCTTCTTCCCCTCGGCCACCAAGAGGCGGTTGACCTCGGTGTAGACCTGGGAGTCGACTTGCTGGCCAGGAAGGAAGTCAGCGTCACCGGGCTCAGCCACATTAACGCGGCGAAGCATCTGGCGAACGATGAGTTCGATGTGCTTATCGTGGATCGACACACCTTGGTCGCGGTACACCTTCTGCACCTCTTCGACGAGGTACTGCTGCGTCTCGCGAACACCCTTGATGTCGAGAAGTTCCTTGGGGTCCTTCGGACCTTCAATGATGGGGTCACCAGCTTCAATTTCTTGGCCGTCAACGACTTCCAAGTGTGCACGAAGCGTGATGGGCTCGACCTGCTCGGTGCCATCATCAGCGATGACCATAACCATGCGACCACTGTCTTCTTCCACGATGCGCACGACGCCAGAGTGGCGAGCCAACAGCGCGGCACCCTTGGGGGTGCGAGCTTCGAAGAGTTCTACGACGCGAGGAAGTCCGTGGGTGATGTCCGAACCTGCCACACCACCGGCGTGGAAGGTACGCATCGTCAACTGAGTGCCAGGTTCACCAATGGACTGAGCAGCGATGACACCAACGGCCTCACCGAGTTCAATCATGTTGCCGGTGGCCAAGCTAATGCCGTAGCAAGCAGCACAGATTCCTTGCGTTGCTTCACACGTCAGCGTTGAGCGCACCCGAATACGACTGACGTCCTTATCGTCGCGCATGGCGGCTACGTCTTCGTCACTGAGCAAGTGCCCAATATCGAAGGTGGTGCCGTCACTCAGCTTGACGTCCTCGACGAGTACGCGACCAAAGGCGCGAGTCTCGAGGTAGGAGCGCTTGGTCCCGGTATCGGGCTCAACGTTCTCAATCCAAATACCACGGGTTGAGCCGCAGTCGAGAAGACGAATAATGAGTTCTTGGGCAACGTCAACGAGACGACGAGTTAGATACCCGGAGTCAGCGGTACGAAGTGCGGTGTCCGCCAAACCCTTACGGGCACCGTGGGTGGAGATGAAGTACTCAAGAACACTCAGGCCTTCACGGAAACTCGACTTGATAGGACGAGGAATCATCTCACCACGTGGGTTGGACACGAGGCCCTTCATACCGGCGATCTGACGGATCTGCTGCGCGTTACCACGAGCGCCCGAGTCCACCATCATGTCGAGCGGGTTGAACTTGAGTTCAGACAAGGCCTGTTCCATGGCGCGACCAACTTCAGTGTTCGCTGCGGTCCAGATCTCAACTTCTTTCTGGCGACGCTCGTCATCCGTGATGATGCCTCGCTTGTACTGCGTCTCAGCCTTCTCCGCTTCCTTCTCGTAGCGGTTTAGGATCTCAGCCTTATCAGCGGGAGTACGAACGTCAGAAATCGAAATCGTTAGTCCCGACTGCGTGGCGTAACGGAAACCCAAAGCCTTGATGCGGTCAAGAGAGGCAGCAACTTCGCTACGTCCCCAGCCTGAGCTGAGCTCTTCGACAACGGTACCGATAGGCAGGGTCTTTTTGGAGATGAGGTCGTTCACGAAGCGATACCCCTTAGGTAGCGCTTCGCTAAAGAGAACTCGACCCGGCGTGGTCTGAATCACTAAGCGACCTTGCTCATCAGGGGTGACTCCAGCAGCAATGAGTCGATCGCCTAAGGACGAACCCACCTCGGCGCGCAATTCAATCGACGCATGAAGACCAAGATCTCCCGCATCAAGGGCAGCTTCGATCTCGTAGACACGACGGAATACGCGGCCATCGCCAGGCTCACCATCAATAGCCAAGGTGAGGTAGTACTCACCAAAGACCATGTCTTGGGTGGGAACGGTAATGGGACGACCTGTCGCCGGCGACAAGATGTTGTTGGCACTCAGCATCAGCACGCGAGCTTCAGCCTGCGCTTCAGCAGAGAGTGGCAAGTGAACAGCCATCTGGTCACCGTCGAAGTCGGCGTTGAACGCGGTGCACACGAGGGGGTGGACCTGAATGGCCTTACCCTCGACGAGCACGGGCTCGAAGGCTTGAATACCCAAACGGTGGAGGGTCGGGGCGCGGTTCAAGAGAACCGGGTGCTCCTTGATGACGTCCTCTAGAACATCCCAAACCTGGGGTTTACGACGCTCAACCATGCGCTTCGCCGACTTGATGTTCTGGGCGAGTTCCTTGTCAACAAGGCGCTTCATAACGAAGGGCTTGAACAACTCCAAGGCCATGAGCTTCGGCAGACCACACTGGTGAAGCAGCAGGTTTGGTCCGACCACGATGACCGAACGGCCGGAGTAGTCAACACGCTTACCGAGCAAGTTCTGACGGAAACGACCTTGCTTACCCTTAAGCATGTCGCTCAGGGACTTCAAAGGACGGTTGCCCGGACCAGAAACAGGACGGCCACGACGGCCGTTGTCGAAGAGGGCGTCAACAGCCTCTTGAAGCATGCGCTTTTCGTTGTTCACGATGATCTCGGGAGCACCGAGATCGAGGAGGCGCTTCAAGCGATTATTGCGGTTGATAACGCGACGGTAGAGGTCGTTCAGGTCAGAGGTCGCAAAGCGGCCACCGTCAAGTTGCACCATCGGGCGCAAGTCTGGCGGGATGACAGGAACAGCCCCGAGCACCATGGCAGCCGGATCGTTGACACGACGGCCGTGGTCGTCACGACGGTTGAAGGCCGAGACAATCTTGAGACGCTTAATCGCCTTTTGGCGACGCTGCGTGGATAAGGGCTTGCGGCCGTCAGCAGCTTCAACCTGCTCACGCAGCTTGACTTCTTCGATGTCAAGGTCGATACGGGCAATGAGGTCAAGAATTGCCTCGGCGCCCATACCACCTTCGAAGTAGTCCTCGTAGCGGATCCGAAGCTCACGCCACAGTAATTCATCTTCGATGATCTTGCGGCTGTGGATGCTCTTGAGTTCAGCGAGACTGCGGTTGGCAAGGTCAATGTCCTCGTCAGCGCGCTCACGAATCGAAGCGATCTCTTTTTCCATGAGACGCTGGCGAGCCTTAAGTTCGGTGTCCTTGGCGCCTTCTTTTTCGAGCTCAACGAGTTCGCCCTCTAGGGCCTTGAACTTGCGGTCAATGTCGAGGTCGCGACGCTTCCCAATTTCACGGATCTCTTCGGCCAACTCAACTTCGAGTTCGGGAAGGTCGTTGTGACGCTTCTCTTCATCGACAAAGGTAACCAAGTTGGCTGAGAAGTAGATGACCTTCTCAAGCTGCTTAGCCTTGAGCTCCTCGCGGGGCTCAGTACCCATAAGGAGGTAGGCCAACCATGACCGCGTGCCTCGTAGGTACCAGATGTGTACGACGGGAGCAGCCAGCTCAATGTGACCCATGCGCTCACGACGTACTTTCGAACGGGTAACTTCAACGCCACAGCGCTCACAGATGATTCCCTTAAATCGCACCCGCTTGTACTTACCGCAGTAGCACTCCCAGTCCTTGGTGGGACCAAAAATCTTCTCGCAGAACAGGCCATCTTTTTCCGGGCGAAGCGTACGGTAGTTAATGGTTTCAGGCTTCTTTACTTCGCCGTTTGACCAACTACGGATTGAGTCCGCTGAGGCAAGGCCAATACGGATCTGCTCAAAGTCATTGACATCGAGCTTGGTCATGACAGGCTCCTCTCAGCGAGACGTCGTGCGTCTTCTTCGTCTGAACCGCGCTCAGGTCGACTGATGTCGATACCAAGCTCCTCGGCTGCGCGGAAGACGTCTTCGTCAATCTCGCCCAATTCGATCTGCTGGCCAACTTCGTTGAGAACCTCAACGTCGAGACACAGCGACTGCATTTCCTTAATGAGAACCTTGAAGGATTCGGGAATTCCCGGCTCCGGGATGTTCTCACCCTTAACGATGGCTTCGTAAACCTTGACGCGACCAAGCACGTCGTCGGACTTGACCGTAAGCAGCTCTTGGAGTGCGTAGGCCGCACCGTAGGCCTCGAGTGCCCACACTTCCATTTCTCCAAAGCGCTGACCACCGAACTGAGCCTTACCACCGAGTGGCTGCTGCGTGATCATGGAGTATGGACCCGTTGAACGGGCGTGGATCTTGTCGTCGACCAAGTGGGCGAGCTTCAAGATGTACACGTAGCCCACAGAGATCGGGTTGTCATAGGCCTCACCAGTTCGGCCGTTGTACAAGGTGACTTTTCCATCATCTTGAATCATGACGTCACCGTTAGCGGAGTCCGAGTTGAGGTCCGTAAAGATCTTCTGAATCGTCGGGTGCTTGCCAGCGGCTTCTGTCTCGTCCCAGTGTGCGCCATCGAAGGCCGGAGTAGCTACCCACTGTGCTGGCGTGGTACGCGGGCGAGTCTTGCGCATGGCGCCGTCGCCCTTACCGCTTGTGCCGGTGCCTTCGTTGGACTCCACGCCCTTCCAACCATGGCGAGCCGCGTAGCCCAAGTGACTTTCGAGCACCTGACCGACGTTCATTCTCGACGGAACGCCGAGAGGGTTCAAAACAATGTCTACCGGGGTCCCATCCGCGAGGAAAGGCATGTCCTGGACAGGGAGAATCTTGGAGATAACACCCTTGTTGCCGTGACGGCCGGCGAGCTTGTCACCTTCGGAGATCTTGCGCTTTTGGCCGATATAGACACGAACCAACTCATTGACGCCCGGGGGCAACTCATCGCCGTTTTCGCGTGAGAACACGCGAACGTCGATGACCTTGCCTGATTCACCATGGGGCACCTTGAGCGAGGTATCACGAACTTCACGGGCCTTCTCACCGAAGATGGCACGAAGGAGACGTTCTTCAGGCGTCTGCTCCGTCTCACCCTTGGGCGTTACTTTGCCGACGAGTACGTCACCAGGGCCAACTTCAGCGCCGACGCGAATGATGCCGCGGTCGTCAAGGTCAGCGAGAATCTCTTCTGAAAGATTCGGGATGTCCCGAGTGATTTCTTCAGCACCCAACTTGGTGTCACGAGCATCGATTTCGTGCTCTTCAATATGAATCGAAGTCAACACGTCGTCGCGCACGAGACGCTGGCTCAAGATAATGGCGTCTTCGTAGTTGTAACCCTCCCATGGCATGAAAGCTACGAGCAAGTTCTTGCCCAGTGCCAACTCACCGTTATGAGTCGAGGGACCGTCAGCCAACAAATCGCCCTTGGTCAACTTGTCACCCTCGAAGACGAGTGCGCGCTGATTGATGCAGGTGTTCTGGTTCGAGCGACGGAACTTGGCGAGACGGTAGGTCTTCTTACCCAACACCACGCCGAGGCGGTCCTTTTGCCCGGCCTTGTAATCAACAACGACATGATCGCCGGTGACTTCCAAGACGGTGCCGTCGCCTTCGGCAACAATCACGTCACCAGCGTCTCGAGCAGCACGTGCTTCGATACCGGTACCGATGTACGGAGCTTCAGGAACGATGAGCGGTACCGCCTGCTTTTGCATGTTGGCACCCATCAAGGCACGGTTGGCATCATCGTGCTCAACGAAGGGGATCAGTGCCGTCGAAACTGAAATAATCTGCTTCGGGGAGACGTCCATGAGGTCAACTTCCGCGGGAACGACGAAGTCGATCTCCGAGGTGGTTGAGCTCGTGGTGTTCATGCCACCCATGCGCAAACCGGTGCCCTGGGGCCCACGACGAACGAGCACGCGCTCGTCGGTGAACGTGCCATTGGCATCGAACTTTGCGTTGGCCTGAGCAATAACGTGCTTCTCTTCTTCGTCAGCGGCCAAGTACATGACCTCGTCGGTAACGCGGCCGTTAACCACCTTGCGGTAGGGAGTTTCAATGAAGCCGTACTCGTTAACGCGGGCGAAGGTGGCAAGCGAACCAATCAGACCGATGTTCGGGCCTTCAGGAGTCTCAATTGGACACATCCGGCCGTAGTGAGAGGAGTGAACGTCTCGAACTTCGAAACCGGCACGCTCACGCGAAAGTCCACCTGGTCCAAGAGCTGACAGACGACGCTTGTGAGCCAAACCCGAGAGCGGGTTGTTTTGGTCCATGAACTGTGAGAGCTGGCTGGTACCGAAGAACTCCTTCACGGAGGCGACAACAGGACGGATGTTGATCAAGCTCTGCGGCGTGATGGCTTCGACATCCTGGGTCGACATACGTTCACGAACCACACGCTCCATGCGCGACAAACCGACACGAACTTGGTTCTGAATCAATTCACCCACGCTGCGGATGCGACGGTTGGCAAAGTGGTCCTGATCATCGATGCGGTAGGTCGTCTCCGCATCACCCATGTGCTTGGCCAAGTGCAGCATGTAGGTCGATGAAGCAAGGATCTCGGCGATGGTCAAGGTGCCCTGCGTTGCGGTGGGCTCCTCCAGCTTGACGCCCAAGATGTCCTGGATCTTGTCAATCTCAGGTCCAAGCTTGCGATCTAACTTGTAGCGCCCCACGCGAGTGAGGTCGTAACGCTTGGGGTTAAAGAAGGCGTTCTCGAAGTACTGACGAGCCGACTCCACCGATTGGGGCTCACCGGGACGTGCGCGCTTGTAAATCTCCAACAATGCGTCTTCCTTGGTGGTGATGACACCTTGCTCTTTGGCCCATTGACCCTCGAGGAAGTCGAAGTGACGAACAAAACGGTCGTAGAACGCTTCGTCTTCAAAACCCAAGGCGCGAAGCAGGACGAAGAGTGAAAGACGCCGTTTGCGAGCAACGCGCGTACCAGCGGTGACGTCCTTGTTTGGCTTGTTCTCAATATCGAACTCAATCCACTCACCACGGTAGGGGTGAATCGTGCCGGTGAACAGCGTCTTGCCGTCACGACCAGGAGCGAAAATGGCTCCAGGAGAGCGCACCAACTGTGAAACGACAACCCGCTCGGTGCCGTTAACGATGAAGGTGCCACGCTCGGTCATCACGGGGAAATCACCCATGAAGACGGTCTGCTCCTTGATTTCACCCGTGTCGGCATTCATGAACCGTGCGCGCACGAATACCGGCGCCGCATAGGTCATGTCTTTTTCCTTGCACTCCTCCACCGTGTACTTCGGCGGTGGGCGAAGGTCAATGTCGTCGGGATCGAACTCGAGCTCGAGACTCAGACGACCAGTGAAGTCCTGGATAGGGCTGATGTCGGCGAAAGCTTCAGCGAGTCCCTTGTCAAGGAACCACTTAAAACTGTCTCGCTGAATCGCGATGAGATCGGGAAGTTCAAGCGCTTCGTCAAAGTTTGAAAACGAATAACGCTCTGGGCTGTGGGACCGTGAGGACAACGGTCTCCTCCTTGCTGGTGGCGGCTGGTACTACGGACTGCAATTACTTCACTCAAAAGACGCCAAAGCAGACCTACATGCGTTTGGGGACGCCAAAAGGGGCAACCAGGAATCAGCGAGTGAAGACTAAGCCTAGCGCTAGTTCGAGCCGAGCACAACAGGGACTTGCGGAGGTGACCGCAAGTGCCCCGAGCGTCTCGTGCTGGAACAGACCCTAGGAAGAGTTCTAGCGTAAGTCAAGAACCCCCTGAGCCCACGTGGCCCAAGGGGTTCTCAGCCTTACAACGGGAACTACTTGACTTCGACGGTGGCGCCGGCGGCCTCAAGGGCTGCCTTCGCCTTATCCGCGTCGTCCTTCGAGGCACCCTCGAGGACGGGCTTGGGAGCACCATCAACCAAGTCCTTGGCTTCTTTGAGGCCGAGGTTGGTAAGGGTGCGAACTTCCTTGATGACCTGGATCTTCTTGTCGCCAGCGTCGGTGAGGATGACGTCGAATGCCGTCTTCTCATCTCCACCAGCGGCTTCGCCACCGCCGCCAGCTGCCGGAGCAGCGGCAACCGCGACCGGAGCAGCGGCAGTAACGCCAAACTTCTCCTCGAAGTCCTTGAGGAGCTCACTGAGCTCAATCACGGAGAGTGCTGCGATCCCGTCGAGGATCTGGTCCTTGGTCAGACTTCCTGCCATGGTTATTTCCTTTCGTGTGTCGATTGATTTGCTTGGATAAACGAACTACTCGGCCGATTCAGCGGGTGCTTCGTCGGTTGCGGGAGCCTCTTCGGTCACAGGGGCCTCGGTGGGCTCTGCTTCTTCGGTGGCGGTTTCTTCGGCAACAGGCTCTTGCGCTGCTGCCTCGATGGGGGTTTCTTCAGCCACGGCTTCGGCTTCTTGCGTCACTGCTTCAGCGGCCGGGGCCTCTTCTGCGGGCGCTTGCTCGACCACAGGGGCTGGCTCGCCCGGGCGTGACTCGATGAGCGCAGACAGGCCATAGGCAAAGTTGGTCGGTATGGCTTTGAGCAAACTGGCAAACGATTGCATTGGCGAAGCCAAGAGGCCAGCAAAACGGGCCAGGAGTACTTCGCGCGATGGAAGCTCAGCCAATGCCTTCAAGTCGCCAGCGCTCAGGGTTGAACCATCGAGAATACCGCCCTTGATAATCAAGGCCGGGTTGTCCTTGGCGAAGTCGCGAAGGGCCTTGGCGACTGCTGACACATCGCCATCAACAAAGGCAATAGCGGTCGGTCCCGTGAGGTGGTCCGCGAGCGATTCACTCGTGGTGCCGGTTACGGCACGACGCACCAAGGTGTTTTTGAAAACTTTGAAGTCGCCGCCTAAGGCCTTCAGGGACTTACGAAGTCCGGCCATTTCGGTCACCGTCAAGCCACGATATTCCGTGACTACTGCGGCATCAGCCGTTTCAATTTTGTCGCGAACTTCGTCGACAACAGCGATTTTCTCGGGCCTTGGGTTTTCCATGGTGTCCTCGTCTCGTTGATCAAAAGATCCGGCCGAGGACGGCCCCACCGCAAAGGCCTTGGCCCTGCATGAGTCCACCTCGTCAGGCGGGCATCGCAGCCCTTTGAGCCATTCCTGGCACCGGATGTCTTTGGTGTTGTGTTCTAAATCTGTGGCTCAAGCCCCTAAGGGTCCTGAGCAAGGTGCTTTACCTTAGCGGTTCCACCCGTGCTGCGCCAATTGACTACGACGCCGCTGGAACTGGCTCGTCAACCTCGCGAACCAAGGCAGGGTCCAACTTGAGGCTGGGCCCCATGGTCGAAGACAGTGCTGCGGAAAGAACGTAGCGACCCTTGGCCGAAGCGGGCTTCACGCGGAAGAGCTCCTCGAAAACGGCACGTACATTACTCACGAGGTCATCGACAGAAAATGACACCTTGCCAACGGGCAGGTGGACGTTACCCACTTTGTCGGTGCGATACTCAAGGCGACCGGCCTTGAACTCGGCTACTGCCTTGCCGACCTCCATGGTGACCGTACCGGTCTTGGGGTTAGGCATGAGGCCGCGCGGGCCCAAGACTCGACCCAAGGTACCAACCTGAGCCATGAGATCAGGGGTGGCGATTACTACGTCGAAATCAGTGAAACCTTCGTTGACCTTGGCGACGAGGTCATCAGAACCAATAATGTCAGCACCGGCCTCCCGGGCCTCGTTGGCCTGCTCACCGGCAGCGAACACGGCCACGCGAACGCTTCGTCCTGTCCCGGCGGGCAGCGAAAGGGTGCCACGAAGGATCTGGTCGGCCTTACGGGGGTCGACGCCAAGGTTGACCGCAATATCAACCGTCTCATCGAACTTCGCAGAAGCCAGTTCCTTAACCTTGGTAACGGCCGCGCGAATGCTGACGTGGGCTTCGCGGTCAATTTGCTTAACCGCGTCGTTGTACTTCTTACCGTGAGTGCTCATGGTGTTTCCTTAACCTTCTCGTGTTCGTTTCTTAGCCAGCAACCGTGATGCCCATAGAACGTGCCGTGCCCGCGATCTGGCGCTTGGCCATATCAAGGTCATCGGTATTCAAGTCGGGCAACTTGGTCTTGGCGATCTCTTCAACCTGGGCGTCAGTAATGCTCCCAATGGTCTCGCGTCCAGCGGTCTTTGACGCCTTCTCTAGACCAGCGGCCTGACGGATCAGCACGGGGGCGGGCGGTGTCTTGAGGATGAAGCTGAACGTCCGGTCCTCGTAGATAGAAATCTCAACGGGAACTACCGAGCCACGCATGGCTTCGGTCTTGTCGTTGTACTGCTTGACGAAATCCATTGTCTGGATGCCGTGTGGTCCAAGGGCGGTACCTACCGGAGGTGCGGGCGTTGCACCACCGGCGGGGAGCTGAATCTTGACTACGGCGATGACCTTCTTGGCCATGGCGGTACCTTCCTTTTCGTTTCGAGAGTTCTAAGTCAGAAGACTTAGAGTTTGGCGACCTGACTGAATTCGAGTTCGACCGGGGTTTCCCGACCGAAGATGTTAACGAGTACCTTGAGCTTGAGTTGATCTTCGTTGATATCGGCAATTTGACCAGAAAAGTCCGCAAAGGGGCCTTCCTTGACGCGTACCGTCTCGTTGATCTCGTATTCGAGACGAGGACGGCTGCGCTTGGCCGGAGTTTGTTCCCCGCCAATCACCGTAACTTGCAAGATACCTTCGACTTCTTTGCGGCTCAAGGGGACCGGACGCGAGCCGCCACCGACAAAGCCAGTAACGCCAGGCGTTGAGCGGATAGCACCCCACACTTCATCGTTGCTGTCGCAACGAACGAGGATGTAGCCAGGGAAGACCTTCTTCGACACGGTAACTTTCTTGCCGCCCTTGAACTCAACGACATCTTCCATGGGGATAACAATCTCGTAGACGAGCTCCTCAAGCGACCGTGAGGTCACGACGTTCTCGAGGTTTCCTTTGACCTTGTTCTCGTATCCCGAGTAGGTGTGTACGACGAACCAACGGCCAGCACGGTCATAGGGGCTCTCGGTCGTGGGACCTTCGTCTTCTATCTCGTCATCGAGGAACTCTTCTATGGCGTCGTCGAGGATCTCAACGGCCTGAAGCTCATCAACGACAATCTCGTCGATGGTCTCGACGTCTGCTTGCGTTTCTTGGGTGTTTTCAATAGTCACAGGTCTGCTCTTTTGCCTTAAGTTACCGCTGGAACAGGAAGGTAACGACCTTGCCGAAACCAAAGTTGAGTCCAAAGATCAATCCGATCATGATCAACAATACGAACAAGGTGATACTGGTGTAGTTAATAAGTTCAGGGCGCGTCGGCCATGAAACCTGACGCAATTCCTCGCGAACCTCGCGAAAGAACTGTCCAAGGGAAGCCCGCTTGCGCGGCTGGCGTGAACGCTGCTGCACAGCCTGGGCGCGACGAGCTGACGGCGTGCCGTCAGGGTTCATCTGGCCTTGGCGCTGCATCAAACGCTTCTGCTCGCGGTTCACGATATTCCTTTGCTTCTCTTCGTTCTTCGGTCGTTCGGCCGAGCAGGGCAGGAGGGACTCGAACCCCCAACCGTCGGTTTTGGAGACCGATGCTCTACCAATTGAGCCACTGCCCTCGGTGGGCCGCCCTCGCGGCCTTTTCGCTAGTGGTCACGGGAGCGGATTGAAAATCCTAGCACTGCCCCCGTGGGTCCGCTTTAGCGAGTCTCCTTGTGGAGGGTGTGACGGCGGTCGAAACGGCAGAACTTGTTCATTTCGATCCGCTCTCGGTCGTTCATCTTGTTTTTTGTGGTGATGTAGTTGCGCCGTTTGCAGTCTTGGCACTCCAAGGTCACCTGCACACGCTTTTCATTCTTCGCCATGAAAATGGCCTTTCTTTCCTTGGATTCCGGCCGAAATCCTCGATCTTTACTGAACTGACTGGTAGCGGAGGCGGGACTCGAACCCGCGACAACACGATTATGAGCCGTGTGCTCTAACCACCTGAGCTACTCCGCCAACGAGCCCTCGGTGGGGATTGAACCCACGACCCCCTCCTTACCATGGAGGTGCTCTGCCACTGAGCTACAAGGGCGACAATGCACCCTCCGAAAAGGGTGCTTTGACATGATAGCCATAGAAACAAGGCCTGGCTTCCTCAGGACAAAAATTGGGCTTTGCGCCCGTGAGGGCCTAGCATCTCGCCGATGCACATTCGTTTGGTCTCCACCGCTGACGCTGATGCCCTCTTGGCTATTTACAACCCTGAGGTCATCGAAACCGTCGTGACCTTCGATTTAGTCCCTGGCGTGACCCAAGACATGGTGACCTGGATAGAGAGTCACCTCGGGGCCCACCCCGCCATCGTGGCCGTGGCTGACAGCGATGATGAGGCTCCCGAGGGCACGCCGCGCAACCGTGAGGGCGACGCCATCTTGGGCTATGCCTCCATCCGTGAATTCCGCGATCGACCCGCCTATGCAACCACCGTTGAGAACTCCGTCTACGTCGCACGCAGTGCTCGCGGTCGGGGCATCGCTCGCTTGCTCATGGATGAGCTCATCGCGATGGCTACCGACGCCGGATTCCATTCCATGATTGCTCGCATCGTTGGAGACAACGAGCATTCCATCAAACTTCATGAGGCATGTGGTTTTGAGCTCGTTGGTATCGAGCGCGAGGTTGGGCGAAAGCACGGTCGCTGGCTCAACGTCGTCGAGATGCAACGCTTACTTGGCTCCTAGCTAACGAGCTCGCCTTCGGGAATCTGCCCGAGCGCAGTCCAGCGGCCGAGCGGCATCACCACGGCCACCATGGTGGCAATCGCCGTCGCGCCAAGTGCGACGGGATTCGCGTGGACCAGTTGACTGAGGAGATCGTGTCCTCCGGGAAGTCCCAAGAAGGGAGACAAAGCCGACAGCACAATCATGGTGGTCCGAATCTTTCCCGTGGCCACAGGGGCCAACAAGATAATTCCCCAAGACAGGTACCACGGCTGTACGACGGGTGACATCACCACGAACACCAACATCGTCAGCCCCATAGCTTTGAGCCAACCAATACGTTCATAGTTACGAAGTAGGTAGAGCGCGACGACGACGGCAATCACTATGCCGAGTAGTCGGGTAACGCTAAGAATGGGCGTCGGGGAAACGGCTAGCCCAAGGTGATTGCACACCCACGCAATCGCTAAGCCGATCGACGTTGCCGGTGCAGCCCAGCTTCTCACCGTTCCCGGAGTCGAAAGATTGCTCACCCAGCCAAGGCCAAGCCCGCTCAAAGCCGTCAACGTCCCCATAACGGCCACGGAAATAAGCGCTGCTATCGCAAGAGGCCGTAGGCGTTTTACGGTGGCGACTCCCCCACCGAGCCAGTCCCATGCAATGTAGATAATCCCTACGGCAGCTGGAGCTTTCACCGATGCGGCGAGTGCACAGAGTGCTACCCCAATGACGCGATGATTGTAGAGCGCAGCGGTTATGCCAGCGAGCATCAGGGCCACCATGAAGCCGTCGTTATGAGCACCCCCCACCATGGTGATGATGACAATGGGATTGAGAATCGCCAGCACGAAGGCTTCACCATGGTCACGACCCAGGGCCTTACAAAGTTTGGGCATACACCAGGCCATGGAGAAGACTGAGGCGACCTCAAGGGCGCGGAGAAAAATAACAGTTACGAACTCATGGTGAGCCGATGTGGTGGCGAAGAAGCCATCGAGAATCAGGAACAAGGGTCCATAGGGGGCTGGTGTATTACCCCAGAGTGGATCAACGGGAGCTACGTAGGCACCAGTTCCAAGCGTGAAGGGACCGTATTGGTAAGGGTTGATATGGCGCGACACCATTTCTCCCTGCGCGGCGTAGCTAAAGACATCTCGGCTGAACATCGGCGCGACAACGATCATGGGAATCATCCAAGCCGCCAAAATCCACATGAGATACTTCGTCGGAACGTGGGGCCGATGCCGCAGTGCTTTTGCTAACTGAATCCACACGCGAATCAACATGACCAGCCCGCCGTAAACCGTCACCAAACTAATGAGGAGTTCAACTTGATTGGTTGGTCCATAATTCGGGGTCGCCGGAACACCGAAGAACCATGTCCCAGGAATATTTAGTTTGAACGGTGAGTTAGTGAATGATCCTCCGATAGCGATAGATACCAAGGCAAGAAAACCGGTAATGGCGGGTCGCAGCAACCATCGCCACTGATCTGGAGCGTCATAGGTTTCGTCGACAACCTGAACAGGTCGAAAACGCTCAATAGCGTGGCTACGCGTTTCGTTGAGGCGCTCTCCAAACGCAGGGATACGAATTCGCCACGAATGAAGCGTTGCCCGTAGCCGAGGCCACCGCTCCGTGTGTGCTTGCTCAGTATCCATCCCGTTGGCGACCTCGACGCCATCAGCCATCTCGATGGCGTAGATGAGGTCATTGTAATGAATTCCACCGCCGCGCAACAGGGAACCCGAGAAAGGTTCAAGCCCCGCCGAGAAACTCGGCGGGGCTTGACGATGGTGGGCCAGGAGGGATTTGAACCCCCGTAGGCTGAGCCGTCTGGTTTACAGCCAGATCCCTTTGGCCACTCGGGCACTGACCCGTCGACGATGATAGCCCCCGCTCCGCTGCTTGAGCGTCGGACCTGACTACGATTCGAGGCATGCCAAGTTTCGACATCGTCTCTGAGATTGACCACCAAGAAGTCAAGAACGCCGTAGATCAGGCGAATCGCGAAGCTACTACCCGCTTCGACTTCAAAAATACCGACTCTAAAATCGACTACAACGAGAAAGAACTAGTGCTGTCTTCTTCGACGGAAGACCGACTCCGCGCCCTCTACCAAGTTCTCGAGGAGAAGCTCGTACGTCGCGACGTCTCCCTCAAAGTCCTCGACCCCAAAACGATCGAGGACGCCTCACGAGGATCTGCGCGCCAGCACATCACCCTCAAAGCCGGTATTGGCCAAGACGAAGCCAAGAAAATCAATAAGTTGATTAAAGAACTCAACCTCAAAGGTGTGCAGTCACAAATTCAAGGTGACCAAGTTCGCGTAACGGGGAAGAAGCGTGATGAGCTCCAAGCCATCATTGCTGCGTGCAAGGAGGCAGACCTAGGCGTGCCCTTGCAATTTATTAATTTCCGAGACTAGTCGTACGCCAAAAAGAGCGGTCATCTCTTAGCGCGAGTTCGTCGGCTCTTCTTCTTCGTGAACAAGGTGCTCGTCATACTCTTCGAGTTCAAAGTGGAAGAGTCGGTTGAAAAGTAGCAGCTTCAGTACCCAGAAGATGCCGAAGCTCAGCACGTTTGCCACCAGTACTAATGCCGTCTGGCCAAGGTGGTGAAGGTGCCAGGTGTTGCCGAGGTGCTTGGCAAGCCCTGCACCAAATATGGAGACAAAAATACCAAGTGCAGCCATTGACCAAAAGGGGACAATTTCTTTTCGAAAGTGACTCTTGCCTGACTTCCCCCAAGCCCAGCTGCGGTTTAGATAGTACGAAGGCAATATGGCAATTGCGTTTGCCACCACCGTTGAGGTCACCTCTCCAAAGAGATGGAACACACCGAAGATCATCAACAAGGAAAAGAGCGACACTGCTGTTGAGATCACTGAGGTGAGGGAATATCGAATGAGTTTTCGTCCTTGGTGGGACTTCGACCATGCGCGAACGTCAGAAACCAGAGCCATAGTGAACCAATGTTAGGCCCCTGAGAGGTCTTTCGGGTTTGATCTGCATGAAAGATCTGTCATGATCCCCGATTCCCGGGAGAGACATGGCACGATGGAGCCGTGAGTCAAGACCTAGAGCAGCTGGTTTCCCTTCTCAATCTCGAATCCATTGAAACCAATATTTTCCGTGGTCAGCAGCCCAATATGGATATGCCCCATCAGCGAAGCTTCGGCGGCCTCGTCGCGGGCCAAGCCCTGATGGCGGCAGGTAGGACCGTTGAAGATCGGCTCGTCCATAGTCTTCACAGTTACTTTTTACTCCCCGGCGATACCACTATTCCTATTCTTTACGAGGTCGACCGTATCCGCGACGGACGATCCTTCGCGACTCGACGAGTGGTCGCCATTCAAAACGGACGAGCCATTTTTAGCTTAGAGGCCTCGTTCCATAAACCCGAACGGGGCCTTGAACACGCCACCGCTGCACCCCTTGTGGCTACTCCAGAGTCTCTCCCTAACTTGGTAGAAGTACTAGAAGCACAGCGCGAAGAGTTTGGATGGGTATTGGATCGACCGCATCCCATTGAGCAACGCTTTGTGACGCCACCAACGATGCTCACCCGCGAGCCCCAAGGGGCCGTGCAACAAATTTGGATCAAAGCCGACGGCGAACTAGCGAACGATCCCCTCCTGCACGCATGCATCACGACCTTCGCATCAGACATGTCACTTGTGGAGACCATCTTTGGCCCCCACGAAGAGCAAGCGAGCGACCAAGGCGTCATGGCCGCAAGCTTGGACCACTGCATGTGGTTCCACGATGTGCCCAAAATCGATGAGTGGATGCTCTATGCCATGGACACCCCTATTGCCCATCACGGCAGGGGCTTGGCCCGAGGTTTTCTCTTTGATACCTCAGGCGAACTGAGAGTCACGATGGTTCAAGAAGGACTCAGTCGTCTCACCGATTAGCGATTAACGCTGCGCCATCGGCACAAAGTCACGAGTTGCTTCACCGATATAGAGCTGCCGGGGGCGAGTGATCTTCATATCTTGCTCAAGGAGTTCCTTAAAGTGCGCCAGCCAGCCAGCGGTGCGCGGAATAGCAAAGAGCACGGTAAACATCTCCATAGGAAAGCCCATCGCTTGGTAAATCAAGCCGGAGTAGAAGTCCACGTTCGGGTAGAGCCGACGCGACACGAAGTAGTCCTCGCTCAAGGCAATCTCTTCAAGCTTGAGGGCGATGTCAAGTAAGGGGTTCTTACCAGTAATCGCAAAGACATCGTCAGCAGTCTTTTTAATGATGCGGGCCCGTGGGTCGTAGGACTTGTACACGCGATGTCCAAAACCCTGAAGGACGCGACGTCCGGCCTTAACTTCTTCGATGTAAGCGGGCACATTCTCCATAGAACCAATCTCTTGGAGCATACGAATCACTGCTTCGTTAGCACCTCCGTGACGAGGTCCATAGAGCGCAGACGCTGCAGCGGCAGTGGCGGAGTATGGATCGCCATGACTCGAGGCAATGGTTCGCATCGCCGTCGTGCCACAGTTTTGCTCGTGATCGGCATGCAGAATAAAGAGCACGTCGAGCGCACGAGTAAGAACCGGATCGGGTTCGAAACGAGGCTCAGCAACTCGCCACATCATGGAAAGAAAGTTTGAGCAAAAGTCGAGACTGTTATCCGGATACACGAAGGGCATGCCCATACTGAATCGGTGCGCGGCAGCAGCCAAGGTTGGCATTTTTGCGATGAGGCGCACAATTTGGCGGTGCAAAATTTCAGGTTCGTTGATGGTTTTCGCATCTTGGTAGAAGGTTGAGAGCGCAGCCACTGCGGAGACCAACATGCCCATAGGGTGAGCGTCGTAGTGGAAACCTTCAAGGAAACGCTTCCGAACATTCTCGTGGATGAAGGTGTGATACGTGACTTCGTGTTCCCAGGTCGTGAACTGATCAGCAGTCGGGAGTTCACCATTAAGCAGAAGGTACGCAACCTCGAGATACGTCGACTTCTCAGCCAGCTGTTCGATCGGGTAGCCGCGGTAGCGAAGTTCTCCAGCCTCTCCATCAAGGTACGTAATCGCAGACTCACATGCTGCGGTAGTCATGAGGGCGGGATCGTAAAACCACAGTCCGGGGAGCAAGGTCGAAAATTCTTTAGCTGCGACGCCACCGTTGACAATGGGAATCTCGCGACTCTCTCCGCTTCGGTTATCCGTAATCGTGATGCTCTCGGGCACTGCTACCGGCCTCCTGCCTGGGGGTGGACACTGAACCTCAATGCTAGATCCCATTTGGACGTGTCTAGTCAGGACCGCGATCAGCCGGCTGATGGGGGCGGTGCGGGCGTAGCCTGCGCTATCGCGACACGGTAGGTGCGCGTCAAGGCCACCCCGGAACCTGGTGCGTGTATGGAAATATGAACCGTCACCGTGCTTCCCGGCGTGACCGAAACACTGGGGCTACGCAGGGCCAGAGAACCTCCGGCATCGACCGAACCGATGGCCCGTGACGAGCTCGACGCAAATGAACTGGGCGACGTCACGGTCATAACAACAACCGTGTCTCTGGCTACCGCATTGCCAGTATTAGCGATGACTGCCGTCACCCCCAAGGTGTTCGTCGGGGGCTCGTTGACCATACCCGAGGTACTTGTCGTCGGTAACGGACTCGGGATAAGGGTGGCTCCCACCAACGAGAGCGAGATCACCGGAGTGAGATGGGGGGTAGTCATCAGGTTACGAAACAACGTATCCATGGCGGCGACGGAGAAAATAGAAGGATCAACAACAAAGGCCGTATTCCGTAAATGCACGTGGCCTGGCCCCCTTGCGAGTGCGACCTTGAGAGCAAGCATCTCTCCATCGGCACGCTGGATGAGTGCACCTCCTGCAGCCGCGAGCGCTGATGCCTCGGCTTGCGTTAGGGGGGCAAGCACAAGCTGTGCTGATGCTGGAGCGCCGACAACCGTAAAGGGCTGAAGTCCCATGAGGCCGTCTACCGCGGCACGTATCTTGGCGATACCGAGTGCGCGCTCAGCCTGGATCTGGGCGAAACGCTGCCCCGCATGATGCGATGCTCCGTCGCCCGGCATAATCGATGAAGCGTCAACGACCACTTGGGTGCGATAGACAAGGTCATCGAAGGCCCGAGTGATCTGAGCCCGCGTGAGCAAGGTCAACTCCCCCATGAGCGAGGTGAGTGCCGAACCATTGTCTTGTTGTGGAATCGAGATCGAATTGGCTTGAGCGGCAACGGAGTGGTTCATCACCTCAACGTAGACTTTGTTGGACCGAGCCGAAGAAACTAAGCCGCTCACCACGAGACCTGTCAAGATTATTAAGGTAGCAGCAGCTAGCCCAAAACGCAGTCGGGTACTCGATCGAGATCGGCTTCGCCTGGCCATAGGTAACTCAGGCTAGTTCCCAGCCTTACCCCTTCCCTAGCCAGCCGCACCGCGATCGGGATCAAGCAGTCGTAAATCCTTATCCTGTTGCGCTGACTCAAGGAGTTCGGCTGAACTTAAGGGACGGGCCACCTGATCGATGGGGGCAATTCGGGGAATTTCCTTACCCGCTGAGGTCGCCCCACCAAGTGCTTCGAAACGCCGTGCGGTAACCATCACACGAGTCTCGGCGGTGCCAACGACATCGTTATAGGCATCGACGGATTTCGATATCGCTCGGCCCAACTTGTCGAGGTGCCCGCCCAAGGTGGCTAAGCGTTCATAGATTTCCTGGCCGAGGCCACGAATCGTCTCGGCATTCTGCGCGAGGGCCTCTTGGCGCCATCCAAAGCTGATGGTGAGCAACAGGCCCATGAGAGAGGTGGGACCACAAATCAACACGCGGCTCTTCATGGCCCGCTCGAAGAGATCGGGGTCGGCTTCAAACGCAGCCTGAATGAGCGCTTCCCCGGGTATAAAACACACCACCAAGTCAGGAGTAGTGGGGAATTGATCCCAGTAGGCCTTCTTCGAAAGTTCATGGACATGGTTACTGACCTGTCGCGCGTGGTTCGCAAGGTGTTCGCGACGAACGCTCTCAGTTTCCGCTTGGGTGACGTCAAGGTAGGCAGCGAGGGGCGCCTTCGCATCAACGACAATCACGCCATCGCTTGGCAGCGTCACGAGTAGGTCAGGGCGCTGAAGACCGTCGCTACCAGCTACGGATTCTTGCTCGACAAAATCACAGTGTTCGACCATCCCTGCGATTTCGACAACCCGACGAAGTTGCATCTCTCCCCAACGTCCCCGCACGTGGGGTTGGCGCAGCGCTGTCACGAGTGCACGAGTCTCTCTCTGTAGGGTCTCTTCACTCGTCTTCAAGGTCGCGATCTGCTCGGTTACTTGTTGATAGGCGGAGACACGATTGCGCTCAACGTCGATCAAATTCGTGTTGTAGCGGTCAAGAAGTGCTTGGATGGGACGTAATTCCCCGGCCAGCTTTACGTCGCGCTCATTGAGATCATGCTTGACCGAGTCCGTTACTTGGGCGAAACGCTCCGTAGCCAGATCTGCGAGCTGCTTCGATGACGTCACGATAATTTCGTTCTTAATCGTGGTGAGCAAGTGATCACGTTCTTCGCGCTCAGCAACTCGCTGGAGTCGTTCGCGTTCGGCACTCTCTAGCGCGGCATCGCGCTCTGCCTGAAGCCGCGCCCGGTCGACTGCACCGCTCCTATCTTGGTGACTCCGTAACGACAGTGCTCCAAGTACGCCAAGGAACACTCCAATAATCAGTCCGATCACCAGTCCGGTAGCCATTGTGCTCTCCCATCGCTTATCAGAATCAGTCTGCACCGTAGTCCTTGGCTATATCAGCGATGGTGGTTGCGCCCACCGATCGAGGGGGCATCGGCAAAATCTAAGAACAGGCCTGTAGAATCTCGACATGAATTGGCGTAAAAACTCCGATCAAGCGCTCCAAACCCAAATTGTCTCGGTAACTCCGGCACACTCAAGTCGCGTAGCCATTGACCGAATCGATGACATCATGATTCAGATGTTCGCCCTCGTTGGCGAAGCTATCGCCGGCGCCACTCACTCGCTGCTTGCTGGCGACCGGGCTGCCGCCAAACTCATCATCGAGCGCGACGAACTCGTCGACGACTTAGCCCGTGCTGCCATCCTCGCAATCACCCATGAACTAAGCGAAGAAGACCACAGCCCCAAGCAGCGTCGAGAACTCGTAGCTCTCTTACGATTAATTCCTGAAATTGAACGCAACGGCGACCTCGCCGAACACATTGCCAGACGCGCCGTACGAACCGTGAACACCGAGTTCACACCTCGTATCCGCGGACTCATTGAACGCATGGGCGAGGTATGCGCATCGATCTGGATGCATACGGGCAATATCATCGCTGATCGTTCGACGTCAGAAGCAGCGGCTATCGAAGATCTCGACGATGAAATCGACGAAATTCACGTCTCCCTCGTTGGCGAACTTACCTCCAAGAAGATCTCTCGTATGGTGGCCATTGAGCTGTCACTCATTGCGCGTTTTTACGAGCGCTTTGGTGATCACGCCGTCAACTTGGCACGCTGGCTAGAAAGCATGGACGGCTCTCACGTTGAGCCGCCGTCAAGCAGCGCCGACTAGAAGCGCTTCTCGAGCAATACTTCCGCGATTTGAACGGCGTTGAGCGCTGCACCCTTGCGCAGATTGTCGCCAACCACAAATAGGGCCAGACCGTGTTCGATGCCTTCAGCCCGCCGTATACGACCGACCAGGGAAGGATCGGTACCGGCTGCATCAAGCGGAGTCGGTAAATCTGAAAGCACGACGCTCGCGGCCTTGCTCAATAACTCCGTAGCCCGTTCAGGACTGATTGGGCGCGCGAAGGAAGCGGTTATTGCGGCTGAGTGACCAGTGAAGACCGGCACTCGAACGCACGTGCACGATACCGGGAGGGCAGGAATATGGAGAATCTTTCGGCTCTCGTTACGGTACTTGACTTCTTCATCAGTCTCGAACGAGCCGTCATCGAGCACCTTGCCCGCAATCGGAAGCACGTTGTTGGCAATGGTTCCAGGGAACTTCACTGCCTTACTTACTCGAACAGCGCGACCGTCGAGCGCAAGCGCTTCGGCATGTTCAGCAGACTCCTGTATTTGGCGTGCCAACTCAGCAACGCCCTCTCGCCCACCACCCGAGACCGCTTGATAGGTCGAGACGATGAGACCCGTGAGGCCCGCTTCATCATGCAGGGGTTTAAGTACCGGCATGGCCACCATCGTGGTGCAGTTGGGATTTGCAACGATGCCCTTCACGATGACATCGAGATCTTCAGGGTTCACTTCAGGAACGACAAGAGGAACATCGACATCATTACGCCACGCCGATGAGTTATCGACGACGATCGCACCGGACGACGCAATGCGTGGCGATAGCACCCGCGATGAGGTGGCCCCAGCGGCACTCAGCGCAATATCGACGCCGGTAAAATCTGCAAGGTCGGCGTCCTCGACAACGACATCGCTTCCCCGGAACGACAACATGGTGCCTGCTGATCGGGCGGAGGCGAAGAAACGAATGTCATCAAGAGGAAAGTTCCTCTGCTCCAGAATCTGGCGCATGACGGTTCCGGCTTGACCGGTGGCTCCTACAACGGCAATTCTCATGTCCTAAGACTAGGGCGTTTTTCTCGTCTACCTGATGAGCGAGGTTCTTACTTGGAGAGTTCAAAGGCAGCGTGCAGTAACTGCACGGCGGGCTCAACCTTGTCTTGATCGATGATGCAGCTGATCAGAATTGGTGAGGTCGAAATCATTTCGATGTTGATCCCATTACTCGCGAGGGTCTCAAACATGGTGGCTGTTACCCCAGGATGGGTCTTCATGCCGGCGCCCACGATGGAGACTCGGCCAATACCAGCGTCCGAGGTCACACCAGAGAAGCCCAACACAGCCTTGAGACTTTGAACGGTGGCCTCAGAAGCCGCGAGATCACCTTCGGGCACCGTAAAAGAAATGTCTGTGCTGCCATCTTCCGAGGTGTTCTGCACAATCATGTCCACGTTGACGCCGTCGTCGGCGAGGGCACGAAAGAGTCGCGCCGCGACGCCGGGTTGATCAGGCACGCCAGACACGGTGACCTTTGCCTCCGAGGTGTCGTGGGTTACCGCGCTAACGACTGCTTGTTCCATGCTTTCGTCCTCCTCGACGATCCACGTTCCTGGCTCCCACGTAAAGCTTGATCGTACGTGAAGGGGAACGCCGTGATTACGTGCAAATTCAACTGATCTCAACATGAGCACTCGGCCACCCGTAGCCGCCATCTCACTCATCTCATCGAAACTGACTCTTGGAATACGGTGCGCCTCGGGTACCACGCGGGGGTCAGCGGTAAACACACCGGTGACATCCGTGTAGATCTCGCATACGTCTGCGTTGAGTCCTGCGGCTACGGCGACCGCGGTCACGTCGGAGCCACCCCGACCAAGGGTTGTGATCTCTTGCTCGGTGGACATACCTTGGAAGCCAGCGACCACAGGTACAAAACCCTCGTCGATTGCTTTACGGAGCCGGTCAGGCCGCACGTCCAGAATCTTGGCCCTGGTGTGGTCGGTGTCGGTGATGATGCCCGCTTGGGATCCGGTAAACGAAGCGGCCGCCACACCAAGATCAGCCAGGGCCATACAGAGCAAGCTCATGGAGATGCGCTCTCCGGTGGTGAGCAACATGTCGAGTTCGCGAGGCGGCATCACAGAAGAGACGTCACTCGCGAGACGCAAGAGTTCATCGGTGGATTTACCCATGGCCGAAACCACCACAACCACGTCATTTCCAGCCCTACGGGTTCGAGCAACGTGATCAGCCACGGCACGAATCCGATCAGCGTCGCCGACCGAGGTACCACCGAACTTCTGGACAATTAACGCCATGAGCCTCCAATCTACAAGAGGTGCTCACCTGAGCGAAATCAACGGAATCGGCACGGTAAGGTATCGACCCATGGCTACCGAAAAGAGAGAACGTCAGCGCGCAGCCCGTGAAGAACGGCTGGCCCGCGAATCAAAGCAAGCCAAGCGACGCAAGAGTGTTCGCCAAGGCATCATTATCGCCGTGGTTGCTGCCGTCGTCGTTGGCACGATCTACCTGTTTACCCATAAGTCTTCGTCGTCGTCGGCTAACACTACGACGACGAGCGCAGCAATGACGCCGACCACGGCAGAGGGCCCAGCAAAGCCAGACGCTCTTGCGCAAGCCAAGGCCAACAAGATCGCCGTTGCAGCGGGTTGTCCGTCGAGCCCCACAGCTCGGGTCAACACCATGTCATGGAGTTCAGCCCCAGCGATGACCATCGACACGGCAAAGGTCTATACCGCATTGATCAACACCGACCTTGGTCCCTTCACCATCACGCTCGATGCCAAGAGCGCGCCGGTAACGACGAACAACTTCGTCTTCCTCGCTCAGCACGGCTACTACCACTGCATTATTTTCCACCGCGTCATTCCTAACTTTATGAATCAAACGGGTGACCCAACCGGTACCGGCATGGGTGGCCCTGGCTACACCATTGCCGATGAGAATCCTCCCAAGGCCACGCCGCAGTACGCGATCGGTGCCGTTGCCATGGCCAACACCGGTGCTCCTCACACAGGAGGAAGCCAGTTCTTTGTCGTGACGGGAAGCGAAGGCCAAAACCTTCCCAACACCTATGCCACGTTTGGGCAGGTGACCGCCGGCATGGACGTCATGCATCGAATTGAAGCCCAAGGCGGTACGGTAGCAAATAACGGTTCGCCGCCGGCCGTGTACCACCGCATCTTGACTGTCACTATTTCCTCCCACTAACCCAAGGACGCAATCTCATGACCATGCCCTGCCCTAACGCCGACGGATCCTCGCAACGCACGACCCAATTCGACGCCGAGCCGCCCATGTGTATCGACGTCAACAACCGTTATACGGCAACGATTGATACCTCCGAGGGCACCATGGTCGTCGCCCTCGACGCCCTTAAGGCTCCTCGCACCGTCAACAGCTTCGTGTTCCTCGCTCGCTACCACTACTACGACGGACTCACCTTCCACCGGATTATCCCTGGCTTTGTGCTCCAAGGGGGTTGTCCCATCGGTACTGGTACCGGCGGTCCTGGCTACCGCTTCGACGACGAGCTACCCCAAGCCGGTAGCTACCGCATCGGGTCGCTCGCCATGGCCAATGCAGGCCCGAACACCAATGGCAGTCAGTTCTTTGTCATCTCTGGTGGCGATGGCGCCAGTTTGCCCCCGCTCTACGCCCACTTCGGTGAAGTGATCAAGGGCGGCGACGTTGTCGAGACGATCAACGCACTGGGCACTCGCAGCGGTACCCCCTCGAAGACCGTGACCATCAACGCAGTCACGATTACTGAATCGGCTGATTAAGACACTTCGAATCCAGCGGGTGGATCTCCCACCCACCTACAGTCACGTCCGACGAGAGACGTAGCGTCACAAAGCAGCCACGAACCCGCATCAAGGGCAACGAGTGCATGCTCGCGACCGAGCAGTGCTTTCGTTCGCAGGGCCGCTTGCGGTAGCGCTGCGTCTCCCGCAAGAACACAGAACCCTTGTTCAAGGCCCAGGCCGATAGTCGGTGCCCCGCCTCGTGGATCAACCATGGGATCAGTGGTCGCCATTGCTGACTCCCCAACCGCTACCACGATACGAGGGTGCAGCTGCTCGAGAAGATTGCTTCCTCGCAGGACGCTCATCAGGTGCAAACCCGATCCTTGCGTGAAGTAGACGAGGTCGGCGTGGCCATCGAATACGAAGCCGTCAAGGTCGCGTCGATGCACGAGGGCTGCGTCATCGATATCGCTCGCAAATCCAGCCAACGCTTCATGGGCGTGGACCGTGGCTTGTTCGGCGCCGATATACGCCGCCGCCGTCGCAATGACCAGCGCTCGCTCCACCCGAAGCCCGAGTGCTTCTAAGCCTGCACGTGCACCCGCGGGATCACCAGCGAGCAGAAGTGTCTCAAGGCGTCGAGGGGGGAGCTCCATAGCAGGGCAGATTAGGTCACGACCGTGCCGAGCGTCATCACCCCTGGGTCGAGTACCGATGACGTCGTGCAGAGAGGCTGAGCAATCGCTTGCTGCCACAGCTTCTCTACGGGTTCCCCTCCGACAGTAACTAGTCTGTTGGGTGGACCAAACCCCGTTGAGGAGCCAAACCATGAGTGAAGCCAAACGCGCCAAGCCCTGGGTCATGAGGACCTATTCGGGGCACTCAACGGCTAAAGCATCGAACGAGCTATACCGGACGAACTTAGCCAAGGGCCAAACCGGTCTCTCTATTGCCTTCGACCTACCGACGCAGACCGGTTACGACCCCGATGCTCCCGAGGCATCGGGAGAAGTTGGCAAGGTGGGCGTCCCCGTCGCCCACCTCGGCCACATGGCGGAACTGCTTGATGGGATTCCCGTTGAGCAGATGAACACCTCAATGACCATTAACGCCCCGGCGGCATGGATGCTGGCTCTCTACATCGCCAATGCTCAAAATCGAGAGATCGATCCCCGTGTGTTAACCGGCACTACCCAAAACGACATCATCAAGGAGTATTTGTCGCGAGGAACCTTCATCTTTGGTCCCAAGCCATCACTCCGCCTCACCGTCGACACCATTGCCTATACGGTGCGTCACGCACCGAAGTGGAACCCCATCAACGTATGCAGCTACCACCTCCAAGAGGCGGGAGCTACCCCGGTACAAGAGTTGGCCTATGCGCTGGCCACGGCAATCTCCATTGTTGACGCGGTGCGCGACTCTGGGAAACTTGAAGCGTCCGAAATTGCCGACGTCGTTGGGCGAATTAGTTTCTTCGTCAACGCGGGGATCCGATTCGTCGAAGAAACCGCGAAGATGCGCGCATTCACAAAACTCTGGGATGAAATCTGTGAGACCCGATGGGGTGTCCAAGACCCAGCCAAGCGACGCTTCCGCTATGGCGTGCAAGTCAACTCACTCGGTCTCACCGAACAGCAGCCCGAAAACAATGTGCAACGAATCGTCTTTGAAACGCTCGGCGTCACCTTGTCGAAGAACGCTCGCGCGAGAGCGTTGCAGTTGCCCGCGTGGAATGAAGCCCTAGGACTCCCCCGCCCCTGGGACCAGCAGTGGAGTTTACGCATTCAACAAGTCTTAGCTTTTGAAACTGACCTCCTTGAGTACGAAGATCTCTTTGATGGCAGCTACGTCATGGAGGCGAAGACCAGTGAACTCATGCAAGCCGCCCAAGGTGAACTCGACGAGGTACTCGCCATGGGCGGCGCCTTCGAAGCCATTGATGAGCTCAAAGCTCGCTTAGTTCGCAGCCAGGCAGAACGCGTAAAACGGATCGAGTCAGGTGAGCAGATAGTCATAGGAGTCAACAGCTTCACCGAGACTGCTGATTCTCCGCTCGTTGACGAAAATGGCGTCGAAGCCATCATGAAGGTAGATCCCATCGTGGAGACGCGCGCCAAGGAAGAGATCGTAACGTGGCGAGCCAAGCGCGACCAAGCAGCAGTACAAGAAGCCTTGACTGAGCTCAAGCGTGTTGCCAAGAGCGATAGTCCCGACGACAACATCATGATCGCTTCTATTGCTCTCGCTCACGCCGGTGGAACTGGCGGAGAGTGGGCCAGTGCACTGCGCGAAGTATTTGGCGAATACCGAGCCCCAACCGGCGTTACCGGTGGTATTGGTGCTCGAGGAGAATCCATGGCCAAGGTTGCGCTGCGAACGAAAGCCATGGCTGAAGAGACGGGTTCTCGACCTCGGCTCCTCGTTGCTAAACCCGGCCTTGACGGACATTCCAATGGAGCAGAGCAAATTGCGGTTGCAGCGCGTGACGCAGGCTTCGAAGTTGTGTACCAGGGCATTCGGCTTACCCCGGCCCAAATCGTGGCAGCAGCTCGCGACGAGGATGTTGACGTGATTGGCCTATCCATTTTGTCTGGAAGTCACCTTCACTTAGTCCCCGAGGTACTCAATCAACTGCGCGATGCAGGCGTTGATGCCCTCGTGACGGTAGGCGGGATTATCCCGCCCGACGACGCAGCCGCCCTTATCGCCCAAGGTGTCGCAGCGGTATATACCCCAAAGGATTACGAACTTGCTGAGATCATGGATGATCTCGTCGATCTTGCACAGCGGCGTCGCAGCACCAACTAGGTCACGACGAAGGACGAATTCGACGCCGCACTAAGTGTGGTGCAAACCAGCGGCCTGAGTATCGCCACGCATTGAGACGGACCACTGGCTCCTCTGCGAGAACGGCCGGGCGCAATACCTGTTCAGCCGCGGCCGTGATGACCGCGAGAATCTCGGGATCAGGCACGGGGCGAGGGGCCAAGGTGAGGAACGGATCACTCACAGCGGCATGTTCCCGTGCTTACGCTTAGGCAACTCTTCACGCTTCGTCGAAATCATCTCCAAGCTACGAGTCAAGATGCGTCGAGTCTCGGCTGGGTCGATGACATCATCGATGTAGCCACGCTCTGCGGCAATGTAGGGGTTCGAATAGCGCTCTGAGTATTCATTAATGAGCTCCTGGCGACGCTCCGTAGGACTCTCATGCGTCGAAAGTTCCGTTCGGTACACAATTTCGACGGCACCTTGTGGACCCATAACGGCAAGCTCGGCGGTGGGCCACGCATAGGACAGATCAGCGCCGATGGACTTTGAGTTCATGACGACATACGCGCCACCGTACGCCTTACGGGTAATGACGCTTAAGCGCGGCACCGTTGCCTCACAGAAGGCATAGAGCAACTTAGCGCCGTGACGAATAATGCCACCGTACTCCTGTTCGGTTCCAGGCAAGAATCCAGGTACGTCGACGAAGGTAATGATCGGCACATTGAAGGCGTCACACATACGGACGAAGCGTGCCGCCTTCTGTGAGCTCTCGATGTCGAGCACACCAGCAAAAACCATTGGTTGGTTAGCCACAATGCCGACCGGCCGTCCACCAAGACGTGAGAACCCGACCGTAATAGAGGGAGCAAACGCAGCGTGGACTTCGAAGTACTCTTCGTCGTCCATAACCTCTTTGATCACCACACGCATGTCATAGGGCTGATTCGGACTTGCCGGAATCAACTCAGACAATGCGGGACAAAGACGTTCGAGGTCGTCGTCGAAAGCCGTACGTGGGGGCTCTTCCATGTTGTTGGAAGGAAGGAAGGATAGTAAGTACTTGACATCATCAAGGCAGGACTTTTCATCCGGAGCGACAAAGTGACACGCCCCAGATTTCGATGCGTGGGCCATAGCGCCACCAAGCTCTTCGAGGGTGACGTCTTCGCCGGTGACGGTCTTGACAACGTCGGGACCGGTAATGAACATGTGGCTGGTCTGGTCGACCATAAAGATGAAGTCAGTCATGGCAGGTGAGTACACCGCACCACCAGCACAAGGACCGAGGATGACCGAAATTTGAGGAATAACGCCTGAGCTCAAGGCATTGCGTCGGAAGATGCCACCATAGGAATTCAAAGCAACGACGCCCTCTTGAATCCGAGCGCCAGCACCGTCGGCGAGACCAATGATTGGCACACCGAGATTTTGAGCCAGGTCCATCACTTTGTGGATCTTCTCAGCGAAGACTTCACCGAGTGCTCCACCAAAGACGGTGAAGTCCTGGCTGAAGACGCATACCTTGCGCCCATCAATCATCCCAAAACCTGTGACGACACCGTCGGTGTAGGGGCGGTTCTCTTCGAGGCCCATGCCGTCGGCACGGTGGCGAGCGAGCATGTCAAGCTCCGTGAAGGTACCTTCATCGATCAAATAGTCAATGCGCTCACGCGCAGTGAGCTTGCCCTTATCGTGTTGACGCTTGATCGCCTTTTCACTTCCCGCGCTCAGCGCTTGGCGGCGACGCTCAGCGAGGTCGGCGAGTTTTTGCTTCATCGGCGTGTCCATGACCCTCCACGCTAGCCCTTCGCCATGGTCTCTCCGTGTGGGGTAAGTGACCCGCGGTCACTTGGCAAAAGCGCTTGATTACTCCTGCACTAACTCAATGAGCGTTGAGAACGAAGTCTTGGGGTGCACGAAGGCAACGGTGGTGCCACGCGACCCTGGGCGCGGTACTTCATCGATAACGCGGCCCCCCATGGCCTTGATTGATTCAAGTGCTTCCGCACAGTTCGCCACGCGATAGCCAATGTGGTGAAGCCCCTCGCCCTTCGTGGCGAGGTACTTCGCCACCGGGGAGGTGTCGTTCGTAGGGGTAAGCAGCTGGATATAGGAATCAGCAACCTTTAAGAGAGCCTCTTCAACGCCGTCAGACTCGACCCGTTCGCGGTGGTCTACCGTCGCGCCAAAGGCCTCTTGGTACCACGTAATCGCCACCTCGAGGTCATGAACCGCGATAGCGACGTGATCGATTTCTGTAAGCAGATCCTTGCTCATAGCGTTGCTCTCCTTTGGCCTGGTACCCCACCATGCTCAGAGGTAAGCGTATCGCTCCCCCTAGGCCTTCAAAATGGAAACCACGGCACCTTCACAGTAGATTTAGGTAGCCGGCAGGCGCTGGCCATCAGAAGAGGAGAGTCCTATGGCTGGAACTGTCATCGTCGCCGGAGCCCGAACTCCAATTGGGAAGTTGTCAGGTGCACTCTCGTCGCTCAAGGCCGTTGACCTTGGCGGTGTCGCGATCGCCGAAGCGCTTCGGCGCGCCGGCATCGGGCCCGAGCAGGTTGATCATGTCTTGATGGGACATGTCCTTCAAGCTGGTACCCAACATATGACCGCTCGCCAAGCAGCGATTCGCGCGGGTATTGGGTTATCCACCCCAGCAAACACCATTAACAAAGTTTGCCTCTCGGGCTTAAACACCATCTACTTGGCCGATCTCATGATTAATGCCGGCGACGCCGACATCATCATCGCCGGTGGCATGGAATCCATGAGCCAAGCGCCTCACATGCTTCTTGGCGCGCGTCATGGATACCGTCTCGGCGACGCTCCCCTCGTCGACGCCCTGATGTACGACGGCCTCACCTGCAGCATTGATGTACTTGGTATGGGGGAAGCCACCGAGAAGTACAACCAAGACGCTGGCATCACCCGTGAGCGTCAAGACACCATGGCCGCAGCAAGCCACGCGAAAGCCGCTGCTGCTATCGCGTCTGGTCGATTCGCTCAAGAAATCGCTCCTGTGAGTATTCCTCAGCGAAAAGGTGACCCAACCATCGTCGATACTGACGAAGGAGTACGCATCGAATCAACCTTTGAGTCGCTCTCGAGTCTGCGGCCAGCCTTTCGCAAAGATGGCAGCATCACAGCGGGGAACGCTTCACAGATTTCAGATGGCGCCTCCGCAGTAGTCATGATGTCCAAAGCCAAAGCTGCTGAACTCGGTCTCGAGCCACTTGGCGAACTCATCGGTTATGGCCAAGTAGCCGGTCCGGGATCTCCTTCGCTGCTCACCCAACCCTCACGAGCCATTGCGGCCGCCTGCGCTCGCGCTGGGCTGAGCCCAAGCGACCTTGACGTCATTGAAATTAATGAAGCTTTCGCCACCGTTGGCTTGGCGTCCATCGATGACTTGGGCCTTGATCAATCGAAGGTCAACGTGAACGGCGGCGCTATTGCGCTCGGTCACCCTCTCGGCGCTTCGGGCAACCGTATTGCCCTCAGTGCGCTCTATGAACTCAAGAACCGTGGTGGCGGCATCGCTGGTGTTGGTCTCTGCGGTGGCGGTGGCCAAGGCGACGCAGCCATCTTCCGTAGTCTCTAAAACCTGGCGGCTATAGCGTTAACGCGGAGCAGTTTGTAGGGAGATACGTTGAGCACTCGCTGCGCCTAAGGCAGACCACGAAGCACGGTCTGTTCTCAGCACGCATAGCGTCGACGGTGGGAAGGCAGCGCTCGCAAGTGCTATATCTCCGCTGAGCCATGCTGCCAGGGCGTGCACGGTGGGATTGTGACCAACTAGTGCTACCACGTCATGGTCAGCGGCCTGCTCTTGCAAGGTGGCCACGCACGCATCAATATCAGCTTCATAAAGTCCTCTATCGGGAATTAAGCAGGCATCCGGAAAGGTGATTTCGGCGGTTTGGGTAGTACGACGTGCCGACGAGTGAAGAACCCACGAAGGTGGCGTCTCATGCCTGAGCTCAGCAATATACGAGGCGATCCATCCTGCTTGAGTCAGGCCCCGGTCCGTGAGAGGACGATCAAAGTCACGCTGGCCAGGAACGAGGGGCGCTGCTTTCGCATGCCGCATAAGCCAAAGGTACCGTGCCACGGCTCTCAGTATTCCCTAAGGATGCAATGGACGGGAGAGTCAAGGTTCTAACATCTCCTTACTGCCGGTGTTGGCGGGGGAAGCATAAGGTGAGCGGTGAGTTATCTCCAGGCAATCGTGATGGGAATCTTGCAAGGGATAACCGAACTTTTTCCCGTATCGAGCCTCGGGCACGGTGTCTTAATTCCGGCACTCTTGGGGTGGAACAACCTCGTCGGTTCTCAAACTAAGTCTGAGTCGTTTTTCCTGGCCTTTCTCGTAGGTTTGCACCTCGGTACTGCTGTTGCCTTACTTGTGTACTACCGCCGAATATGGGGGCGGCTCACGGGCGGTCTGATTACGTCGGTACGTGATCGACAAATAAAAACGCCGATGGAGCGTTTGGCGTGGCTGATTATTGTCGGCACGATACCGGTCGGCCTCGTAGGCCTTATCTTCGAGCACAAACTTCGTGTGCAGTTTGCTAAGCCGCTTTCTGCCGCAATCTTCCTCATTATCAATGGCTTCATCCTCGCTGGCGGCGAACTTCTTCGTCGCCGTTCTCTAAGCCAAGCCGCCAAAGCGAAGCACCGTCATAGGCGAGGCCGTGTCGATGGTGGATTCAAACGCCTCGCTGATCTTCCCCTCACGCGTGGCGTGGCTATTGGCAGTGCTCAAATTTTGGCCCTCTTTGCAGGCATAAGCCGTTCGGGCGTCACCATGGTGGCGGGTATCAGCTCAGGCCTTGACCACGAGGATGCCGCTCAGTTCAGTTTCTTGCTCGCGACGCCCGTCATTTTGCTCGCTGGGCTTTATAAGATTCCGGACTTACTTGGCCCTAACGGTGCCGGTGTGCGTATGCAGTGCCTTGTGGGTTCCATATTTGCTGGCGTCGCTGCGTTTTTGTCAGTCAAGTTCCTCGTCCGCTGGTTCGAGACCCGGAACCTGTGGCCCTTTGCCCTCTATTGCTTTGCACTCGGAACGCTCGGCGTCATTCGCTTCGGCTGAGCGCTTAGTTCGCAGAAATCTGCTGGCGTCCCTCGAATGCTCGACCCAGCGTCAACTCATCTGCATATTCCAAGTCACCGCCAACGGGAAGGCCACTCGCGATTCTCGTCACCTTCACTCCTAGGGGGCCAAGGAGTCGAGCGAGGTACATACCCGTGGCTTCGCCTTCTAAGTTGGGGTTGGTACACACAATCACTTCTTGGATACCCTCGGCATCAATTCGTGCCAGTAATTCGTGGATTCTCAAGTTTTCAGGACCAATGCCTTCTAAGGGATTGAGAGCACCGTGGAGGACATGGTAGCGACCATGGAAAGCAGCAGCGCGTTCCATAGCAACGACGTCGCGAGGATCCTCCACCACACACAGTGCATCGAGTTGGCGTCGTACATCTGCACAGATAGGACACAGTGATCCCGTCTCTGCAATATTGAAGCAAATCTCGCAGAGGGCCGTTTTCTCCTTCACCTCGATGATGGCGTCGGCAAGACGACGAGCATCTTCGTCGGGTTCGCGCAAAATGTAAAACGCGACGCGTTGCGCAGACTTCGGACCCACGCCAGGCATACGCCCTAACTCATCGATGAGCCTTCGCAAACTCGGTGTGTACATTTACGCATCCTCTTGCGTAGCGCCAGGGAAGGCCTCAAGGAGTCGATTCTCAGCAATCGTTTCTTTCGCACTCGTAGGAGCCTCTACGAGATCATCAAGATCGATCGCTTCTTCCACTGGCTCGTCAACTGGAGTCTTGGGTGTTTGGGATTTTGAACGCGCAGGTTTGGCGGCGGTAACTTCGATCTCGACGCGTAAGGACGCGCCAAGCACGCTAACAATGGCTGCCTCAACCAGATCACGGCTCGCCAAACACTTGCTCTTATGAGTCTCGGTGCTCACACCAATACGCACCACGCCATTGTCAACGCCCACAATGACGCCAGACTTGTACATCGCGCGATCTAGCCCCGATGCGAGTTGTCCGATAATGGCCTCCCACGAAGCACTGAATTCTTGTTTACTGATCTCACGTGACCCAACGGTCGGTGTTTCGACGGGAGGCGCGGTCGTGTTCTCCACTATCTGAGCTTCTTGTGGGGTTTCGGCGACCGCTGAATTCGGCAGTGGCTGCTTCGTCACCGCCTGGGTCTTGGCTCTCGGCGATTGGTAGGTACCTGGGCCCTTCCCTGACTCGGCTTGACGATGGCGAACCTCGGCTACTGACTTCGCAGGGGTAGCACTAGGAGCCTGACCCAGCTCGGAGAGGCGACGCTCGAGACGAGTAATACGTTCGGCAAGCGAGGCGACATCAACGTCAAGATCGCTGCGCGCTGCGCGCAAGATCGCGACCTCCAGAATAATTTGAGGATCAGGAGCATCACGCATGTCAATTTGAGCTCGACCGATGAGCTCGAGCGCTCTGACCGCACGGGGCCGCCCCAAGCGCGTTACCTGGTCGATTAATCGATCACGATCAGCGCCAACAACCTCAGCCAAGCGAGGCTCGATACTCAATAAGAATGCCTGTCGTAAATCATCAGCGAGATCAACGGCCAACTGAGCTGGTGTCCATCCCGCTTCGTAGAGCTCGACGATGGCAACCAAACAGTGAGCGGCGTCTTCATCGACGATGCCTTCGATCACGTCTCCAAGACCAGGACGGATCTCACCTGAATCTCCCGAAGCGATGACCTGATCGAGGGCACTTAAGGCATCCCGAGCTGACCCATGACCTCGCCGAACCGCCATACCAAGAGCCGTGTCATCGACGGCCAATCCCGCGGCTGTCTTGACGTCTTGCAGTAAGCCTTCGAGAACGTCACCACTGAGGAGCCGAAATTCAAGATGCTGCGTACGGCTTCGAATCGTTGGTGCAACTTTTTGTGGGTCCGTCGTGGCGAGTACAAAGATGACGTGTGACGGTGGCTCCTCCAAGGTCTTTAACAACGCGTTCTCAGCACCGGATGTGAGCATGTGTACTTCGTCGACGATGTATACCTTTTGGCGGCCAGGCGATCCCAATGCCGCATGACCGATTAAGTCACGCATCGCTTCGACACCGTTATTCGATGCGGCGTCGAGCTCGATGACGTCCATGGAGTTTCCCTGCGTAATCGATACGCAACTTGCACACACGCCGCAGGGTTCGCCGTCAGCGAGGTCGAGGCAGTTCAGTGCCTTGGCCAGAATACGTGCCGTTGATGTTTTGCCCGTTCCTCGAGGACCACTAAAGAGATAGGCGTGGCCCACGTGGCCATCGCGTATCGCCCCCCGTAGTGCCCGCACCACATGATCTTGGCCACGCAATTCTTGGAAGGTCCCGGGGCGGTACCGACGGTACAGCGAAACAAAGGAATCGTTAGCGCTAGTCATCGGGGAATCGGTCTCGGCCATGCATGGATGCTACCGGTGGGTTGGATCCCCTGAGGTGGCCTGAGCAAAATCAATGAAACAAATCGACGCCCATAGCGATGGCCAGGTTTACTGCGGCACACACCCAAGACGCTGAGAGCTGCTGCCTTCCGACCCTGACTCGGTTCACGAGTGGGCGTTGCGCAGGACCCGACCACCGCTAGGGGCGCCGAATGACCTTGAGATTAGCCGAGACCTCAGGGGGGTGCCAAGGGACCTGTAACCTTGGAACCCTGCCCGGGACGACCTAGGCACCTGGAGGCGTGCGAGAGCGGCCGAATCGGCACGATTGGAAATCGTGTGTGGGGAAACTCACCGTGGGTTCAAATCCCACCGCCTCCGCCACTATGGATATATCTGCCATCGAGTTAAGTGCCATGGGCCAGGCCATGGATGCTGCACGCCAAGCCACAGGCTGGGGCGATGTACCCGTTGGCGCCGTCGCTCTGTACCAGGGCGAGATCATCGCGGTAGCCGGCAATGAGCGAGAGCGTCGTCAAGATCCAAGTGCCCACGCCGAACTCCTCGTGCTCAGAGAGGCCGCAGTCCATCTCGGAACGTGGCGACTCAATGAGGTGACCATCGTCGTCACCTTAGAACCGTGCACGATGTGTGCTGGAGCCATGGTGAATGCTCGCCTTGGCCGATTGATCTACGGCGCCATCGATCTCAAGGCGGGAGCCGTCGGTTCTCGCTACAACGTCTTGAGCGACCCGAGGCTCAACCACGAAGTCGACGTCGTCATTGGTGTCGAAGCTGAAGCCTGTGGTGCTTTGCTAAAAGATTTCTTCGCTACGAAACGGTCATAGCGCTGGCTTCGGCGTAGGTCATCCAGCGACCAGCGTCGAAGTCATAAATTTTGCATTGACGCGTCGAGCGCACAAAGTCGGTCATGCGGTACTTCTTATCGATGACCGTTCCGGGGAACGCCGCTTCAATGGCTGCCGCAGCTTCTTCAAGCTTGTACATGGGAACACGCATATCAACGTGGTGCGGAACGTGAACCATGATCCAGTGAAAGAAGAAATTAAAGCCCTTGGGTAGGCGAAGAACCGTCGTTCCCTCCATTTGGGCCTTGAACTTGGTCCATTCGTTCTTCTTCCACCACCGAATATCAGGAGCGACGTGGTGGACGTGAACGGCCCAACCAATAACCCATGAGAAAGCCACAAAGGGCAGTACGACCAGGCGCAGGTCCATCCAGATCGTCCCCAACACAGCGTGGGTACGAATCACGCCTACCCAACTAGCCACGGCGGTCGCGCCGAGGAACCAAGCCAAAACGATAAAACGGTCGCGACGTATTGCCTTGACCCACCGAGCCGGAGGACGGCCAACAGCCATCTTTCGCAGCCACACGTTTTCTAAGTAGTACAAACCACTGCCAGCCCAAGACCATTCGAATCGATGCACGAGACGTTGAAAGGTACCCATGGCCTGCCACTCTTGAGGAGTACTGGGGTGCCATACAAAGTCAAAACCTTGACGAACGGTGTAGTTGTGGTGAACCCGGTTGTGGCCCAAGATCCAACCTTCGTAGACGTGCATGGAAGGCAGGAAGGCGAGGTGACCGATGAACGAATTGAGCCGCTTCGACTTGAACAAGGCGCCGTGGGCTGAGTCGTGACCAACAATGAAGAGCGCAGAAACGGCGAAAGCCATAACGATTTCAATGCCAATGACGGCGAAGAAGTTAGAAACTTCCACGAGAGCCCACAGCAGCAAGCCGTACACCAAAAGGTCACGCCCAAAGTAGAAAAGGCCCTTCCACGTTGGGTTGTCATACACTGAGTCAGGCAAGATATCGAGAACAGGCTTGAGAGACCCCGCTTTGTCCGTCTCACGCTCTTGCTGTTCAATCGTCATCGGCGATCCAATCCTTGGCCTGGCGAGAACATCTCGCGTAAACCTCAGGCTACTCTTCACAAAGCATCTCTATGCCGCAAACGCTGATTTAAGGAGACCCCGTGGCTGGACGCCATCGAGCACCTCGACCCACAAGCGCGTTGCTGCGCCGCAGCATGGTCGTTCTCGCCCTCGTTGTGCTTGCCGTAGTCGCTGTTGTGCTTGCCGTAGGACCCAAGGGTGCACCGTCGGCATCGGCGGCAAGTTCATCGACGAGCACCGCTGTGCCGTCAGGTGCCACGGCGATGGGTCCTCAAGGTGTTGAGGCTCGCTGGGTAAT
>CAIQWC010000039.1 GCA_903875425.1 uncultured Actinomycetes bacterium | reverse complement strand
CCGAAACGCTGAGAAGCCCCATTTTACAGAGCTTCCGCAACCCGACTGAAAAATTCGACGAGTCGCTCTGAAAAATGGTTTTGCCAGCTCTGAGAAGTACCGACGCCACTTGGGGTCTGGACTTATGTATTTGCCCCGCCAGCGACCTCCCACACCAGTTCTCGTCTGGGGGGTCTTGGCATTTACTCCTACAAAAACAGGGGATGCGCCATAGCAGCCGTTTTCTGATCAAATGGGAAACATTGAATAAGTAACGATTACTACTACACCTGCTTGCTATCTCAATCACAGAATCGACCTATGGTGCGAAGAACTATGTGCTGACAAGTTGCCACCTGAGAAGCGCGGCGAAGGGTCGGTTTTCTAGGTCAGGGAAACTGCCACTAAGCCAGGCTTCAGGCGAGCAACCAGAACCGTGGCATGGGACCCAGTTTCAAAACGCACAATCCAGGCTACGGCATCCGGCTCGAACCCACGCCATTGCGCGCCGTGAAGAGAACCTCACCAAAGCGCTGGTTCGAGCCAGCAAAGAATAAAGCGAGAGTTCCTATTGTTTCTCGGTTTACTAATCGGAGTGAGTTGCAATGGTGGCATGCCAAGAATTGCTTCGGCGGCTCCGACCCATAATTACAGGGCGCTGGCGTGAGAGAAAAATGCCCAGCGAGAAGAGTCCCAGCGCAAGAAGCACTGCGTCAGAGAAGGGGAACCCAGTCGCAGCCAATTCCGTTTCAGTACTTAAAGCGAGACACACCCCGTTGCACTGCTCCATTGCAGTCAATACTTTCCCGTCACCGGCCGTAATGGAATACCAAAAGTTCCCACCAGCCGCTTGGCTTTGATTAGGAAGTTGCGGGAGACTGAGCGAAGTCCAGCTCTGACCATCGGCCGACGTGGCGGCACCATTGAGTCCAACTGCGATGAATTCATTGTTCGCATAGGTGAGGCCAAACCACCTACCACTTCCAAAGGGCTGTACCGTCCAGTTCAGTCCATCGGTAGAAGTGGCAAAGGAGTTGACCGAAGCGTTTGAGACCGCCACGTATTTCCCGTTGCCGTAGGTCAAACTATCCCAGTAGTCGTTTCCCGTCAACGATCCAGTGGTCCAAGTGGATCCATCGGTGGAGACGGCCGCAAAATTGTTTCCAACAACCACAAACTGGCCGGCCGCATAGAGAACAGAGAGAGATTCGGGACTACCCGGGAGATCAGACTGACCAGTCCAAGTGACGCCGTCGGTCGAAGACGCAACGTGGCCCTCTTGGCTAACCGCCAGATATCGGCCATTCCCAAACGCGACAGAGCGCCAGAGCGTTGACGGATCGGTGATTGTTTCTTCAACGACATTCCAGCTAATGCCATCGGTCGAAGTCATGATTAATCCGATAATCGCCGGCCCCTGGTGGGGCTCGTCCGGTCCCGTGAACCAACCGGTCGCTACGAAGCGATCACCTAACCACTTGACCGAGCTCCACACTTGGCCCGCTGGCAGTAAGTGGCTCGTCCAAGTAACGGCGTCCGAGGACGTCTCGACAGTTGGGGGGTTGGTATTCATGAGGTCAACAAAGCATGGTTGACCATTCGGTGTACCGTAAGCGAGCAGTACTGGATTGTTGCCACCGCTCTCCCCCACCCAATTCAATGGTTGCGGCGGTGAAGTCGCTCCAGCGGTCTGGCCAGTGACAGATAATCCCACTGCACAGGCGAGTGTGCAGGTAAAGAGGTGCAACGACTTCTTGATTGCTCGCATCATTTCAATTCAACCGTTTTCTTTCATTCCACCGTCACCCAACTGACTATCTATTGGCAGATACTGACAATTCTCACCAACAGTACTGCTGGTTCGAGCCACCAAAGTCCTGGGAGCTGATTTTGTCTAATTTGAGGTGAAGCACCGTCACATGGGCCAAAACTTTCCGTAAGCATTCTCTCGAGCTGTTCCCGACTCACCCTAAAGACAAGGGTTCGATGTGTATCATTAAAGAATGTTCTCAAACCTCTAGCGCAAGTCCCAGCTGTTTCTCGGTTTACTTATCGGAGTGTATGGCATCTGCGTTATGCCGAGTATTGCTTCGGCGGCCCCGACCCATAATTTCGCTGCGCTCTTGTACGTGTCAGAAAACTACAAATTGACTCCCGCCCAGAAGGCATCCTTGGCCGCTGACGCAACTTCGATTGCCTCGTCGACTCCTACCTCAGTGACCCTTACTGGCTACACCGACCGTTCGGGTGGAGTTGTTGCCAACCAAGCTCTCTCCTGGCGCCGAGCGATTGCCGCACTCGAGCAACTCCGTCGCGACGTGCGAGCTCTTGGAGACACCACAACAAAATTCGTGGCGGTTGGTTCGGGCGCAACTACTAAGTTTGGCCCCTTGAGCCAAAATCGTCGGGTGAACATTGTTTCCACCGGTGGAACCACCACGGCGACCCTCACGGGTACGGTCGGGTGGTCAGGCGGAAGTTGGCCTGACCCACCCTTTACTGTGGGAGCTAACGGATCATCGCTGTTTACCGTCGAAGTCCAAGTGAATGGCCACTGGTACGCAAACGCCACCTTGTCGACAATCCAAGCCTCGATGGAAACCTACTTCACCTTCAGTATTCCAAACGTGCCCTTGACGAACGGTGGCGCCACAATAGCGCTCATTGAAAATGATGGGCCAACTCCCCTGGGGATTGCCTCCATGTATTGCACCGGGCTTGGAGCCGCCCAGTCAGCAACTCTGACCCCCACTCCTTGGACCAACACCCCAATTTCGGGTGTGAGTATTCCCTACCTTGGTGACTCCTCACTAACCGTGCCCGGGGTCACGGTCTCGGCGGCGAATACTCCAGTCAACATCTACATCGGTGTCTCAGCTTTTTGCTGATAGTGCACACGGGTACTGGCTACGTAGCGCGGACGCGCTGCGAGTAGAGAGTTAGCGGCGCGCTTCGAAAAATGAACTGAGTTGCTGCGAAGCCTCGAGTTCTAATACGCCAGCCCGAATGTCGACCTCGTGGAGCAGACGCGGATCGCTCAGCAGGTTGTACCGCGAACCCACTGCCCCCGCCTTCTCGTCGGAGGCGCCAAAAACAACTCGCGCGACTCGGGCCGCTACCAACGCACCGGCGCACATGACGCAGGGCTCGAGAGTGACGTACACGGTTGCCCCATCAAGGCGCCAGGTCGAGAGCGCCCTCGCAGCATCTCTCAACGCCACAATCTCGGCGTGCGCCGTGGGGTCTTGATCAACCTCACGACGGTTTTCACCAATGCCGATGACCCGCCCATCTAGCACCACCACCGCCCCCACCGGGACGTCCTCATGCTCACTGGCTAACCTCGCGCTCGCCAGGGCTTGGTGCATGAAACGGGCATCTTCTTTGTGATTCACAGACCTTCAGATTAGGAGCCTTGGGGAGGGCTTGCTATTTCTTGTAGGATTATCGACGGAAGCGTGCGAGAGCGGCCGAATCGGGCAGTCTCGAAAACTGCTGTGTCTACGGGCACCGTGGGTTCAAATCCCACCGCTTCCGCCATATGGCCCCGTTCGGGAGGACCGTTCGGGG
>CAIQWC010000038.1 GCA_903875425.1 uncultured Actinomycetes bacterium | reverse complement strand
GCTTGTTGTCCCGCGCCGTCTGTCAAGTACCCACCAGCACTACAGTTGCCGGCCGAGGAACACGAGATTGAGATCGCGTAGGCGTTGCCGCTCGTCTTGAGCGAAGCGGCTACTTCTTGGGCGTCCCCCCAACGGCCTCCCGCTTCATCGACCACAAAGGCTTGGCTTCCCGCGCCGTCTGTCAAGTACCCACCAGCGCTGCAGTTGCCGGCCGAGGAACACGAGATCGAGTCCACTGCGGCACCGTTTTGGGTATTGAGCGAAGCTGCTACTTCTTGGGCGTCCCCCCAACGGCCTCCCACTTCATCGATCACAAAGGCTTGTTGTCCCGCGCCGTCTGTCAAGTACCCACCAGCACTACAGTTGCCGGCCGAGGAACACGAGATTGAGATCACGTGGGCATGGTTGCGCGTATTGAGCGAAGCGCCCACTTCTTGGGCGGCCCCCCAGGTGCTTGTTGCCGAGGCGGGCCCGATTGCAAGGACCCCAAAAGCCGAAAACAATATGACTGCCGCCGTAGCGACGAGTCTGCGGATCGATCCTGCCATGACGTTCTCCTTCGGGCCCAAGGACTCATGCCCTTCGGTTTTGTCTTGGGCAAAAAAATAGCAGGAGCCCCAGGTGATTTCATGACGTTTATTGTGCAAGGGGGTTAGCCGTTATTGTGCTGCGACGACGCGGGACTGCTTATTCCCCCAGAACTTTAACGGCGTTGAAGGGCAGCGGCGGCTTGCGCCATTTCGTCAACAACGTCATTCCACTGATCACCTGAGTGGCCTTTGACCCACGTCCAGGTAATCGTTCGGGCTTCATCAAGGGCGAGATCGAACAATGGCTCCCAAAGTTCTCGGTTAGCGACGGGTTTACCCTGGGAATTTTTCCAACCGCGGCGCTGCCAACCGGCCCACCAGCGGTCTTGAAAACATTTCACGACGTAGGTCGAATCGCTGATGATCTCGATTTCTCGGTCATCGATACTGCGAAGGGCCTCTAAAACAGCTTGGATCTCCATACGCTGGTTCGTGGTGTGGGCGTCACCACCCGAGGCGCTCGCTCCCTCGGGGATAGCCCACGCCCAGCCTCCCGGGCCCGGATTCCCCAAGCAAGAGCCGTCGGTATAGATACGAACCATTAGGCGAGACGAATATGCGGGACCCACGCATCAGGATCTTGCGTGTAGCGCGTCACTGCCTCAGGCAGTGTGCCCTCGGCAACTTGTTCAATGGTCGTGAACTCAAGCACGCTTCGAAGCGCTGAACGAACCGCAATCCAAACTTCCTGGAGGTGCTCAGCTGCCCCTTCGTACTCGGTGAGGTCAGGGCGCAAGCCTCGCACCTCAGCCAACGGGCCTACGAGGGCTCTCATCACATCAGCGATGGATATCTCGCTCGCGGGGCGAGCTAAGCGATAGCCCCCTTCAGCGCCGCGTTGACTCATCACAATCTCATGGCGACGAAGATCAGCCAAGATGGCACCGAGAAAACGCGCCGGCACGTTTTGCTCATTCGCCAGCGCCTCAGCTGACTGGGGCTTTCCCGCTCGGTGGAGGGTAAGCAGGGCCCGAACGCCGTAGTCCGCTCTCGCTGGTATCTGCATGGCTCTATTGTGGCAGGCCCGGGGCCTGACGGGTAATTCCCAAAAGAAGGGCACAATAGAGCAGTGACTTGGGATCTGACGACGCGACGCCTTTACTTGTGCACGCCTCTACGAGATGACCTCTGCGCATTTGTGGCTGCGTGCGTCGAGGGGGGTGTTGACATTGTTCAACTCAGAGAAAAAGATGCCGATGCAGCTTCCATTGAAGCGTCAGGGATAGCACTCCGAAGAGTGTGTGGCGACCTTGGTGTCCCCTTCATTCTGAATGATTCCCTCGATCTTGCCGTGGCAACGGGGGCCGACGGCATTCACGTTGGCCAAGATGATCTCAGCGTCGAGGCGTGTCGCTCAGCCCTCGGCAGCGACGCCATCATTGGTCTGTCAACCCACGAGCAAGCCGAATTCGATGCTGGACTTCTCACGTCGGCTACCTATCTCTCAGCGGGACCCGTGGTAGCAACGCCGACGAAACCTGGACGGCCAGGAACCGGCGAGGCCTACGTTTCCTACGCCCTCCACCACAGCGAACGCCCGGTTTTCATTACTGGAGGTGTTGATGCCGATGCCGTTCCCGCGCTCTACCACCTAGGGGTACGGCACTTCGTGGTGGTGCGGGCATTGACCGAATCATCGAATCCAACAGCATCGGCGCGAGCAATCATTGATGCCATAGCTCGCTGCGAGAGTTCTTAGCGATCCAGCCAGCCCAGTAAGGTCGCCACCATACGAGGATCAGCACGGAGCCAGTGACCTGCGCCTTGAATGATACGAAGCTCGGCGTGGCCGTCAGCTGCGTCGACGAGGTCTCGAGCAGCAGATTCTGGAACCCTCGTGTCGACGCTGCCGTGAATGACCAAAATGCGTCGCGGCGGAACCTGAGCAATTGCTCCGCAGGGGTCGAGCGCCATCACATCGTCGCGCAGTGCAACCGCATCTACCTCATCGTTCGCTGCGATAACTCCGGCGTTCTTGCAAACTTTAAGAAAATTCGGTGCTTCACCACACCATGCATCAATCTTCGAAGGAGTCGCTAATGCCACGACCCCCCTAGCCCGTTCATCGCCGGCTGCTTGGCGAAGCGCGATAGCTCCCCCAAGACCAAAGCCCGCAATGGAATAACCTTTGCGATCACCAAGCTGCTCGTCGAGAATGACGCTTAGGTCTTCAAGCCAGCCAGAAGCCGAGAATGATCCTTCCGACCCCCCAACACCGCGAAACGAAACGGCAAGAACTTGCCACCCAGCTTCTTGAGCAATGCGTTCTGCTAACTCCGGCAACAAACGGCTCGCCGTTGAGGCGGCGTCGCGCGACTGTGGCAACCCATGGCAGAGCAAAAGGGTGCGGCCACGGTCGATCGCTCGGGGGGGATCCGAAATCACGATGTTCAGAACGCCGACGGGACCATCGATACTGCGTGCTTGCTGTGTCATGACCTACATACCCAAATGCTGAGCGAGTAACTCACGATGGTACGTCGGGTCGCCAAAGAGGAGTTCAGACGACTTGGCGCGCTTGAAGTAGAGGTGGGCCGGATGTTCCCAGGTGAAACCAATGCCACCATGAATCTGAATATTCTCAGCCGCTGCGTGCATGTAGGCCTCAGAGCAGTAGCTCTTGACCATAGAAGCAAGGAGGGGTAATTCGTCATGGTCTTCAGCGGCAGCCCACGCTGCGTAGTACGCAGCGGATTTTGCAGACTCCACGTCCATGAGCACGTCAGCGCACTTGTGCTTAATCGCTTGGAATGAGCCAATCGGTCGACCAAATTGGACCCGCTCCTTGGCGTAAGCAACGGCCATGGTCAAGCAACGCTGCGCGCCACCCACTTGTTCAGCGGCTAGTGCCACCAGCGCTAATTCCAAGGTCTTGGCAAGACCCTGCCTGGCGCCGCCGGCGATGCCGATCAGCTCGGCCGGAGTGTCTCGAAAGCTCAGCCGAGCTTGTTTCCGCGTCTGATCCATCGTGGCGAGCCGCGCTACTTCAAGACCCGATGCGCCCCGGTCTACCGCAAAGAGGCTGAGTCCCGCCGTGGTGGTGGCGGCAACGAAGATCACGTCGGCGGTAGAGCCGTCGATGACGAAAGACTTCGCTCCCCGTAAGCGCCACGCTCCACCAAGCATCTCGGCGCTCGTCTCCATGGCATCAAGGTCCGCTCGACCCTTGTCTTCGGTGATGGCCAGGGTGGCAATCGTCTCTCCCGCAGCCATGCTCGGGAGATACTTGGCCTTGGCCGCTTCGTCACCGCTCGTGAGCAGGGCATTGGCCGCCAAGGCGATGGTCGAGAAAAAGGGTGCACACAGCAAGGCAGCACCCATCTCTTCGAGCACGACGATTAATTCCACGTAACTAAATCCCGAGCCGCCCAATGATTCGGGAATGGTTAAGGATTGCAGGCCAAGTTGTTGCGCCATTTGGCGCCACACAACGGGGTCGTAGCCTTCGTCGGTTTCCATGAGACGACGAACTTCGCTCTCGGGGGACTTTTCCTCGAGAAACTTAGCCACCATGCGGCGAAGTTCCTCTTGCTCCTCATTGAACGCGAAATTCATGCCGTTCCCTCACCGCCCCGGGGGCTCCATCGCCTCGTCACCGCCGCGAAGGCGCAAGCCCTATGTGATCTCAGGTTAGCGCCACCATCTAGCTTCGTCGCTACGAACGATCACCGTGACCCCACCGATGCGTAAGACTGAGGCCATGACAATCGCGGTTGACCGTATCTACCAAGACGCCCTCGTTGAAGTCCATCAAACCATCGTGGGTGGCTACGACAACAATGTGTACGTCATTCGCTGTCGAGAAACGGGAGACGCTCTCTTGGTGGACGCCGCCGATGAACATGACCATCTCCTCGCGATCGCCTCAACGCTCGGGGTGCGCTCCATCGTCGAAACCCATGGCCACCATGACCACATCCAGGCAGTCCCGGCCATGCGAGAAGCCGGCTACGAGGTCGCCATCGCACCCCAAGATGCGGCGATGTTGCCGAGCTATGACCTCACCATTGGCGATGACGAGATCATCAAGGTCGGTCGCCTCGAGGTGGCGACCATTGCCACGCCTGGCCATACGCCAGGTTCCATGTGTTTTACCGTACGAGGTACCCCCTTGCTCCTCTCGGGAGACACGTTGTTCCCGGGAGGCCCGGGAGCCACTCGATTCAGGGAAAGCGACTTTGCCACCATTATCTTGTCGATCTCGGAGCGTCTCTTTAAGGAATTTGGGGATGAAACGATCGTGCTCCCAGGGCACGGAACGGCAACCACCATCGGGGCCGAACGCCCGAACCTCGAAGGCTGGATTGAGCGGGGCTGGTAGCCCAGGATTTAATTCCTGACTAAAACGCTAGAGTTTTAGCCATGGCTACACCCCTCATCCAAATTTCAAACCTGCACGCCAAGGCCGAAGGCAACAGTATTTTGAAGGGCGTAGATCTCACCGTTCACGCCGGAGAAGTCCACGCGCTCATGGGTCCCAATGGTGCGGGAAAGTCAACGCTGGCTTCGGTGCTCCTCGCTAATCCGGCCTACGAGGTCACGCAAGGTTCCATCCTCCTCAACGGCGTCGATGTCACGCAGTGGCCCACTGATGAGCGAGCCAAGGCTGGCATGTTCCTTGCCTTTCAGCACCCCGAATCAATCAGCGGCGTATCGGTCACCCAGTTCTTGCGTCAAGCCGTCGCCGCCCGTCGCGATACCGAAGTCAGCGTCCTAGAAATCCGTATGGAGCTCATGGAATGGATGGAGACATTACGCATGGACGAGAGCTTTGCTGGTCGACACCTCAACGAAGGATTCTCTGGTGGAGAGCGAAAGCGTAATGAGATTCTCCAGATGGCTCTGCTCGACCCCATCTTTGCGGTACTCGACGAGACTGACTCAGGTCTCGACATTGACGCATTGCAAATCGTGGCTGAGGGTGTGAACGCAGTTCGAGGTCGTCGACCCGATCTTGGATGCCTCGTCGTCACCCACTACCAGCGCCTCCTTAAGGCCCTTGAGCCCGACGTGGTCCACCTCATCATCGACGGCGCCGTCGTCGAAAGTGGTGGCCGAGAGCTCGCTGCGGAGATTGAAGCGAACGGCTACGCAAAGTGGCAGCCATGATTAACGAAGCCGAGATCCGTGCAGCGTTTCCGCTCCTCAAGCGCGAACTTCACAATACGCCCATTGTCTACCTTGATACGGCGGCCTCGTCACTCCAACCGCAGCGCGTTATTGACGCCATGAGTCACTACTACGCCAACAGTCACGCCAACGTCCACCGCGGCGTCTATGGAACGGCCGAAGAAGCGACGGGCCTCTATGAAGGTGCGCGGCATGCCGTGGGATCACTCATTGGATCCAAGCACCCGGCCCAGGAGATCGTCTTCACGAAAAACACGACTGAATCAATCAATCTCTTCGTGAATAGTTGGGGTGGCACAAAGCTAGGACCAGACGACGCTGTGGTCATCTCGATCATGGAGCACCACGCCAATATCGTTCCTTGGTTCGTGTTGCAAGAACGCATTGGCTTCGAGCTTCGATGGATTGGGGTTGACGGCAACGGTGAGCTCATGCTTGACAATCTCGACGAACTACTCACGGGAGCCAAAGTTCTCAGCGTCACGGCCATGTCGAATGTGCTTGGGACCATTAATCCCATCGCAGAACTCGCCGCTGCAGCCCATCGTCATGGTGCGATCATCCACGTAGACGGAGCGCAATCAGTACCGCACCTGCCCGTCGATGTGGATGCCCTCGACATTGACCTCATGAGTTTCTCCTCACACAAGATGCTCGGGCCAACGGGTATTGGGGTGCTCTGGGCTCGACGAGAAATACTTACGGCCATGCCGCCGTTTTTGACGGGCGGCGGCATGATCCTCGACGTCCGGACCGACGGCTTCACCCCGGCTGATGGACCGTCACGCTTTGAAGCGGGTACGCCGCCCATTGCCGAAGCGGTTGGTGTGGCCGAGGCCGCTCGCTATCTCAAGGAACTCGGCCTCGATGCCGTCCGCGATCATGAACAGGCCCTCACCGCCTACGCCCTCGATCGACTCTTCGATGCCTTTGGCGATGAACTGACCGTGCATGGTCCCCGCGACGTGGCACGGCGTGGTGGCGTCATCTCCTTTACCCTGGGCGAGGTCCACGCTCACGACATCGCTCAAATTCTCGACTCTCACGCCGTATGTGTACGCCCAGGCCACCACTGTGCCAAGCCCTTAATGCGCCACCTAGGCGTCCCCGCAACGGCAAGGGCCTCCTTCGGCGTCTACAACACCACGGCTGATGCCGACGCCCTCGTCGAAGGCCTGCGCGACGCCGCTAAGTTGTTTGCGTGAGAACGGACAGAAATCATGGCTGACCTTGAGGAGCTCTACCGCGAAATCATCCTCGACCACTACCGCTCACCCCGGAACCGTGGAGAGTTGGCCTCGCCGCCAGCACATCGAACCGAAGGATTTAATCCACTCTGTGGCGACGAGATCGTCGTAACCATCGACGTACTCGACGGTGTCTTACAAGACATTAAGATTGCCGGTCAGGGTTGCTCGATTAGCCAGTCTTCGGCTTCACTGATGTCGGGGGCCGTTAAGGGCAAGAGTATTCCAGACGTTCGCAGCACCATCGCCACCTTCAAGACCTTGATGTTGAGCCACGAAAGCCATCTTGGTGATGGCGACGCTGAACCTGAGGCCGTTGATTTGAAAAGCCTTGGCGAGCTAGCCGCGCTGCAAGGCGTCGTTAAATTCCCCGTGCGCATTAAGTGTGCAACGCTGGGATGGAACACGCTCACTCAGGCACTCGACGAAGCCGGCGCGTAGGGTCTGCTGATCAGCAGGGTACGGGGTTCCAGGAATCCGCAGTATTGGCATTCGAAGGAATAGTCGTCGTCGTAGGGGACGCGACCTTCTTAGCAAGCGCTGGCGTGCTCGCGGGTGTGCTTTGGGCCTTTGACGCGGTACCCGTTCTTGCCGGCGGAGTCAGCGCAGGTGGCGGGTTGGGAACGAGATTGGCATTAGGCGGAGGCGTCGTTGGCGTCGTGAGTTCATTTCCGAAGATCTGAACCAGCATCTGTTGCGCGGCGGGTTGGTCCACAACAAGCACCGAGCCAAGACTCCCCACGTTATTGGGAGGCAAGAGCCATGGAATGGTGTAACCGATCATGTTGCTGGGATTGAAGTTGTGGAAGGTGATCGCTAAGCCAACGAGTTGACTCAAGGTGAACTTCGAGTCGATTTCTATACCTTGAGGGATAGAACCGATGAAGGCATTGAGGGTCAGGGGGTTGTACTTGGATTTCGCCGTATCAATCAAGGCCTTCAAGAATGCGTCCTGACGCTTAATACGGCTGAGGTCGCTCAGGCCGTCGTAGTTCCAGACTCCATGGTTGAAGTAGTAGTAGTGACGGCTTCGCGCCACCGCCAATGCCTGGAGACCGTTCAAGACCTGACAACCGTGATGGGCGATACTTAAGCCTGAATAGGCATCGCGAGCTCGGTAGGCGAAGTTAAGTCTCACGCCACCGAGGGCATCAACGGCACCAACGAAACCACCAAAGCCGACTTGGACCACGTGATTAATCGGGATGCCAAAGTTGTGCTCAATAATTTGCACCAAGTTATTGGGGCCATAGCCGTACGCAGAATTAATTCGGTTGTAGGTTCCGACTTGACTTGCCAGAGGCCCCATGTTCACGACGGTGTCACGTGGTATCGAGAGCACCGATATCTGCTTCTTCCCAGGGTCTACGTGCCAGACCATATCGACGTCGCTTCGTTGTCCTTGCACCAAGGCGGTCGTACCGGCCGCTTTTTGCTCGGCTGGCGTCAAGCCCACCCGCGAGTCGGAACCAATGACCAAGACGTTAAAAGGCCCAGCAGACGCAACCTGAAGCGCGGCAACATTGAGCTTCTTGATTTGACCAAATCGATATTGGGCGTAGAGATACGCTCCACCAAAAATGGCTAGAAGAAGTACGGCTGTGGCGGTTAGCCCGGCGATGATGCGGCGCCGGCGCAGCGCCTTTCGACGAAGGGATTTACGAGAAGCCGGTAGTCCCTCGGCCGACGATCCAGGCCCTCGGCGCGGAGGTTCGCCATCTCGGCCGCCCCCTCCGCCACGGCGAGCAGGTGGCCCACCCAACGCTTCGAGACCTGATTGATTGGCGACGCGCCCAGCATCTCGTGTATTTCGATCGCTCGGTCGCTTGCTCGACTCCCCCGAACGACTCCGCGAAGGATTCCGAGGAGCGTTGATGTCTTCGCCCAGACGGCGCAGGGCATCGGAGCCGCCTTGGCTGCGCGGCCGACGGGGACGCTGCTCGTCTCGGGGATCATCGTTGTAGTAACTCACGGATCAACAGGCTACCGGTGGGGTATCGCTCTACGACGTCACCCTCAAGAAGCCTATGAAACTAACGGTATTGCGCGTAGCCCGATGCTTCGAGCTGCTCGGCGAGCTCTATGCCACCGGTGGCTTGAACCCGCCCATCGGCCAAGACGTGAATCTTCGTTGGTTCAAGACCATCGAGGAGCCGTCGGAAGTGGGTAATCGCCAAAATACCGAGCTTCCACTCCACCGTTGCCTCACGAACCCGTTTCGCAACAGCGTCGAGCGCGTCTACGTCAAGCCCGGAGTCAATCTCGTCCAAGATGGCAACTTTAGGTTGGAGTCCCGCCATTTGAACAATTTCCGTTCGTTTTGCCTCTCCGCCCGAAAGGTCAACGTTGAGGGCTCGATCCAACAGGTCGGGTCTCAGGCCAATGCGAGTTGCCTCTTGTTCGAGACGACCTCTCACTTGCGCTTCTGGAACACCCGCGGCTTGCAAGGTCGCAGCGAGTGATACGCCAGGTACCTCAATGGGCTGCTGCATGGCGAGATAGAGCCCAGCTCGGGCACGTTCAAACGTGGGTGCGTGCGTGACATCATGCCCATCAACCATGATGCTGCCTGCGGTGATCTTGACACCGGGTCGGCCCATGAGCGCATGCGCCAGCGTTGATTTACCTGAACCGTTGGGCCCCATGATGATGTGTGTCTCCCCGGCACCTACCACGAGGTTCACGCCTTTGAGGACCTGCTTGCCCACTACTTCTGCGCAGAGATCAGTAATTTCAAGCACCACACTCATGGAAGCGTCACCTCCACCTGACCATCGACAACCGAAATCGCGATGCTGTCGACCGCCTTGACCGCGGGGAACGAGCAGGCAGCCCCTGTTTCGAGACTGAACATTGCGCCGTGTCGTGAACATTCAATCTGGCAATCATCGACGTCGACGAGGCCATCTGAGAGAGGAAAGTCTTCATGACTACAACGATCTTCGAGCGCGTAGACCTGTTCGCCAATACGCACCACCACGATGGCCGAGCCAGCTACCTCGAAACGGCGTGCTTGCGCTTCGGTGAGCTCGTCGATCGAGCACAGAATCTCAGCCATGGGGACGCTCCTTAGCAAGCCGAGCTTCGAGGCTAGGGCGTACTATCTCGGCTGCTGCGGTGCTGACACCACTGAGCAAGTCGGCATAGAAGCCTTGGACTAAGAGCGTCTCAACGTGTTCGGGGTCGATGCCACGGGCTTCTAAGTAGAAGCGCTGGTCTTCGTCAAGGGGTCCTACGGTCGATCCATGAGCACAACGAACATCGTTTTCCTTGATATCGAGGTTAGGAACACTGTCGGCGCGAGCGGCTTCATCAAGGACCAGGTTGTGATTGGTCTGGACGGCGTCTGACCGAACTGCGCCATGGCGCATACGGATCATGCCCGAGTAAATCGAGTGTGATTCGTCACGCACCGCTCCCTTACAGAGCATGTTGGAAATCGTTCTCGGAGCACGGTGATCTTGGTTGGTCCGCAAATCATGCACTTGCTTGGCTTGACCGTGGTACGTAGCGCGCAAGGTGCTTGATGCCCCCGACGCAATCAGGGCAACGTCATTACGACAGCGATCATAGGCAGCCCCAATTCCGGCAATGAACTGGACCAAGGTTGCGTCTTGACCCACGCTGGCTTCGATGGTGGCTAAGTGCCACGCCCCGCCATCGAGTAATTGAATGGCACTGTGCTGAAGCGACGCACCATTCGCTAGCTCGATTTCGGTAACTGGAAGTGACACGGTCGTCTCATCCCCACCGAGAAAGACCTCGATGACTTCGCAGGCGGCCCCCTCGGCGACGTCAATGCTCACCCTCGAAGCCGAAAAGCCAGCTGCTAAGACATGAACGATGACCATGGGCGCTGCGACGAGGTGCCCTCTCGCCACCCGCACCCGTACGCCATCAATCAGGGTGCTTTGGTTAAGCGCCACGAGAAAGTCGTCGATATCTGCAATGACGGGGGTGGCATCACTTTCGCTAAAGCGCTCGATGACCACACCGTCGGGGATGACGCCGAGTGCAATCTCTTCAGCCCGCATGGTCACCATTGCCGAAGCAGGGATCTCCGGGCTATCGACGAGATCGGCACCGCGCCTCGAAGCGAGCACGTCGCGGCTGTCGATTGGCGAATACCGCCAAATCTCCTCTGAAGCCGAAGGGGGGGTAAGGGTCTCAAGCATGGCCCGTGCGCTTTCTCGGCGCTGTTGAAGCCACGCGGGGCCGCCACTCGCTAGCAGTTCTGGCGAGATCGACGTGCTCACGAAACCTCCGTACCTCTCTAGCCTCGGCCTCTCCGAGCTGCCTGTAGAGCCTACCGGTGCGCTCAGCCAACTCAGCACGCGATAGGGACTGTCCTAGGCTTAGGCCTACGCAGCCAGCTCCAGGAGTCTTCGTGACCACAGAATTGTTCACCTCATCGGTGTTGAGCCTCGAGAGAGATGGCCATATCGCCACCCTTTGGCTAAACCGGCCAGCCGCCTCCAATGCCATGGGTAAAGACTTCTGGGCAGATTTTCCCACCGCGCTTCGTCTTCTTGACCACGATGAGCGCGTTCGCGTCATTATTGTGGCGGCCAAAGGTAAGCACTTTTGCGCTGGCCTTGACCTTCGGGAAATGGGACCTGAACTCCTCGCCGGATCAGGGCGAAATCTCGAGTCCGGTGAGCATCCCGGGCTAGGTAATCGCTATCGGACCATCGTCGAACTCCAAGAGGCCATCAGTTCAGTTGCTAAGAGCAATAAGCCGGTGATCGCTGCAATTCATGGCGCATGCATTGGCAGCGGTGTCGATCTCATTAGCGCCTGCGATATTCGTCTCTCCTCTGAGGACGCCACGTACTCGGTTCGAGAAGCACGGCTCGCGATCGTCGCTGACCTTGGAAGCCTGCAGCGGCTTCCCCATATCATCGGCGCAGGCCATAGCGCCGAACTCGCCTTGAGCGCGAAGGACATCGATGCCCATCACGCAGCGCAGATCAACTTAGTCAATGACGCACTCGGCGACGCGAGTGCCGTGTATGCCCGAGCCAAGATGTTGGCTGAACAAATCGCGTCCAACGCCCCCGCGGCGGTTCAAGGAACCAAGGCCGTTTTGCGGGCCAGTATCGGTCAAAGCATTGAAGAAGGTTTAGCCTTCGTTGCCCAATTCAACGCGCTCCATCTAGATTCCAATGACCTCACCGAGGCGATCACCGCTTACTTCGAGAAGCGTCCACCCAAGTTCACTGGCTCCTAACGGCGTTTGCGCTTCCAACGTTTTTGGTTCTTCTTTTCCAGTTCGGCTTGGAATTCGGCGAGAACATCTGAGGCGACGTCGTTGACCGCGTCTTCGGCGGCCGAAAGCACCGAGATGATGTCCTCGCTTGGAACATCAGGCTTCTCTCCGAGCTTGGGTTCAATGAGCGAACCGTGCTGCCAACCGACATCGGCGAGTCGTCTGACATAGGACGGACAATCCTCCGGGCAATGCCAGGGAGCTTCCGGTGCTAGATCGAGCTGGCAAAAGCGGGCCACCTCGCCCGACTCATAGCTTCGAGATTGAAAGTGCTTGCATTCCTCGCGCATCGGCATAGTTCTATGTTCTCACGCCGCAGCCTCAAGGAGAAGTCTGGACTAACTCCAAGCCTCATCAAGGTACGGACGGCGGCGTTCAGGCAGGAAGTCTTGCTTCCAAACCATGACCCGACGGCGGAAATAGCAGACCTCTTGGCCGTGCTGATTAAAGCCCTTGGTCTCCACCGTAACGATACCTCGGTCATCTTTCGACTTAGAAGCCGTGACTGCTAAGACCCGAGTCTCGGCATAAATGGTATCGCCGTGAAAGGTTGGATTCTTGTGCTGCAGCGTCTCGATCTCAAGGTTGGCGATCGCCGAACCAGAAACGTCGGGAACGCTCATACCAAGAACCAGTGAGTACACCAAGTTTCCCACCACAACATTTCGTCCCTGTACCGAATCTTGCTCAGCGAACCATGTATTGGTGTGTAAGGGATGGTGGTTCATGGTGATCATACAAAAGAGGTGATCATCAGCTTCCGTAATCGTCTTACCCGGCCAGTGCTTGTAGATATCGCCCACGGCAAAGTCTTCGAGTGCACGACCAAAGGGGCGGTCAAAGGTGCTCACGGTGCTCAAGCCTTTGCCGAACGCGTGAGGCCGGCACGCTCGCCACGAGTTACGAACTTGATGGCCATCTTCCGACTGGCCTCGTCGATCATTTCCTCGCCGAACATCACCGCACCCTTGAGCTCGGTCTCGGTAGCGAGGCGGTAAGCCTCAAGGATGTCGTAGGCACGATCGAACTGCTCTTGGGTGGGTGAATAAACCTCGTTAAGAACAGCAGCCTGATCGGGGGTAAGCGCCCACTTGCCGTCGTAGCCGAGTACCCGGGTGCGCTGAGCGTACTGACGGAGTAACTCAGGCTCGCGGACCTTAAGGAAGGGTCCGTCAATGACTTGAAGGCCATTAGCGCGACCAGCCATCAAGATACGGCTGAAGACATAGTTGAAGTGGTCACCGGGATACTCGTCAATGGCAACACCGCCGGTGAGTACTGGCATCTCCATGGAAGCGGCAAAGTCGGCAGGTCCAAAAATAATGGTTTCGAGTCGAGGTGACGCTGCACAAATCTCGTCAACGTTAATGAGGCCACGGGTGGTCTCGATCTGCGCTTCAATGCCAATGTGGCCAACGGGGAGACCGCAGTTCTTCTCGACCTGGGTCAAGAGCAAGTCCATCGCCACGACTTCAGCGGCGCTTTGAACCTTGGGCAACATGATTTCATCAAGACGAGTACCAGCGTTCCCGACTACCTCAATAACATCGCCATAAGTCCACTCCGTATCCCACGCATTGATTCGCACGCACAGAACGCGCTCGCCCCAGTCGAGGTCACGAATCGCACTGACAACCTTGGCGCGAGCTCCGACTTTTTCAAGCGGGGCCACCGAGTCCTCAAGGTCGAGGAAGGTCATATCAGCCTCGACCGTGGGGGCCTTTTGGAGGAAGCGGTCCGAACTGCCCGGGGTGGACAGGCAGGATCGGCGAGGAAGGTGGCGGGAGCGTTCAGACATGGGGTAGATCTTAACGCTTTCGCTCAAGACCCGTCACCGAGAAACTCAGCCGATCGAACCTTCCATTTGAAGTTCAATAAGGCGGCTCCACTCCACGGCGTACTCCATGGGCAAGGTACGCGTGATGGGCTCGATGAAGCCATTCACGATCATGCCCATGGCTTGCGCCTCAGAGAGCCCTCGACTCATCAGATAGAACAATTGATCATCGCCAACTTTTGAAACCGTGGCCTCGTGACCAATGCTGGCGTCTCGTTCCAACACTTCCATGTAGGGCTTGGTTTGTGAGACAGAGAAGTCATCGAGGATCAGCGCATCACAGCGGACGAAGGATTTCGCCCCCTTGGCGCCCTCATCAACATGAACAAGGCCGCGATAGGTCGAGTTGCCACCACCCTTAGAAATGGACTTCGACACAATCGTCGAGGTTGTCTCAGGAGCTGCGTGCACCATCTTGGCGCCGGTGTCTTGATGCTGACCAGCGCCCGCGTAGGCCACCGACAGCACTTCACCAGAGGCCTTAGGTCCCATCAGGTAGATGGCGGGATACTTCATCGTGAGTCGCGACCCGATGTTGCCGTCAATCCACTCCACGTGCGCTTCTGTTTCGGCACGAGCTCGCTTCGTGACCAAGTTGTAGACGTTGTTCGACCAGTTCTGAATCGTTGTGTAGGTAATGCGACTACCAGGAAGTGCGACGAGTTCAACAACGGCTGAGTGCAACGAGTCCGTTGAGTACACCGGTGCCGAGCAGCCTTCCACGTAGTGCACTTGAGAGCCTTCGTCAGCAATGATCAGCGTGCGCTCGAATTGACCCATGTTCTCGGCGTTAATACGGAAGTAGGCCTGAAGGGGCATATCGACTTTGACTCCGGGAGGCACGTAGATGAATGACCCGCCCGACCAGACCGCTGAATTCAAGGCAGCAAACTTGTTGTCGTTGGGTGGGATAACGGTGCCAAAGTAGCGACGAACGAGTTCGGGGTGTTCGCGCACTGCCGTGTCCATATCAGTAAAGATCACACCTTGTGCCTCAAGATCGGCACGGTGGCGATGGAAGACAACTTCAGATTCGTACTGAGCCGTGACGCCGGAGAGGTACTTACGCTCAGCTTCGGGGATGCCCAATTTCTCGTAGGTGTCCTTGATCGCATCGGGCAGATCGTTCCAGTCGTTGACCTGACCACCCGTGGGCTTGATGTAGTAGTAAATGTCGTCGAAGTCGAGGTCAGGCATATTGACGGCAAACCAAGGGGCCATGGGGCGAGCCTCGAAACGCTTCAATGCCTTTAGGCGGAAATCACGCATCCACTCGGGTTCGTTCTTTATTTCAGACATCTCCCGGACGATTGCCTCGTTGATGCCCTTTTTCGGCTTGAAGACGTAGTCTTCGACGTCACTCCAACCAAGTTGGTACTTCCCAAGGTCAAGATTTTCGATAGCCATCTATCCTCCATTGCTCGACCCGAATTAGTCCTACGTACATAGTAGCAACTCAACTACCAAAGCGAACTCCCCTCACCGTGTGACCTGTAAGGCTTGAGCCCATGAACCCGAATCTTCAACCGCCCACCCCGAAGCGTGTCGAACAGGTAACCACCATCCATGGCGACACCAGAATCGATCCCTTCGCGTGGATTCGTGACCGCCAAGACCCTGATGTCACTCGCTACCTCGAAGCAGAGAACGCCTATACCGAAGCACGGCTCGCTCACCTAGCTCCCCTCCGAGAGACCATCTACGAGGAGTTTCGTTCCCACATTGTCGAAACTGATCTCTCCATTCCCATCCGAAGAGGTCCCTGGTGGTACTACACCCGCACCATCGCAGGTAGTTCCTATCCCATTCACTGTCGTCGTCGTGCCGGCGCTCCCGATGAAGCACTCACCCTTGACCCACCGGCTGATGAACACGAGCAAGTGCTCTATGACGAAAACGTCGAGTCCCAAGGCCATGATTTCTTTGAAGTGGGCATCTTGTCGGTAAGCCCCGACCATCGGACCATCGCCATCGCGACCGACACCGTTGGTAACGAGCGCTACCGCTTGAGCTTTCGTCACCTTGACGGAACGAGCGCACCTCTTGAAATCATTGACAATGTCTCCTACGGATTTTGTTGGGCTAATGATTCCACGACCTGCTTCTACACAACCGTCGACGATGCGTGGCGTCCTCATCAGATTTGGCGCCATCACCTTGGCTCTCGCGACGATGTACTCGTCATTGAAGAAGACGACCAAGCCTTCGGGGTAAGTGTCGGTCGAAGCCGTGATGATGCCGTCATTATTATCGGGATCTCGTCATCAGTTAGTTCAGAAACACTCGTCCTCGATGCCAATGACGCGGCACAAACTCCCCGGATGCTTGTTCCTCGCGTTGAGGGTATCGAACACGGCCTCGAGCACCTGACCTTGTCATCGGGAAAGCGCCTCTGGCTCAAAATCCACAACGACGGAGCCAAGGACTTCTGCGTTGCCGTTGCCGAGATCAACGATGCGGACCCGGTATGGAAACCATGGATCGCCCATCGTCTCGGTACCCGCATTGAAGGCATCGACGCCTTTGAGCGCTACGTGGTCATCTCGGAGAGAGAAGCCGGGGAGACCTTGCTTCGAGTCATCGCGCTCAGCAGCGATGATCTTCCCGACGATGCGATTGCGCAATCTTTTGTCGTGGCCACCAGCGATAGACCGGGAAGCACCTGGTTGGGTGCGAATCCAGAGAGTGCGGCCGTTACGCTACGCATTGGTCAAACCTCGATGGTCTCGCCCGCGGCAGTGCTCTCGTTGGATCTCCAAAGCCAAACAACCACGCTCATCAAACAGCAAGTCGTCCCCGGCGGCTTCGTCCAAGGTGACTATGTCTGCTACCGAACTTGGGCCGAAGCACCCGATGGTGCGAAGGTTCCCGTCTCCATCGTTCATCAACGATCCCTCTTGAGCGATCCGACGGGACGTTCCATGGCCGTGACGAAGCCAGCACCATGTCTGCTCTATGGCTACGGGGCCTACGAGATGTCCATGGACCCGGGGTTCTCGGCCATGCGCCTGAGCATGCTCGATCGAGGTGTGGTCTACGCCATCGCTCATGTCCGTGGTGGAGGAGAAATGGGGCGCTCATGGTACGACGACGGCCACTTAACCAATAAGCACAACAGCTTCTCGGACTTCATCGCCTGTGCGGATCACCTCATCGCGACGGGTGTCACGGCTCCCGATCGACTTGCCGGCGAAGGCCGAAGTGCTGGAGGTTTGCTCATGGGAGCCGTTGCCAATCAAGGTGGCGATCGCTTTTGCGCAATCATGGCGGGCGTCCCCTTCGTCGACGCACTCAACTCCATGCTTGACCCCACCCTGCCACTTACCGTTGGTGAATATGACGAGTGGGGTAACCCGACCGATGACGAAGTGGCATACCGTGCCATACGCTCCTACTCTCCCTACGACAACGTGGTCGAGACCAAGCCAGATGGCTCGATGTATACCTACCCGCGCATGTTGATCACCGGTGGCCTCAATGACACCCGCGTGGGATATTGGGAGCCGGCAAAATTCGCGGCCCGTCTACGCGAAGCCAATCCAGCGAACGATGTGTTACTTCGCATGGAAATGGGCACCGGACACGGAGGCCCCTCGGGTCGCTACGAGTCGTGGAAAGAAGAGGCCTTCACCATGGCCTGGATTCTCGACGTCCTCGGAGTAGCGAACTAGGGAACCAGCGTTGTAGTGGTCGTTGACGTTGAGGTCGTCGTCGTTAACGGCGGGGTGGTTGCCTTGAAGGTCAAGACGGTTGGAATCGTCAAGTGTTGTGGCATCACCACCTTGAGACCATTAACGACGACGCTCACATTACTTGGTGCTGCTACCGAGATTGACAAGCTGCCCGTCGCGTTTAACGAGATGGGCTGGTTTGGCATGATCACGGCCGCATAGATCTGTTTGTTGCCCGGATCTTGGGTCGCAATCGTCCAACATTGCGTCGTGACTGCCACCGTTGCCGTAATCGTGGTCGCCCCGGGGAGCACATAGCTTGCGCCATTGGCAGTTTGTGTGACGGCACTAAGGGTCGCCAGTGTCGTCGTTGTCGTGCTCTGAGACTTCCCCGTCGTCGTTGTTGTTGTGGACGCTGCGATCGACTGGTGATGCGAGGGCGAAGCAGCGATGACTACCCCGACGATAATGAGCAGCGCGATGAGAGCGACGGCCACGCCTGCCGCGATCAGACGACGATGCTGAAGATGCGTTCGCGCGATCATTCGGTCGAGTGCCCACTCAGGTTCGCCGTGATGTCGGGTTTGGCTACTCGGTTCGCTACTCGGCGCTTCTTGTTTTTGATCATCAAAAATCAGGCCGTCGTCAGGCGCCACGATCGGGATCGGCGCCCGACGAGGGGCCGAGAGGACCTCGGGTGCGCCAGGCTGGCGAGCAGAGCGCTGTTCGTCGGGACTTAAGACTCTGATGTAGCTGCGGCTATCGTTGCCGCGCATATCACCGAGGGTTCCTAGGGCGTCGCGGTAGCGCTCAATGGAATGAATTTCGTCACCTTTGCGGCGGCGTAACAAGAACACGATCACCACGATCACCACGATGGCGATGAGAACGAGTCCAATTATTGAGCGCATATCGTCCATTCAACCCGATAGCGAGCCTCGGGGTGTGGCAGAAGGCTTAGGAGGCCGGCCACTGAGGACGAATCGCGTCATCGAGATCAGCGAAGCGCGGATTTCGCTTGTCGCGTTCTGAGGTGATGGGATCGCTGATACCCCAGTCAATACCAAAGGCTGGATCATCAAAGGCCACGCCCAGCTCATCATCGGGGTTGTAGTAGCCGTCCACCAAGTAGGTCAGCAGCAAGTCAGTCAACGCCGCAAAACCATGCGCCACACCACGAGGAATATAGAGGCCCTGGTCTCTATTCCCATCAAGGTCAATCGTCATGGCAGTGCCTTCAGTGGGCGAGCCGGCCCGCAAATCAGCCAGGCCCACCCGGGCGATGCCCCGAAGGACGTACCAGTAGTCGGCTTGGAAGCGGTGGAAGTGCAGTCCGACCAGGGCTCCCGCCTGTTTTTCGGAGCGGTTGCCCTGAATCATCTCAGGTGCTTCAGCAAACCATTCGCGTCGATAGGTCTCTACAAATCGCCCTCGTTCGTCGCCATGGGCGGTGGGGGTGATCAAGAGAACGCCAGGAATATCTTGCTCAGCAATGTCGGCCATGCCATTGACGGTAGCGCCCGCGAGCAAGCCCTTAGGCGAGGGTCCAGGAATTTCTTCCCTTTACCAAGAAGCCTTCGTCAACTAAGGCCGCCAGCGCACTCGCGGTTCGCTCGGAACCAAAGCCATCTTCGATAGCCCGAAGTAGCTGACTCGTAATCCGATCCTTTCGAGCCAGCTCAATGAGTTGGCCACGCAGCTGGCGTTGAGAGCCAACAAAGCGAGCCTGCTTCGCCGGCGCAAGTGCGGACCGTGCTGCGGGGTCGGGTTCAAGAAAATCTGTGCGTGCCCACGCGCAACTGCGCCGTAGCGGACAGCCCACGCATACGGGGACGGACCGACACCGGGTTGCTCCATGGTCGAGGATGGCTTGATTGAGCCGCCACGCCTGACCCGGTAGCACCATGGCGTCGGCCAAACTTTGGGCTTCGCCACGAGTCAAGGGAGTACCGGCCACGCAGCGAGACAGCACTCGAGAAACATTGGTATCAAGGACCGCTACGTCTTCTTCGAAGGCGAAAACCATAATTGCTCTCGCCGTGTAGGCCCCAACGCCCGGCAGCGACCGCAGCGCCCTTTCACCTCGAGGAATTTGGCCGTCGTAGTGCTCCAGAATCGCGGCGGCGCAACGGTGCAGCCGTATGGCGCGACTGTTGTATCCCAAGCCCTGCCAGAGACGAACAACCTCTGCTTGGCTTGCTGATGCCATGGCCGCAGGTGACTCGAAACGCTCGATCATCTTGCCATAGGGCACGACGACACGACTCGCCTGCGTTTGTTGCAACATCGTCTCAGCGACGAGGATGTGCCAAGGATTTCTCGTCTGACGCCAGGGGAAGTCCCGGGTAATAGCGAGTGACTCATTGAGACGCGTACGCCAGCGTGCACGAAGTGCACTCGACAGGGGAAGCGTCAATTCCTGGATCAGTTGATCTCCTCGGGGCGAACCGAAAACGTCAAGATGCCACCAGGAACTGCTTCTCCATCCATGATGAATCGCCAGGTGAACCGAGAGCCAGTCTTAAAAGGCATTGGTCCAAAGTTGATGGCCATAGGAACATCTAAGGACGTTCCCGGCAAGAGCCCTTCCACAGGGCCCACACTTAAGTCACCTCGTAGCTCGACGGGAGACGGGCCTTGCGGGGTATCGAAGATCACCGGTTGGCCATCTTCGTCCTCCAAGAACAGCTCCCAGTGGTGCTCCGCATTGGCCTCAGTCCAAGCCACTTCTAGTTTCATAGCCACGGCAAAGGGAGCAGGGTCTGGCCCAATCATGGACCAGCCGCCACCAAGAATGAATAGTTTTCCATCAGCCACCTGGGCTGAATCTGCAAGCAACATCACGACGTTCACGACGCCGACCTTAGGAGATGTACTCGACAACGCCAAGTCGGACTGTGGAATGCTGGGAGATATGGACCATTACCGCGACCTTTGGGCAGAACCCGCTTCGCGAGCAATGGATATTGCGGGTGTTTCACCGGGATGGCATTGTGCCGATATTGGCGCTGGCACCGGCGCCGTCACCGAGCTGCTTGCACGAAGAGTGACGAGGTCGGGGCGCATCTACGCCGTTGACCAAGATCCACAGTCGCGCGACGACATCGCCGACATCGCCGTTGGCCACACGCAGGTCATCGCGCTTACCCAAGCCGTTGAAGACCTCACCCTCCCTGAAGCGGTGGATCTCGCTTGGTGCCGATTCTTACTCCTCCACGTCTGGGATCCCGAGATTGCCATCGCCGCCATGGTGGCTTCGATCAAGCCCGGTGGTTGGCTGATCGTGGAAGAGCCCATTATTTCGGCTGGTCGAATCGACGGTGAACCCTTTTCCATGCCCGAAGCCCGCCACCCCGACATAGGGGCCACCATCGCCGGCTTGGTCCGTCGAGCCGGCTGCGAGATAGAAGAAGCCTGGGCCTATGCCCCGGTGGGCGCTGGCCCAGGGCCCGTTGCCGACCTCCTCGAAGACCTCACTGGCGTCGCCCTTGCCGATGAGTCAGTCATGCTCTCTCCCCTCGTTACCGTGGTGGCGAAAACGCCACAGTAGGCACGTAACCAAAAGGGGAATCGGCGGCTAGATTTTCTACTATGACTGCACTCCTCACCCCCAACCTCACCACGGCGGCTCAGGCAATCGACGTCGCCCAAGACGTTATCGATGCCGCGCTCCAAACCATCCGCGATAACGGTGGCATCGACGCGAACCAAGTTGTCATGTACGACGTCGCCCACAGTGCTTCAGCGATAGCAACCGCAAAGAGTTGTCTTGAATTCGCCAAGCATGGTGACCTTGAAGCCACCGTGGCCTGCGCCTTCATCGCCGATTCTCTGCGTGATCTAAACCAGCGAATAACGGGCCGCGAATCTCACTTTGGAGTGAAGCGTGACTGGATGGCTCCGGTAGCTGACTTTGTTGCCACCTTTTGCGATCCTGCCTTTGTAGCGTCCCTCGCCGACATCAGCGTTCCGCTCCACCTTGAAGAAGAGTTCGAGATGGTTGCCGACACCTTCCGTCGCTTTGCCGAGGAGCAGATTCGCCCTCGCGCCGAACACGTACACCGCACCAATGGCGACGTACCCGAGGAGATCATCGCCGGTCTCGGTGAACTCGGTGTCTTCGGACTCTCCATTCCTGAAGAGTTCGGTGGCTTTGCCGCTGGTGGTGAAGACGAGTACCTGGCCATGATCCTGGCGACGGAAGCCTTGACCTGGGGCTCACTCGGCCTTGGCGGTTCGCTCATTACGCGCCCAGAAATCTTGGCGCGCGCCCTCGTTGCTGGCGGCACGCAAGAACAAAAGGAGCGCTTCTTGCCTCGTTTGGCTTCTGGCGAACTCCTCAACGCGGTAGCGGTTACCGAGCCTGACTTTGGTTCCGACGTGGCCAACATTTCGACCATGGCCTCCAAGGTCGAAGGTGGCTGGGTCATCAACGGTACGAAGACCTGGTGCACGTTCGCGGCCCGCGCCGGCGTAATTATGTTGCTGGCTCGGACCGACCCTGATCGCTCAAAGGGCCATCGAGGCCTTTCCGTCTTCGTGGTTGAAAAAGAGCGTGGCGACGGGCATGGTTTCGCTGCTGCCCAAGATGGTAGTCACGGCACGGGCAAGATGGAAGGTCGCCCTATCGACACCATCGGCTACCGAGGCATGCACTCCTACGAGATCTCCTTCGATAACTGGTTCGTCCCTGACGAGAACCTCATCGGTGGCGAAGAGGGTCTAGGCAAGGGCTTCTACTACCAAATGGCAGGATTCGAAAATGGTCGGATTCAAACCTCCGCTCGCGCCGTCGGCGTCATGCAAGCAGCCTATGAGGCAGCCCTTGACTACGCCAAGAACCGACGCGTCTTTGGTGAGATGATCTACGAGTATCAGTTGACCCAAGCCAAGTTGGGGCGTATGGCGGTCATCATCACGGCGTGTCGTCAGTACATGCTCGATGTCACCCGCATGATGGGTCGCGGTGAAGGCACCCTCGAAGCGTCGATGTCCAAGGCCTACGTTTGTCGCGCCGCTGAGTGGGTTACGCGTGAAGCCATGCAAATCCACGGCGGGATGGGATATGCCGAAGAGTATGCGGTGAGCCGCTATTTCGTTGACGCTCGCGTCCTTTCGATCTTCGAAGGCGCTGACGAGACGCTGTGCCTCAAGCTCATTGGTCGCCGCCTCATCGAGGGGTAAGCGTCCTAGCTAGCCAAGGTGGCTGGCGAGAAAGGTCACTGTTCTCTCCCACAGCAAAGCAGCATCAGCTGCGTTGTAGACATCCGCACGATCTTCGTTAAAAAAGGCGTGATCGCTGTCGGGGTAGACCAAGAGATCAACCTCGAGCCCGCGGCTGAGCAGTTTGTCGCGAAGGGCTTGCGCTGCTTCTGGCGTGAAGAACCCGTCTTTGGCGGCGCAGTGGATCTGCGTCGCCGCCGAGTACGACTCGTAACTCGGGTGAGCTTCGGGCCAGGGGTGAACGCCGTAACAAGGAACGACCGCTTTGATGGCGTCGGGACGTAGGTCGCCGAGTACCAAGGCCAAGCCACCACCCATACAAAACCCGAGGACGCCCACCGCTTCGCGTCCGCTTAGGGTCGCGAGAACGTCCACTGCGCCCGACAGATCAGCACCAGCGTGGGCGAGTTGCAGCGACATCATTTCCTTGGCCGCCCCATCGGGCTCTTCGAGCGGCACGACCGTACCGTTGTAGAGATCGGGAGCCAAGGCGTTAAATCCAGCGTCGCTGAGTCGATCACACACGCCCTCTATCTGAGCGTTAACACCCCACCACTCTTGGATCACGACAACCCCGGGTGACCCCTCGGGGCCCCGGGCAAGGTAGCCGCCCACCGTGCGTCCATCAGCGGCCGTGAATTCAATCGTCTCTCCCATGTCCAAAAAGATAGCCGGGGCCCTTATTCTTATCTTCCTCTTAAGCATGCGTACGGGAATAAATAGCCTTTGACCTGAAGATTCGATGGAGAAAACGCAACGATTACGCTAGCCGGCTCCCCCTGCTTCCCTCAGGAGGGCAGGCCTGTAAGACTGTATGAATCATGAACGACGCTCACGCTCCTTCGCGCCGTACCAAGGGTTCACGCTTCAGCCGCTTCCAAAGCATCGCCACGATCGGTGCAGCGTGCTCGGTACTTAGTCTGTCGGCGGTATCACTGAGTTCGTCCACCGCGTCGGCGGCCACCTTGCAAGAGCAAGCTGCCTCCATCTCGGCGCAACTCAAGAGCCAAGAAAACACCGTCGGAGCGCTGGGCCAGCAATACAACCAAGACCTGATTCGGTTAAACCAAATCAACGCTTCCATTAAGGCCACCAAGAAAGCGGTTGTTCGCGACCGTGCTCTCGTGGCGAACGACACCGTCTCGCTACGCCAAGCAGCGGTAAATGCCTACATCACCAATGGCGAGGCAGCCGCTTCGAACCCTTTATTTTCCAATAACCAGAAAAGTTTTTCCGCGACCCAAGAGTATTCAGGCGTTGTCCAAGGAACTCTTTCAACAGCGCTTGCGGCCTTGACGAACTCTCAAAACCATCTCGCCGCGCAACAGACGAAACTCAGCCACCAGCAAGGCAACGCACAAGCAACCGCTAATGCCGCAGCATCGAGTCTGAGCCAAGCCAAGGCCGGCCAAGCGCACCTCCAAGCACTATTGAGTTCCATTAAGGGTCAACTCGCCGCTGAGATTGCAGCCCAACAAGCGGCGGCGGCGCGAACAGCGCTGGCACAGGCGGCACAGTCGACCGCTGGTCAAAACATTCCTAACCCTCCGTCGAACCTCGCTGCAGGCGAGCGGGCCGTTCAGTACGCGATGAGCCAGATAGGCGTACCGTATGTCTATGCAGCCGCGACACCGCACCAAGGTTTCGACTGCTCGGGACTAACCATGTGGGCATGGGGTATGGCGGGCGTGCAACTTTCTCACTACTCAGGCGCCCAGATGCAAGAGTCAACCCCTGTCTCGGTGAAAGACCTCGAGCCTGGTGACTTACTCTTCTTCGGCCCCGGTGGCTCTGAGCACGTGGCGATGTACATCGGCGGTGGCATGGTGATTCAAGCTCCCTACACCGGAGCCAACGTGGGAACTAGTTCGCTCGCCGGTGAGCTGGCTTGGGCCGGCTCGAACTTTGTCGGCGCTGGTCGTCCGTAATCCACCACCACGGATGTGGTGAACCCATGAGACCCGTCCCCACCGCCTTTCACCTTGGCCCTCTCGAAATTCATACCTACGGCATTGGCTTAGCCCTTACCTTCTGGTTCGCCTTTCGCTACTTCGAGCACCGCCTTAAGGCTCGTGACTACCCCATCGATTGGGTACCCGGACTCTTCTTTTGGGTAATCGTCTCGGCCATCGTGGGTGCTCGCGCCATGCACGTGATTTCTAATCTGGGCTACTACCGCTTACATCCTGCTGAAATCTTCACCATCTGGCATGGCGGTCTCTCAAGCTTTGGCGGTTTACTTCTGGCGGTCCCCGTCGGTCTTTTCATTTTGAAAAAACGAGGCCCTGCGATCAGCGTGGCCGCTGCCATCGACATGGTGGCTCCAGTTCTGATGGCCGCCTGGGCTATGGGCCGACTGTTGGGTCCCCAACTTATGGTTGCCGGTGGCGGACACCAAACCTCTCAGTGGTTCGGGATGTACTACGCCGGCCAAGTTGGTCCGCGCGTTCCCGTACCCATCATCCAGGCCTTAGAAGATGGAGCGGTATTGCTCACGCTCCTTCTCATCGAGCGCCACCTTCGCCGTATCACCAACTCACCCGTGCGGCCGAGTTACCCAGCCGGAACGGTGACCGGCGTCGCCATGATTCTTTGGGGTATCGAACGCAGCCTTGATGAGCACTTCTTGCTGGGCCAAGATGGAGCGCTGGGAAGCGCCTTGGTACAAATTGCTGGCGCGGTACTCGTTCTAGGAGGATCTTGGATGCTGCTCAACACCCGCCAGCGGTGGAATCGTTGGCGCGAAGCGGGTAGCCCCGTCGACTTAGCTAGCCAAGAGTCGCCGACGGACGCTTGAATCAATCTCCCCGGCGCTCAGGCGCAACAGGTCCTCGGGTACTGAATCGATAAGCGCTCGCTGCGATTCCCAGCTATGTCCCACGGCTTGGAAGCGCGCCTTGCGGTGAGCGACGAGTGCAGTGTCAATGCCGGCCTCGGTGTATCCAAAGAGCGCTAACGCGGCTTGCACGTCATAGATCGAAGGGGCGCGACCAAAGAGCCCCGCGCGGCGCGACGCCAAGAGCGCCGAACCAATTTCAACATCGTGCACCTCTTCACCACTCGTGAGCTGCAGCGTGCTACTGAGTCGCTTCACTAATTTCATCGCGAATCCCTGATCTGGTCCTGGGGATCCAAAACCTCGGGTGAAGGGACCTGCCGGACGACGAGTCTCACTGGGTCGCCCAACGACGTGCGTCGTATGCGGAGTCGCGATACTCGGACGAACCTGAGCACTTGGGGTAATCGGGACGAACTGGGGCTGGGTCACAGAACAGACTCTACCGAAGTCACAGCCCTACGTGGCTCACGAGGTGAGGAGCAGGCCGTAGATGATGGATTCGTACAGCGCCTGCCAACTGGCCTCAATGATGTTCTCCGAGACGCCAATGGTGGTCCACGTCCGACCCTTCGTGGCTGAGTCAATTAAGACTCGCGTTACCGCCTGAGTTCCAACCCCCGTATTGAGTACTCGTACTCGATAGTCCGTGAGGTGCACAGCATCGAGTTGAGGAAATAGAGGACCAACGCAGAGTCGAAGGGCAGCGTCGAGAGCGTTAACCGGACCATTACCTTCGGCAGTGGCTACCAAGCGCTCTCCAGCGGCGTGCACCTTCACGGTGGCTTCCGTCGTCGTGCGACCCACCTCATCGCCACTGTGGTCTGAGATAACGCGGTAGCTCTCAACGTCAAAGAAGCTCTGTTCCCAACCCGTGGCCCGACGAAGGAGTAATTCGAGCGAGCCATCGGCTACCTCGAAGTGATAACCCTCATTTTCTAGGGTCTTGAGCTGCTCCAAGATGGTGGCGACGGCTTGATCGTCAAGATCGAGGCCTAACTCAGCCGCCTTCATGGCCAAGGTGGCTCGCCCCGCCTTATCGGAGACGACGACTCGGGTGCCGTTACCAACCAAACTTGGGTCCAGGTGTTCGTAGAGATCCTTGGCCTTGGCTATGGCCGACGCGTGGAGCCCTGCTTTATGAGCAAACACCGAATTCCCTACGTAGGGCTGCTGAGGATTAGGCGCTACGTTCACAAGTTCTGCGATGTGATGCGCTACCGGTGTCAAGAGGGCGATGCGCTCTCTCGGAATGGTATCCACATTCATTTTGAGTGTTAGATCAGGAATCACCGCAGAAAGATCGGTATTACCCGCCCGCTCACCGTATCCGTTGATGCAGCCTTGAAGCTGCGTGATCCCTACGTGAACCGCGGCTAATGAGTTAGCGACCGCAAGACCAGTGTCATTGTGGCAGTGAATACCTAGCGCTGTCTCGATACCTTCTGAGCGAACTTTAAGCACCGCGTCAGTGATGTCATGGGGCATCGATCCTCCGTTGGTGTCACAGAGTACGAGTGATTCAGCGCCGGCTTGTTCGGCGGCGTGCAGGACCCGTAGGGCAAAGGCTTCGCCACGACGGAAACCATCGAAGAAATGCTCAGCATCTAAAAAGACGCGCTTGCCATGGCTGGTGAGGAAGTGAATGGAATCTTCCACCATCGCTACCGCTTCATCGAGCGAGGTCTTCAGCGCTTCTTCGACGTGTCGATCCCACGCCTTGGCCACGATGCAGACCACCGGCGTGTCTGCTTCGACGAGGTGACGCAAGGTGGTGTCGTCGTCAGCCTTGGCGCCGGCGCGTCTCGTCGAGCCAAAGGCCACCAAGGT
>CAIQWC010000037.1 GCA_903875425.1 uncultured Actinomycetes bacterium | reverse complement strand
CGTATTACCGCGGCTGCTGGCACGTAGTTAGCCGGCGCTTCTTCTGCAGGTACCGTCATCATCGTCCCTGCTGAAAGAGGTTTACAACTCAGAAAGCCTTCGTCCCTCACGCGGCGTTGCTGCATCAGGCTTTCGCCCATTGTGCAAGATTCCCCACTGCTGCCTCCCGTAGGAGTCTGGGCCGTGTCTCAGTCCCAGTGTGGCTGATCGTCCTCTCAGACCAGCTACCCGTCGAAGCCTTGGTGGGCCATTACCCCACCAACAAGCTGATAGGCCGCGAGCCCCTCCCGAAGCGGAATCCATTTCCTCATCAGACCATGTGATCCGATGGGGGTATCCGGTATTAGCAGCGGTTTCCCACTGTTGTCCCGGTCTTCGGGGCAGGTTGCTCACGTGCTACTCACCCGTTCGCCACTAGATCTTCAAGGTGCAAGCACCTCTGGATCTCGTTCGACTTGCATGTGTTAGGCACGCCGCCAGCGTTCGTCCTGAGCCAGGATCAAACTCTCCATCGAGACTTCTGGCTACACCCGAAGGTTTCACCGTGAAATCAGAGAGTCGACATGAATGACTCGTCCATGTCGACTACGGCTACTAGGACCTAAATCCGAGCAGCCGCACTTTGTTTTTATTATTGACGGTCAACCTAGAGACGTAGACGTCTCGAGGCTGCCCGCACTGGCTTTTGGCTCTCGCTCTTCCGTTTTCAAGGAGCAACCGAACACAGAACCTCTACGAGGAGAGGTGTTCGACCTTTCCAGGACCCGAAGGTCCTTGCCCTCATACGCGCACCATTACAGCGCCCGTTTGGGGGACTTACTACCCTAGTCGTAAAACCAAAGCTTGTCAAAGCAGTCCATAGTGACCCGCTTCCAAGCCTTGTAACCGGCCATCCCGTTGCGGGGGCCTGCGATTGGGGCGAATGAGACTCTAGCGCACGCGGAGCACGGGAAGTGCCGAAACGGCTTTATTTTCCAACTTTAAATGTTCTTCAAGCTGTAGTAACTGCTTCGCCACCGGTATCGGACCAGCGCCACCCGGTGACGTCCGATTAGTGACCGCTACGCCAGGGCGAAGTAATGCAGCCGCGTCGGTGCCGAGTTCGGGGTGATTGGCTACCAATTCGCTCAGGGTCGCACCCCCCCGCAGCGACTCAGCAACCAGTCCTCCGATCACAGCGTGCGCTTGTCGGAACGGCGTGCCATGGCTGACCAAAAACTCGGCCAAATCAATCGCTGCAGCCCCGGGGGCATCTGCGGCTCCTTGCATAGCCTCCTCATGGAACATCAGAGTTTTGTAGAGCCCGGTAACGGCGCGAAGTACGAGCAGGACTTGGTCAACCGCATCGAACAGTGGCTCCTTGTCCTCTTGGAGATCACGGTTATAACTCAGAGGTAAACCCTTGAGCATGACCAGTAGGCCGGTGAGGTTGCCAATGAGGCGACCTGATTTACCGCGAGCTAACTCTGCTACGTCAGCATTCTTCTTCTGGGGCAACATGGACGATCCCGTAGCGAAGGCATCGTCTACCGTAACGAAGGCAAACTCATCGGTCGACCACAGGACGATCTCCTCCCCCATTCGAGATAGGTGTACTCCGAGCAGGGCTATGTCAAAGAGCGCTTCAGCTACGAAGTCACGATCTGACACCGCATCAAGCGAATTCGTGAAGGCGTGATTAAAACCAAGTGCCGCCGCTGTCGCGTCGGGATTAATCCCGAGCGACGTTCCAGCGAGGGCTCCTGCTCCAAGAGGAGAAACGTTAAGCCGATGCACGCTTTGACAAAGCCGATCAACATCACGTGACAAAGCCCAAGCATGGGCAGCCAAGTGATGAGCTAAGAGAATCGGCTGTGCTCGCTGCAGGTGCGTGTAGCCAGGTAGGTATCGTGAACCTGAATCTTTTGCGCGTTGAAGTAACACCTCTTGTAGGGAGACGACGCTGCTGGCCACTTCAGCGAGTGCGGTCCGCGTCCAGAGTCTCAGATCTGTTGCTACTTGATCGTTGCGTGATCGACCCGTATGGAGCCGAGCTCCGAGATCCCCAGCGAGTTCCGTCACCCTACGCTCAACGAGCGTGTGAATGTCTTCATCGCTAGGAGTCGAAGTTAGGACTCCAGACAGGATCTCGCCACGCGTCTGCTCGAGGGCCCCATGGAGCACATCGGCTTCGTCGGTCGTCAAGATCCCAGCACCAACGAGCCCATCAACGTGGGCATGACTTCCGGCGACATCTTCGACAATGAGGCGAATGTCATAGTGCAAGGAAACCGATAATTCGGCTAAGGCGTTATCCATGCCGCCCTCTAGACGACCGTGCCAGAGCGTCATCGTGGACGCTCGTCGAGTACGCCACCTTGCTTCGTGGCCCAGGTTGAAATACCAAGACCCCAAAGTCGAATGAAGCCTGCTGAGTCTTCATGACGGAAGGTGTCAGCTGCATCGTAGGTAGCCAGCCCGTAGTCGTAGAGCGCAACGGGGCTACGGCGTCCTTCAATCCTCATCAGACCTGGCGCCTCGAAGCGGAGACGGACATCACCGGTCACGTGCTTTTGCGTTTCCTCTATAAAGGCATCAATGGCATTCTTGAGTGGCGAGAACCACATGCCGTCGTACACCAACTCAGACCAGCGAGGTTCGAGCCGCAACTTTTCGTGTGCGACGTCGCGCTCAAGGGTGAGATCTTCTAAATCGGCATGCGCCGCAATAAGTGCGAGTGCTCCTGGGCACTCGTATACCTCGCGACTCTTGATGCCGACTCGGCGATTCTCAACCATGTCGATACGACCAAAGCCACGCGCACCGGCACGACTATTCATCGCATCAATCAAGTCGGCGAGTTCCATCGCTTGGCCATCGAGCGACAAGGGAACGCCCGCTTCGAAACCAACCACCACCGTGTCAGGCTCCGTCGTGGTACACCTCGTTAAGGTGTAAGGCTCTTCGGGTGCCGTTGCCCAAGGGTCTTCAATGGCCCCGCATTCGATAGCACGACCCCATAGGTTCTCGTCGATGGAATAGATCTTCTCTTTAGATTGGCCGATAGGAATGTTGTGCTTTGCGGCATACTCAACAGAGTCTTCGCGGGTCATGCCCCAAAGGCGAACGGGTGCCAAGACCTCGAGGTCGGGCGCTAACGCTCTGGTGGCTACTTCGAAGCGAACCTGGTCATTGCCCTTACCGGTGCAGCCGTGAGCTACGGCATCGGCGCCGTGGCGACGGGCTTCTTTGACGAGGTGTTTAGCGATAACCGGCCTCGATAGCGACGAAACCAAGGGGTACTTGCCCTCGTAGCGTGCATTCGCTTTGATGGCGAGCATGCAGTACTCGTTCGCCATTTCGGCACGCGCGTCGATCACTACCGCCTCTGATGCGCCAGCCACGAGTGCGCGCTGACGAATAGCCTCCCAATCTTCACCGGTTGAGTCAGGCGATTGACCCACGTCGACCGTCACCGCAATGACGTCGACGCCATAATTTTCGATCATCCATCTCACCGCAACCGAGGTATCGAGTCCTCCCGAGTAAGCGAGTACAACTTTGCGTGCCATGTGTTTTCCCTCTCAACCTTTCTTTACGCGTTCTGCGCGGGTTCTTACTACGACTCCTGAATATTCAGCCAATTGTTGGGCAACTGCTTGCGCCCCCACTTCGTCGTCAACCGCCACCAAAATGGTGTCGTCGCCAGCAACCGTGCCCACCACACCCTCGATGACGGAGCGATCAAGTGCTGACGCCACGACGTGTGCGCATCCTGGAGGGGTACGTACAACACAGAAAGAACCCGATATTGCGATCTCGACTGCCCATTCCCCTAGCACTCGACGTAAGTGATCGACGGGCGCTACTTGTTGCGTGGGAAGCTCAGGCAAGGCAAAGGCCTTATCCCCTCCAGGAATACGGACCGTGATGACTCCGAGCTCCTGCAGATCTCGAGATACTGTCGCGGTCGTCACCACCATGCCCTCGGCTCCGAGTAATTCAGCCAGCTGGCTTTGACTCGAGACCACTTGTTTTTCAAGCAGCTGGGTAATGCGGTGGTGACGCTGATATTTCGTCGATTTGGCCATCAGATCGCCTCCTTCAGCCAAGCGAAGATTCCATACATTGCGGTCTCGCGATGTTTTGCCTGTTGCCAAACGCGACTGTGCGGGCCCTCAAGAGCAGCGTCAGTAATTTCCTCGCCACGGTGCGCTGGCAAACAGTGCAGCACAATGACCCCGTCGCTGGCTACCGCGATGAGTTCTTCCGTGATGGAATAGTTGGCGAGGGCCTCGCGGCGGATCCGAGCTTCTTGTTCTTGACCCATTGAAGTCCATACATCCGTATAGAGAGCATCAGCGTCTTGGGCACTGGCTACGGGATCATCGCTGCGATAGATCTTCGCACCGAAGCGAGCAAATGACCCGATTGCATCGACGGCTGGGTCATCGAATTGAAAACCTACCGGAGAGCAAATCGTTATCGAGCAACCCAAGGCAAGGGATGCTTGAGCGAGAGACCGAGCAACATTATTCGCATCGCCGACGTAAACCATGTGCTTTCCTTGCAGACCCTCGATACCGCCGAACTCATCCGCAAGAGTCAGCATGTCAGCAATGGCTTGGCAGGGGTGTGAGTAATCACTGAGTAAATTGATGACGTTCGTGGCCGAGCCTTGGCCCTCCAATGCAGTGACCATACGATGAAAGCTTGTGTGGTCTCGCACACGAGCGGCGATGGTCTGGTGAAAACACGCCAAGGTGCGAGCTATGTCTTCTGATGATTCGCGAGTATCGATTCCGACCTCAGCATCAGTAATCATTACGGGATAGCCGCCGAGGTGTACCACGGCCATCTCGGTTGAGTTTCGAGTGCGTACCGAAGGCTTCTCAAACACCATGGCCACACTTTGACCATGGAGAATGGCGCCGGGACCCTTCGTGGCGCTTCGAACAATGAGAGCAATGCCTTCAGGGCCACAGTCGCTGAGATCAAGAAAATGTCGGGTCACAGCAAAATCTCCTCGGCTAAGACAGCAGTCAAAATAGCGATTGCTTGCTCGATTTCTTGATCACTCACCGTGAGCGGTGGTGTCATACGGATCGTGTCTGCCTTGACGGCATTCATCACGAGACCACGCCGCAAGCACGTAGCCACTACGGCACCAGCCACGGGCTCATGAAGGGCGATACCAATCAGTAGTCCACGGCCGCGAACTTCAATCACCTGTGGCAGGACCTCTAGGGCTGCACGAACCCTAGCGCCAGCATTGGTAGCCAAACTCGGAGCATCGATCGCCAGCATGGTAGTGAGCGTCGCACGCGCCGCTGCCATTGCCAGCGGTTGTCCTCCATAGGTGGAGCCGTGATCTCCGGGCTCAAAAAAGTCTGCAATCTCTTCGACGGCCCAGCATGCGCCAACAGGAGCACCGTTGCCAAGCGATTTCGCGAGGGTGACCACATCAGGTGTCAAACCCTCATGTTCGAAGGAGAACCATTGGCCGGTTCGACCAAGTCCCGTCTGAACTTCGTCGACCATGAAAAGGGCTCCGTACTCACGGCAGGCTGCTTGCAGGGCCGGTAAGTAGCCAGTTGGTGGAACGTTGATACCACCTTCGGCTTGGATACATTCCACCAATACGCCAGCGACGCCACCGCGACTAAGGCGATCCGTGATCGCGTTGAGATCGCCAAAGGCGACCTGTTCAAAACCTTGAGGCATGGGTTGAAAGGCTGCTTGTTTACTTGGCTGACCGGTAGCTGCCAAGGTTGCCAGGGTTCGCCCGTGGAATGAATCGAGAGCCGAGACAACAACGTACGCTCCTGGTCGCGCTTTGCGTGCAAGCTTGAGCGCGCACTCATTTGCTTCAGCGCCAGAATTACCAAAGAAAACACGGCCGTGTCGGCCTTGCGCTTGAGCGATGAGTTGGTCGATTAAGTCAGCAACGTCGGGTCCAACGTCGTTACCAAAAAGGTTGGACACATGCAGCAGGGTGGCCGCCTGATTAGCGACTGCCTCTTGAATTTCCGCGCGAGCGTGCCCCAGCGAAGTCACGGCGATGCCCGAAAGAAAATCTAGGTATTCGCGACCAGCATCATCCCGAAGGATGGTCCCAGAACCTGACACAAAGGTCACGGTGGGCTCCGCGTAGGTATGCATTAAGTGCGATCGATCCCTCACGGCAGCACCATGGTTCCAAGCCCCCCATCGGTAAAGAGTTCTACCAAGAGGGCGTGGGGTTCAGTTCCATCGAGAATATGAGCACGATTCACTCCTGCGCGCACAGCACCAATACAGGCCTCGATCTTGGGAACCATGCCGCCGCTAGCAGCCCCGGTAGAAACAAGGGCTTCGAGTTCATCGGTCGTAACTTGCGCCAAGGTCGAAGCAGGATCCTCAGCGTTGGCGCGGATACCCACGACGTCAGTCAAGAATACGAGCTTCTCGGCATCAATGGCAGCTGCAATTGCGCCCGCCACCGTGTCGGCGTTGATGTTGTACGCCTGGCCTGCAGCGTCAAAACCAATGGTCGCTATGACCGGTACGAGGCCCTGGGCAACGAGGCCGTTCACGATGGTGGGGTCGACCCCGGCCACATTCCCAGCAAATCCCATTGCTTCTGAATGGAGATCGGCGCGAATCAAGTTGGCATCCGATCCAGAGAGGCCCACGGCGATGGAGCCATGCACGTTGATAGCGCTCACGATGTCGGCATTGACTTTACCGACCAGCACCATGCGAGCAACATCGAGTGTTTCGGCGTCCGTTACACGTAAACCGTCAATGAAGGTTGACTCAATCCCCATCTTCTTCAACAAGGTTGCGATTTGGGGTCCGCCGCCGTGTACGACAACGGGGCGAATACCAACTGCTTGTAAGAGCACAACATCTTCCGCAAACGAAGCCAAGGCGTCGCTTTCTGAGGCTCCAGCAAGTGCATTGCCGCCGTACTTAATCACCATGATTGACCCCGCGAAGCGGCGGATGTACGGCAAAGCCTCAATGAGAAGTTCCGCGGTTTGTTTTGGTTCTCTGCGAGCTTGTGTCATGAGGTTGTCCTGTTCTCATCGATATAACCGTGACCAAGATCCGTGGTCAAAATAGAACCTTGTCCTTGACCGAGACCAAGATCAACATCAATTGAGATCCAGCGTTGCGCCATGTGTTGGGCTACTGCCCCCTCATCATGATCAAGCGCGACCCCAGCTTTCGATACGACGATACCGCCATAGGCGATCGTGACTCGTTGTGGATCACACGCGATACCTGCAGTGCCGATCTCACTGATGACCCGGCCCCAGTAGGGATCTTCACCGTTCAGCGAACACTTCACCAGGTTTGAATTAGCAACTTTTCTCGCGCCTTGATGCGCGGCTTCATCGCTTTCGGCACCCGTCACCGTAATAGTGACTGCTTTACTCGCACCCTCGGCGTCAAGGACCATATCGTGCGCCAGCTTGAGACAGGCTTGAGCGACGAGCGCCTCGAGCACCCCAGCCGCTGGCTCTGGAGCAGTGCCCGTCGTGAAAAGCAAGACCGTGTCATTGGTCGAAGTGGCACCATCAATGTCCATGGCATTAAAGGATTCTGCGACCCCCACACGCAACGCTGCGTCAAGTCGTTCTGCATCGACGGACGCGTCCGTGGCGAGCACACAGAGCATCGTGGCCATGTTCGGCGCCAGCATGGCAGCCCCCTTAGCCATTCCCGCAACGCGTACTCCCCCATCAGCGATGCTGATGATTTTTGCAAAGGTGTCGGTTGTCAACATGGCCGCAGCCGCACGCGCTCCCGAAGCTTCATCACTACCCAGACTCTGCGCGAGGTCTTCCACGCCGGCGAGGGATGCCTCAAGCGGAAAAGGGATACCAATGAGACCAGTCTGACAAATGAGAACTTCGTGTGTCTTGGCGCCAATGGCGTTGGCTACCGCCTGGCACAGCGCCTGCGCAGCTGCTTTGCCGGGAGCCCCCGTAGCGGCATTGGCATTACCCGAGGTTACGAGGATGCCGCGAATTTGGCCCTGCGAACGTGCCAGGTGATCCCGGCTAATCTGAACGGGAGCAGCGCAGGCTTTATTTTGAGTAAAGACGCCCACGCAGGTGACCGGCTGATCAAAGGCCACCAGCGCAGCATCAGGATTGCCCGTACTTTTGATACCAACCGATGCACCCGTTGCCTTCACGCCGTCGACGTCGGTGATGCTCACGGGTATACCCCAATCGATGAGAGTCCAGAAGATTCATCGAGTCCAAGAGCAAGATTGGCGGCCTGAATCGCTTGACCCGCCGCACCTTTGCCTAGATTGTCAATCGCCCCTAAGGCCACCAAATTCCCTGTCCGCAGATCAACGCGGGCGCTCACAAACGCTGCGTTCGAGCCCGAGGCCCACTTGGTCGCCGGTGCTTCATCGACCACGTGGACGAAGGCTTCATGGTCGTAGGCGTCATGGAGAAGTGCCATGGCACCTGCCGTATCGAGATCAGTAGTTACCTTGGCATAGGCCGTCACCAACATCCCGCGAACCATGGGTGCGAGGTGAGGGGTGAAGAGTACCGTGGCACCAAGATTGCGTTCCATCTCGGCGGTGTGGCGATGATCGAGGAGACCATAGGCGCTGAAGTTCTCATCGACGTGGTTGAAGGTCAGGTGATCCTTAGCAGGACGCCCCGCTCCTGAGACTCCCGAGGCAGCGTCAACAATGACGTTGTCAGTCGCGATTACTCCAGCATCGCGAAAGGGGCTCAGTGCCAAGGTTGCGGCCGTTGGATAGCAGCCCGGCGCCGCGATGAGCTTCGCTGCTTTAATGGCATCGCGATTACGCTCGACAAGACCATTGACAGCATGATGACAGAGGTCTGGCGCTCGGTGGACTTCTCCGTACCACTGTTCATAGACCTCTGGGGGCAGCCGAAAGTCGGCACCGAGGTCAACGATGAGCCCAACACGGTCCATAAGCTCGGGGACGATGTTCTGTGAGGCTCCGTGGGGTAACGCCAAAAACACCACATCGAGTCCGCGGAGTTTCTCCACCGAGGTTTCGACGAAGTTCACGTGGCCATAGCCCCCAAGGAGCGAAGGCGTGAAGTCACCAATGGCTTTCCCTTCATTACGGTGACCAGTTGCCACCGTCACCTCAAGGGTGGGATGCTGCGAGAGCAGCCTTAAAAGCTCCGCACCCGCATAGCCTGATGCTCCTGCTACTCCTACGTTCATAACCGTAATTTTATACATACGGATACATAAACTTGCAACATTTCCCAAAAAAGCCGAAATATTCCCCGTGAGCCGTCGCTCCTGGCTCTCCTTTTTGGCCCTGAGCATCATCTGGGGTCTGCCCTACCTGCTCATTCGTGTGGCCGTTCGCCAACTAGACCCCGTTACCTTGGTCTTCCTTCGTACCCTCCCGGCCGGCATCATTTTGATCCCCTGGGCCGCACGATCCGGTAAATTTCATGCCTTACGGGGCCACCTGGCCTGGGTTGCGGCCTATGGTTTCTGTGAATTCGGCATCCCTTGGGTATTTATGGGAAGAGCCGAGAAGCATCTCTCGAGTTCTCTCACTGCCCTCTTGGTCGCCGCCGTTCCTCTTCTTGGCGCCCTTCTCTACCGTTTTACCCATGCCGCTGAGCGACTCAGTCGAAAACGAAGTCTCGGACTCGTGGTTGGCGCCGGAGGCGTTGCGCTCGCCGTGGGCCTCAATACGGCCGGATCAAGCTGGGTCAGTCTCCTCGAAATGTCGGTGGCGGTTCTTGGCTACACCCTGGGGCCGCTCATCATCGCCACCAAATTGCGCGAACTCCCCGGTATCGCCGTCATTGCCGCGTCGCTTCTCTTTGTGGGACTCGCCTATAGCCCTTGGGGGTTTAGCCATCTACCCACAACCTGGCAGGTGGAGACGATTTGGTCGGTGGTACTGTTGATCCTCCTGCCAACCCTGAGTGGCTTTTTGCTCTTCTTCGGTCTCATTGTCGACGCCGGACCCGCTCGCGCGACGGTTGTCACCTACGTCAATCCAGCCGTCGCAATCATCCTGGGAATTCTCATTCTCTCCGAACCCATCACGATTGGTCTCTTACTGGGATTCCCGCTCATCATCGCAGGATCGATATTTGCTACCTCGGGCGCATCCCCCGACGAGCGACGGATACAGAACTCGCTCCCTGGAGATGCGGAAGCTCCTTAACGGAGCGTCGCACCAAGTTCACGAGCAGCAGCGATACATGCATCACGCACTGCGGTGATATCCGTATCGTCGAGAGTACGATCTTCCGCGCTTAGTTTGAGACGGAATGCAAGACTTCTACTTCCCGCTTCGACTCCCGGACCACGGTACACATCAAAGAGCGAAAGAGATTCAATAAGCTCGCCAGCCGCTGCCGTTAACGCCTTCGCGAGATCGCCAGCCACGACATCATCGGCGAGCACGAAAGCCATATCGAAGATACTCGAGGGGAATCGACTCACCACCTGGGCAAGTTCCGATCGACGCGTCGCCTTTGCTGTATCACCGAGTCGACCAATATCCAAACTCAAAATACCGACACGACGACCGCTTAAGGCCGGAGTAATCCTGCTAGCCGTCTGTGGATCAATTTCACCAACGACGCCGAGAGCAACACCCGTACGGCGATCACGAACGAGGCCTGAACGTGTCGGGTGAAGACCCACCAATTCAGCAGTGCGGCGAGTTTTTTGATCGATCTCAACGCCTTCGAGGCCTAGTGAATCGCTCAGCATGCGTAGTGCCGCTACCGCCGTTGTGGCATCAGCACCATCATGGGCGAACACGACGGTGATCGTGTCAACCTCATCGGGCATCGCTACTTCGCTGCCGCCCTGGGAACCCGCTCGTGCCCAACGCCCAGAACTCACTGCAGGATGGACGAAGACAGCACCGATTTCAAACAAGATGACATCATCTTGTTGACGTTCCAGGTTCATACCGACGCTGCGCAGCAGTCCCGGTAATAACGATCGCCTCAGCCGAGACTCGCCTTCCGTCAAAGGATTGGTGACCACGATCTCAGGTTCATCGATACCGAGGAGTGCTAGTTCGCCGGAGTCAACGAGTGATGATGTCCAGGCTTCACTGCCTCCGAGTCCCAAGACCACGTCGCGCAGTGTTGCGCGCATACGCTGACGCGCGCTGACAGCGCCAGGCTCAGGCCAAGCAAGCTGGTGTCGCGGAATCTTCGAGTACGAGTAGCTACGAGCGATCTCTTCGATTACATCGGCGATTCCTCTCGCTCCCCCTCGAACATCGCCACGATTCGTCGGTACGGTGACGCTATAGACGCCGTCGGATTCGCTTAGCGAAAACCCACGAGGCTCTAGGAGTGATGCAATCTCGACCTGATCGAGATTCAGCCCTAGCAACGAGGCAATGCGCTCGGCGGGAACTTCAATGACTGTTCTCGCTGGAGTGTCGTTGGGTTGCACCCAGGGTTCGGCCATCGAGAGATCAGGGCAGCTCAGGGCCAGGAGCTCAGCAAATCGAGCCATAGCGATTTCGAGAATGGCCGGATCAGTTCCCTTAGAGAAGCGAGCCGATGCCTCACTACGAAGCGCCAAACGTCGTGACGTGCGCATCACCGTGATGGGATCGAACGATGCAGCTTCGAGTAGCACGCTTGTCGTGGCCTCACTGATTTCTGAAGAAACCCCTCCCATAAGGCCAGCGAGGCCAATGACGGTGTCCGTAGCGTCACAGATGACGATGTCGATTCCTTGGTCGCCGAGAGACTTTCCAGCTACACCAAGTTCGCGCTCGTGTTCATCAAGCGTCACAAGGGTCTCACCCCTGCTCGCTGCCCGCACAATCAGGCCGCTACCCTCGATGCGCTCTAAATCGTAAGGATGTGTGGGCTGACCGAGTTCTAACATCACGTAGTTTGAAGCGTCCACCACGTTGTTAATCGCCCGCATTCCGGCTTTCTCTAAGCGATCGATGATGAAACGTGGCGACGACGTCACCCGAACGCCACTCAGCACACTCAGTCCTAAGCGCGGACACAAGGTCGTATCTCGAACTTCCGCTGAAAGGAGTTGCTGCGTTGGTATTGGCGAGGACGCGACCGTACTCGGCGCTTCATCTCTAAATTGCAGGCCCAGTCGAGCGGCCAAGTCACGGGCGACACCACGTACGCACCATGCGTCCGGTCGGTTGCCTTCAATCGCGAGGTCGAAGATCACGTCGCGTTCAATACCGAGAACGTCAACAATGCCGACACCCGGTTCAGCCTTGGGGTCAGAAAGAATCATGAGACCTTCGTGGTCATCACCGAGACCAAGTTCGCGGCCCGAGCACAACATGCCGTTGGAGGTGACCCCAAGCATCTTTCGACGAGCGATATCGAATCCACCAGGAAGCGTGGATCCAACGGGGGCTAAGGGGACGAAGTCGCCCACAGCAAAGTTTGTTGCCCCGCACACAATGTCAAGGGGACCATCGCCTGCTTCAATCACAACTCGACGAACACGGTCAGCACCTTCGATGGGATGGATTTCATCAATTCGGGCGACCACCACATCGCGTAAACCATCACCAACAACGTCGACGCCCTCTACCACCAAGCCCAGGTCATCGAGTGTGGCGCGAAGAAGGTCGGCATCATCGGGGAAATCCGCAAAATCCTTAAGCCACGAGAGAGGAGTTAGCACAAGAACGGCTCCTAGAACTGCCTCGAGAAACGAAGGTCGTTCTCGATAAGTGCTCGCATGTCCGCAATGGAGTGACGCATCTGGGCACATCGGTCGATACCAAAGCCGAACGCGAAACCCGACCACTCGGTCGCATCAATACCGACGGCGTCGAACACGGCTGGGTCGATCATGCCGCACCCACCAAGTTCAATCCAGCCGGTCTTAGAACATGTTCGACATCCCTCACCTCGACAGATAGTGCAGGTGATTTCAAACTCTGCGGAAGGTTCCGTAAAGGGGAAGTAGGCGGGTCGGAGTCGCGAGTGAATATCGGGACCGAAGTACGCAGCCGTAAAGGTTTCGATGACGCCGGCGAGGTCGCCAAAGGTGATGCCCTTATCAACCACGAGGCCCTCTACTTGGTGGAAGACGGGCAGGTGGCGCGCATCAGGGGTATCGAGTCGATAGCAGCGGCCGGGTATCGCCACGTGCAAGGGTAGGGACTGATCAGCTACTGCTTCTTCGAGGAGATGAATCTGCATCGGAGAAGTATGCGTGCGCATCAACACAGTTTCGGCCTCGCCAAGGTCGAGGTACATGGTGTCGTACATATCACGGGCTGGATGTCCTGGAGGCAAATTGAGCGCCTCAAAGTTGTACCAGTCGGTCTCGACTTCGGGTCCTTCCTTGATGGTAAATCCCATCGCGACGAACACGTCTTCCAAACTTGCTCGAGTCTTGGACACGACGTGGGCGTGGCCACGCCTTGAGGGGAACGATCCGGCCGAGGAAAGTACCTCGGTGAGATCAAGGGCATCACTCGCGAGCGACGCTTCGCGCTCGATAGCCGATAGTTCCTCGCGACGAGCAGCAATGGCCGCAGTAATGGCATCACTACACCCTTGGATTCGCCGACCGAGCTCCCGGCGTTGCTCTTCGTCGGTGACAGCGCCCAGGGCTCGGCGAGCTGCCAGTACGGGAGAATTTTTGGCCTTATGAGCGGATTCGATGGCGTCGAGATCGCGAGAATGCTCCGCGCGAGCTACCTCGGCGATGACCAGGTCGACATGATCTTGGAGGTCAATTTCGCTCACGCTTGGTCTCCGCCACTCACGCTATGCATCGTAGATCCCACAGACTGATCCGACGAGGAACGCAGACGGCGTTGGGCGGCAAAACACAAGATGCCGGCCGCAACCGCCACGTTGAGAGACTCCACCGGGGCCGCCAAGGGAATGCTCACTAAGGATTCACAAGCCGCAATCGCTTCCTCGCTGAGACCCTGTGCTTCGTTGCCGAGCACGATGCCGCGGCGTTGGGGCCAAGCAAGAGAACCAAAATCAATCCCGGCATGGCTTGACGTGCCAATTAGGGAAATCTCCGCATCAGCGAGCGCCTGGCCCGCCTCGGCGAAGGTGGAGTATTCGAGTACTCCGATGCGCAACAGAGATCCCGTCGAGGCACGAAGCGCCTTAGGTCCTAAGGGATCGGTGACGTTACCGCTCAGCACGAGGCCCGAGCAACCCGATGCTTCGGCAACACGCGCCACAGCTCCCAGATTTCCTGGGTCGCGAACATTATCGAGCACGACTACCACCCCTCCGTCGAGAATTGACGATGCAGCGGGCTCCTTCATCGTCACCACCGCCGCGATGGGCTGAGGGGTGGTCGCATCGGCGACGCGCTCGAGAACGCCAGCACCTAATTCCGTGACCTCAAAACCTTCGGCGATCACCCGTTGCGCGGCACGCTGTGAGGCTTCGGAGTGATGGATTTCGGGGCTCGTAAAGGCGCGTTCTATCACCCAGCCCGCGTCGAGGGCCGCAACGACGAGTTCAGGTCCCTCGATAACAAAACTCTTCTCCTCTCGACGAAAGCGCCGAGAGGAGAAGAGTCGTCGAAGTCGTTGGACCTCACCGTGGCGAGGGCTCATCGGCTCGCTCAGGAGGCCAGGGCTCCCTGCGCTACCTTGACCAAGGCGCCAAAGGCGGCCGGGTCATTCACCGCGAGATCGGCCAACTGACGACGATCGACTTCAACGCCGGCGCTGTGGAGTCCGGCGATGAAGCGGCTGTAGCTCATGTTGTGCTCTCGAACCGCAGCGTTAATACGCTGAATCCAGAGCTTGCGGAATTCACCCTTGCGTGCTCGACGGTCGCGGAAGGCATACTGCTTAGCGTGCAGGACGGCTTCATTGGCAGACCGGTATGAACGGCTGTGGCTTCCGTAGTAGCCCTTAGCGTCTTCAAGAATCGCCTTGTGGTGTTTTTTTGCGTTGACTGCGCGCTTTACCCGTGCCATACGTCAACTCCTCTTTCTATTGATGGTCTCGTAACACTTCTCTAACGCACCGGTTCTCCGGTGCGATTCACTACATTCCAAGCATCCGCTTTATGCGGTTGGCGTCCCCAGGGGCAATTTCAACCTCACGGGCCAAGCGGCGCGTCCGCACAGAACTCTTTTTTTCCATGATGTGGCCGCGGTTTTGCTGACGACGACGAAGGCGGCCGCTTCCGGTCACCTTTACTCGTGCTGCTGCCCCACGGTGGGTCTTCATCTTGGGCATGTCATTCCTCTCCTTCTACAACTGCTTGAGGTCCATCGCTCGATTGCTCAGCGACGGGAGCTGCTGCCTTGACCTTGGGCTTCGATCCTTTTTTCTGTGGCGCTAGCACCATGGTCATGTTTCTCCCATCGAGCTTCGGGTTTACTTCAACCTTGCCACCCTCGCCGATCGTCTCAGCAACTCGGTCCAAAATTTGCTTCCCGAGTTCAGGGTGAAAGACCTCACGGCCCCGAAACATGATGGTCAACTTGACCTTGTGGCCGCCTTCAAGGAACTTGGCAACCTGACGAGTCTTCGTGTCAAAGTCACCCTGTCCGATCTTGGGACGGTACTTCATCTCCTTCACACCGACGTTGGTCGACTTGCGTCTTGACTCCTTGGCCTTCTGGGCTTCATCGAACTTGAACTTTCCGTAATCCATGATTCGACAAACCGGGGGGTTAGCCATAGGTGCAACCTCAACGAGGTCAAGATCGAGACTGCGAGCGATCGACAGGGCTTCAGGAACCGGCTTGATGCCAAGCTGATTACCATCGGGGTCCACAAGTCGAACCTCTCGGACTCGGATCCGTTCGTTGATCCGGTGTTCTGGTGCTGCGGTAACTGCTATCGGGATACTCCCTTGCTCTTGCCCGACAACCGTTTGGTCATCGGAACTCCTAGCAGGCAAGCGAGGACACGGGCTCGCACGAAGTGCGACGCCTTCTCGACCACCTGCACAGGCCCGAAGGTTCTCTCGTGAAGTGGTGGAGGAAGCAGTGCTCTTGTTTGAGCCACTTCCCCGCTTGTCTGGTAACGGAGATCTACGCTAGCACCCATGACCACACATTCCCACCAGGACCCTCAAAACAACTCCGCGGAAGCCGAGAGCCTCGAGCAACTCAGGGCCTCTCTGGCTTCGAGTGATCCCGCCGTGGTCATAGCCAACCACTGCTACGGCCTCTTTGAGCTAGCAGCGGTCTACCTTGGGGAGCAGCCCCCGCGCCTTGGGGAGGCGCAATTTGCCATCGACGCCCTGGCCGGGCTTCTCGAAGCCACCGCTGGGCGCATGGGGGACGCAGGGGCACCCATTAGCGAAGGTTTGGCCCAGTTGCGGCTGGCTTGGGTCCAAATCAGTGCCGCCCACACCGATGAGGCATAGGTCGGTCCCTCGGCGCTAGTGAACGATCTTAGAGAGCGGGATCTCGAGAATGTCGCTTGCCCCGTGATCTTTGAGAGCCGGAATCAACGTATTGATCACCGCTTTGGCCACGACAGTTTCTAGCGCGTAGCCCGCGCCACCAGAGAGTTCTGAAATGGTGGGTGATCGCAATGCCGGCAAGACGCTCAAGACGGCATCGAGTTGTTCGGTAGCAACGTTGAGCTTCACTAAAACTTTTTCCCGGGCCTCTAGGGTGCCTTCCAACAAGGTTAAGAGTTGACGCATAGCGTGCAACTTCTTAGGATCCGCGGCCGCCTGCGGGCTCGCGATCACTTCGGTGCGAGAGATTAAGAGCGTGTCAATGATGCGCAAACCAGCAGCTTTGAGCGCTCGGCCAGTCTCGGTAATTTCGACAACACAGTCTGCGATATCGGGGACCTTGGCTTCCGTAGCCCCGTAGGAAAGCGAAACCTCAGCGTTGATGCCAGCTTTTTTCAGAGCACGAGCCGTCAAACCTGGATATTCCGTCGATACCCGAAGCACACCAGGGTGCCCCGCGAGGTCATCGAGTGATTGATAGGGCGAGTCATCAGCCACGGCCAACACCACGCGTATCGGGTTACTGGTGTTTTTCGAGTAGTTCAACTCCCCCAGCGTGACTACATCGGCTCCACGTTCTTCAATCCAATCACGACCCGTAATACCAAAGTCGAATCGACCTTCGGCGATGTAGACCGGAATCTCTTGGGGACGCAAAATTCGTACCTCGTCGACCCGAGGGTCATCAATGCTGGCTCGATAGTCAACGTCGCTGGAGCGCTTAACCGCTAGATCGGCATGCTCAAAGAGCTCTAGGGTCGCACGTTCGAGTGATCCTTTGGGCAAGACGAGAGTAAGCACGGCTCTATTGTTGCCCAGATTCGCAGGACTACGGTAACGGGGGCCTTAGGACCAGCGACGAAGGACTCGGATGGTCTCAACCGCAGTGGCTAGGGCTTCGGCACCCTTATTGGAGTCATCGTCGCGACAACGATCGAGGGCCTGCTCAGCGGTATCGACGGTGAGAATCCCAAAAATCACAGGAACGCCTGTGGTTAGCGCAACATTCTGGATCCCTCGGGCCGCCTCACCAGCGACGTATTCAAAGTGAGGCGTGTCCCCGCGAATGACCGCACCCAGACAGATCACTGCGTCTACGGAGCCTGAGTCAGATATTTTTTTAGCGACCACGGGCGCCTCAAAGGCACCAGGCACCCAGGTGACGCTGAGATCAGTGGTATCGACGCCTAGGGCAGTCGCTCGCCTGAGTACCCCGCTAAGAAGTTGTTGGGTAATACCGCCATTAAAGCGGCACGCCACGATAGCGATGCGTAGCCCTGCTCCGTCATGGCCACCTTCTACGACTTTCATGTTGCTTCGACGAAGCAGTTCGAACTGCTCTGCATCAATGTGGGTTTGCTCACTTGACGTCATCGAGACCCTCCAGAAGGTGCCCCATGCGATCTTTCTTGGTACGCAGGTAGGCGATGTTCTGTGGCGTCGGACTCGACTCGAGCGGAATCCGACTCGTAATATCTAGGCCAAAACCTTCGAGACCACCATACTTCGCCGGGTTATTCGTCATCAGACGCATGGTAGTCACGCCAAGTTCGTTGAGTATCTGGGCACCGACTCCGTATTCACGACTATCCACTGGCAAACCTTGGTCAGTATTAGCGTCCACGGTGTCTCGTCCTTGCTCTTGGAGTTGGTACGCACGGATCTTATGACCGAGACCAATACCTCTTCCCTCGTGACCACGTAAGTAGACAATGACGCCTTTTCCTTCTTGCGCAAGGCGAGCCATCGCCGCATTTAACTGCGGTCCACAATCGCACCGTAATGAACCTAAGGCATCGCCGGTTAGGCATTCAGAGTGCACTCGAACCAACAGGTCCTCTACGCCGTTGATATCTCCTCTGACAAGGGCCATGTGCTCAACCCCATCGAGGAGTGACTCAAAGACCACCGCGCGAAAGTCTCCATATTCGGTGGGAATCGTGGCTTCTGAGATTCGTTCAACGAGCTTCTCGTGTCGGCGACGATAGCGAATTAAGTCGGCAATCGAAATAAGGGGCAAGCCGTGTTCTTTGGCGAAGATTTCAAGTTCTGGCAGACGAGCCATCCCCGATTTGTCCTTCGTGACCACTTCACAGAGCACCCCCGATGGTGTTAACCCAGCGAGGCGTGCAAGGTCAACCGTGGCTTCTGTGTGACCAGCACGCTTCAAAACGCCACCCTCACGATAGCGAAGAGGAAAAATATGGCCGGGTCGGTTTAAATCTGTGGGTTTCGTCGCTGGATCAATCAATGACCGAATCGTCGCAGCGCGATCCGCCGCCGAGATGCCTGTCGTAGTTCCATGTCGGAAGTCAACGCTGACGGTAAACGCGGTGCGCTGCGACTCGGTATTGGCTACGACCATCAAGGGGAGATCAAGTTCATCAGCACGCGTGTCAAGAATCGGTGTACAAATAACGCCCGAAGTATGGGCGAGAAAGAAAGCGATGTTCTCCGGCGTTGCAGCTTCGGCAGCCATAATGAGGTCACCCTCATTCTCGCGGTCCTCATCGTCAACGACAATGACGATGCGCCTATCGGCAATCGCCTGAATCGCTTCTTCAATAGAAGACATCGGCATTACAGTGCTACCTCCACTCGAAGGTCGTCCCCGACCTGTACAACCGAAATCAACCGGCCACGCTTAAGAGCGTCTATCGATGGGGCACCCTCACCTCTCAGCAGGGGCGCTCCATCGTCACCTCCCATGATGGCAGGTGCGAGGTAGAGCACGACACGGTCCACCAAATTGGCCGAAATAGCCTGCTGAGCAACACTGGCTCCACCCTCAATCAGCACTTGCAGCACACCCGTTTCTCCCAATTCTCCTATGAGATCTCGGAGCTCACCACGGAACTCCCTAGCGGGTAGCACTCGGGCGCCTTCGGGGATCGATCCAAGCACAATACGTTCCGGCTGACGATACGGCGCTGGCGTCGTGCGAGCAGTGAGTTCAGGATCATCGGCCCGAACCGTAGCCGCGCCGACGATGATCACATCACTGTGCGAACGAAGGATGGCAACGTCAGCGCGGGCTGCCTCGCCCGTGATCCACTGAGAACTACCATCGGGCGCTGCCGTTCGACCGTCGAGGGTCGCGGCCAACTTGAGTACGACAAGGGGTAGACCAGTTCGTCGGTGATGGAGGTAGGCCGCTAACTGTTCACTGATCTCGTCGCTGAGTACCCCTTGCTCCACCGTCATGCCGGCTTCGCGAAGTGCCTCCACCCCACGCCCCGCTACGCGCGTATCGGGATCTTCGACACCTACGATGACCTTTCCCACGCCTGCATCAATGAGCGCGGCCACGCACGGTGGCGTCTTACCTTCATGGGCGCAGGGCTCCAAGGTAACGACCACCGTCGCCCCTCGGGCTCGATCTCCCGCCTGACTCAGCGCTACAACTTCTGCGTGTGCCGAACCCGGAGGTTGCGTTGCGCCTTGCGCGATAAGTACGCCACGGTCATCGAGGATCACGCAGCCAACCCAGGGATTCGTTCCTGTTGCGCCTCTGACTCCTTCGGCCACGCTCATGGCGCGCGCCATGGCCTCTTTAGTGCTCAGCACCGCCACTACAGCGCTTTCGCACGTAACGCAGCGGCTGCCCCTTTGGGGTCGACAGCTCCGAAGATGGCGCTACCCGCCACGAGGACCGTCGCGCCCGCTTCTACCACCGCAGCAGTGGTCGCAAGATCGATTCCACCATCGACTTCTAGCTCGCAGGCATAACTTCGCGCATCAATCGCAGCTCGAACTTGAGCGATCTTGGGTAGAACTTCGGGCATGAATGACTGGCCACCGAAACCAGGAAAGACCGTCATACAGAGTACGAGGTCAACCAGAGGAAGGTAAGGCGCAATCATCTCGAAGCCCGTATCAGGGTTAGCCGCCACTCCCACCCGCATCCCTAAGCGCCGAGCTAAGGCAATGGTGTCAGTCAGATCACCGATCTCCACGTGCAAGGTGACACTTGAGGCCCCAGCGTTCGCAAAGGCCTCGAGATAGTCAGCCGGATCAGTGATCATTAAGTGACAGTCGAGGAAGGCGTTGGTGTGCTTGCGCAGCGACGCCACGACAGGGGGGCCAATGGAGATATTGGGGACGAAGTGCCCGTCCATCACATCAACATGAAGCCAGTCTGACTCCTCGCCAACCTCATCGATGTGATCGTTCAGGCGAGCGAAATCACAGGCCAAGATAGATGGTGCAATCTTGATTGCCCCCAGAGGTCCTGCGTCGTGCTGGCTCGTCGTACTCATGGCACTCAGCCTAGGACCCGTCTGGCATTGGTCGGTCAAAGGCCCTGACTGCTGCCCCGCTGCCCCGCTTCCAATCTTCGGCGCTCATAGCTCGACGTCCGGCGGGCTTAACCTCAAGTAAGAGCAGCGAACCTTCGGAGGTTCCCACATGGGCTCCGTCAATTTCCCCCGGGGCAAGGTCGTTCCTATCACCGAGCTCGGCGCGGAGAATGACGAAGCGCTCGCCACCGAGCATGGTCCACGCCCGACCCACGCGGACCCGACGCAGTAGATCGGAAGCGCTTGCGTCGAAGTCAAGCATGACGTCACGGGGCGTCAACTTTTTGGCGTAGGTGGCGTCACCTTCTTGCTCGCGAGCCACAGGAAGGCTCTCTACTCCACTAGCAAGAATCTCTCGTAACAATCTTGTTCCCAATTCACTGAGTTGGTCCCAGAGCGTTTCAACACTTGCGTCACCAACAGCAATCCAGGCACGACAATAGACGGGCCCAGCATCGAGTTCCTCGACGATTCGCATCACGCACACGGAGACCTCCTCATCTCCAGCGAGTACGGCTCGCTCTACCGGAGCGGCACCGCGCCAGCGAGGAAGATCAGAAAAGTGCAGATTCAGCATGACCATGGAGTCCACGAGAGATCCTGGCAAGATTGCGCCGTAGGCGACGACGACCGCGAGATCTACGTCGACGTCGTCTAGGGCGCTCACCTCATCGCTAACGCGTAAGCCATGCTCAAGGGCGGCTTGTTTCACGGGCGAGGGACTTAGCGCCGCACCCCGACCTCGCTTGGCATCGGGTCGGCTGATGACAATGACGATGTCATGTCCGTCGTCGAGCAGTCCAAGGAGCGGCCTTACCGCTAGCAATGGCGTGCCAAGAAAAGCTATGCGTGCCACAAGACGATCTAGGAGAAGAGACCGCGTAGGCCATCGGGGTCACGCTCGGCGAGCAACTCTGAACGTTTACGGAGAATTTTTTTCGCTTCTCTTCGCTGGTCGTCATTGAGCCGCTCCAACAAAACTACACCGTTGAGGTGATCCATCTCGTGTTGAAAGACACGACCTTCGTACTCGTCAGTTTCAATAGATACTTCATTACCATCGAGATCAAGGCCGACGAGATGAATTGCGTTTGGGCGGGTTATCTCCCATGAGAGACCCGGAACCGATAGGCAGCCCTCTTCAAACATCCACTCACCATCGGATTCGATGATCTTGGGATTCACGATCGTGATAGGGCCATCGCCTATGTCGTAAACAAATACCGCCTTTGAGACCCCAATCTGGTTCGCGGCGAGACCAACACCATGGGCTTCGTACATCGTGTCGATCATTGAGTCAACGAGACTGGCAATCTTGCCGTCAATCTCGGTTACTTCTTGCGTCGCAACTTTAAGGACGGGGTCTCCATAGAGCCGCACAGGGAAGGCTGTCACGCCCCCATCGTAGCGGGGCTACTCAAAGTCCCTCGGGGTCTATGGCTATGCGAACTCGAGATTTCGGACGACCCACGGTTTCGAAAAGATCGCAAAGTATTTGGTGATTCTCCGCTACCACCACGCTGTGTGACTCAAGAGCAATCACCGTGGCCCCATGAGATTCCAAGGATTCGGTGAGTTCAGCTTCGCCCGCTCCACTAATCGCCGCCATGGCCCTAAAGGGCGGTAGGCCAAGTTGCTCTCGTAGTTCACGATCAGCGACCAATACCAAGGAGGGATCCCCATGACGCACCGCATCAAGGACTCGGTGCTGTTCGAGCCTGGTTTGAATGAGTACCTGTCCTCGGCGACGAGGTCCACGACCCCCCACAAGACGACTCGCTCTCGCAAGAAGGCGCAGTGCATCAATCTCAGCACCTGCCCGCGCAGCTAAGAGGTGGTGGTCGATATCGACAAACGCTACCAAGGAAGTTTCGCGAATCCGATAGAGCACCGCTTCGGTGCCCACGTAGAACCGAGCGTTGGCATCAACTTCCTTGCTGTCGGCCGTCACCTCCACACAGACAACGCCAAGTAAGGCTCCGAGTTCCTCCGCGAGGCGTTGCGTACCAGGGCGAAGTTGTTTAAAGGACATGGATCCACAGCCCAAGCAGATTGATGGTCTCGTCGTCGCACATCGAGGGCAGCGCAGTTCCTCGCCCAGGGACACCGCTGCATCACAAGATCCGCATCGTGCCACCGAATCACAGCGTTTACAGACTAAAAGTTTTGCGCGACCTTTTCGGTTGATAACGCAGCAGCCCGCGACGCCAGTATCTTGGGCTTCTAACGCCTCTCGAGCGGCCGCAACGAGTTCTTGCGAGATCCAACCCAAGCGTGGGTCATCACCTTTACGGTTCACCACGATGGGGGCTGCCCAACCTTCACGCTCTTGGGGCGAGCCAATCACCAGCGGTGGGGCGCCACCAAGTACCTGAGCATGGGGAACCGCAGAAACCGCCAGCATGGGAACCATTGAGCGCGCGGTGCGCTCAGCGAGTACGTCGACGGCTGAGAAGGTTGGGGCGGCAGATGAAACTAGTGCCGGATCTTCAGCGTCAAGGACAATCACACCAGCGAGCATGGGCACGGGAGCGAACGCAGCATTTCTTGTACCAACAACAACGGGCCAACCAGCGCGCGCCGCATCCCAAGCATCGCTTAGGTCGACGCAGCGGACGCGACGACGCGCCAGTCGCCCTGTTAGGCGCTTGGCGTAAGCCTTAGAAGGCACCACGATGAGAAGCGATCCTTCTGTCTGGGCGCAGGACGCTACGGCGCCAAGGATGAGATCGAAGGGATCATGAGCGGGGCCCAGTTCGACCAAGACCGGGATCCCCGGATCCGTTAGCGAAAAGAGCGTGCCTAATTCCGAATCGGGCCCCTCGATGGCGGGCTGCGCTGGCGCTGTTGGTAGCTCGCGAACAATCGTGCTCGGCGACGCCGCGGCGAGGAAGTGTGCCAGCGATCCGGCCCATCGCCACGATGCCCAACGACATAGTTCCACCACTGAAGGTGGTGGTCCATATCCTTGGCTTCGCGTGATGAATTTAAGACTGGCCCTATCACGCTCAAGCGCGCCATGGTCAGGAACTATCCAGCCCGTAACGGTTCGGCCGTGAAGCGGGATGCTGACACGGGCGCCGACGTCGGTGGGGCCCACGAAGTCCGCCGGCACCCGATAACTCAAGGCCTTGGCTAAGGGAGCAACTGACGTCACTACCGAGACAACAGCGTCGCCCTTTTGGTCCACGATCGCCTTGATCAGAGACCCAGGCTGTTTCGCAGGTCCTGAGCCCGCGACGTTTGCTCCCAGGTAAATTCAGGCTCGCTTCGACCGAAGTGGCCATAGGTGGCCGTCTTCTTGTAAATAGGACGACGCAAGTCAAGATCGCGCTCGATGGCAGCTGGACGAAGATCGAAATGCTCCTTCACCGCCGCCAGGATCTTGGCGTCATCAACGACCGAAGTCCCAAAGGTTTCGACGAGGAGCGACACCGGATGAGCAACGCCGATGGCGTAGGCCACTTGGACTTCGCACGTGGCCGCAGCACCCGAAGCGACCACGTTCTTGGCGACCCACCGAGCGGCATATGCTGCCGAGCGGTCAACCTTGGACGGGTCCTTGCCGGAGAAAGCACCGCCTCCGTGGCGGGCGAACCCTCCATAGGTGTCAACAATAATCTTTCGTCCCGTGAGACCAGCATCGCCTTGGGGTCCGCCAATTTCGAAAATTCCCGTCGGATTTACCAAGAAACGAACCGATGAGGTATCGAGGTTGGTGGGCAGCAACGGCATAATGACTTCGGCGATCAAGTCCGGCTTGAGCGTCTCTTCCAAGCTAACGCCTGGTGCATGCTGAGAACTGATTAATACGGTATCGATAGCCTTCGGTACGCCATCTTCATAAATGACACTAACTTGCACTTTCCCGTCGGGGCGCAGGTAGCCAAGTTGACCGCTACGACGAACCTGGGCGAGTCGCTGAGCGAGTCGGTGACTCAGCCATATAGGAAGCGGCATGAGATCGGGCGTCTCGTCGCAGGCGAAACCGAACATCATGCCTTGGTCCCCCGCGCCTTGAAGGTTGAGTTGATCTTCCCCACCGCTGCCCGAACGCTGCTCTAGCGCGAGGTCCACACCAGCTGCGATGTCCGGAGACTGCTTACCGAGCGCTACCAACACACCGCAGGTATCGCCGTTAAAGCCCTTGGTATCGTCGTCGTAGCCAATGGCCTTGACGGTCTCGCGAACAATATCCGTCACATTAATTTGCGCGGTGGTTCGAAGTTCACCAGCGACGACTGCGAAACCCGTCGTCAGCAAGGTCTCGCAGGCCACTCGGCTGTTGGGGTCTTGCTCCAAGATGGCGTCGAGTACCCCATCAGAAATCTGATCTGCCATTTTGTCGGGATGACCTTCGGTCACCGATTCAGAAGTAAAGGTATGGCGAACACTCATGTCGTGGGATCTCCTTCCCTATTGTGCCAAGCGGCGCATAACTCTATCTAGCAAAACGTTCGCAACGCTATATTTCGAGGCCAAACCAGTGCTTACATCGTCTTGTCCTGCTTCGAGGATAACCACCGAGTTGGTTTCGTGGTTGAACCCAACTCCCGGTTCGCTCACGTCATTGACCACCAGCAAATCACAGCCCTTGCTGGCCAGCTTGGCGCGACCATGCTCGAGCGCGTCATCGGTCTCGGCGGCGAAGCCAACAATTACCTGGCCATCTCGTCGATGCTCCACGAGCGAAGCCAAAATGTCGACGGTGGGCTCCAACATAATGGAGGGCACACCCTCGCTACGTTTGATTTTGTGGCCCTGGGGGTTGGCGGGACGAAAATCAGCTACCGCCGCTGCCATGATGACGACATCGGCTTCTGCTGCGACTCGGTGAACCCCATCGAGCATCTCAGCGGCTGTCTCTACCGACACCACCGTGACACCCTCATCGGCGTCCACGCTTGATGCGGCGGTCACCAGGGTCACCAACGCCCCGCGCCGCGCAGCCGCGTTGGCGATGGCATGGCCTTGCTTGCCCGAGGATCGATTCGAAAGGAAGCGCACCGGATCGATGGCCTCTTTGGTGCCTCCCGCGGTCACCACGATACGGCGACCTTCAAGATCGTTCGCCCTTCCCGACACCTGTGACAGTACGGCTTCTACGATGCGCTCGGTCGTGGCGAGTCGACCCGCTCCCCTGTCACCGCCAGCGAGACGGCCATACTCGGGATCGACAATGATCACGCCGCGACTTCGTAGGGTCGCAATATTGGCTTTCACCGCTGGGTTCTCCCACATCTCGGTGTGCATAGCGGGGGCGAGAATCAAAGGTGCTCGAGAGGCCAGCACAGTATTGGTCAAGAGGTCATCAGCGATGCCGTTGGCAATTTTGGCCAGCACGTTAGCCGTCGTGGGGGCAATCACAATGACGTCCGCCTCTTGACCAAGCCGCGTATGGGGGATGCGACTCTTGACGTCGTACAGCTCCGTTTGCGCCGGCTCAGAAGCTAGTGCCGAGAAGGTAATCGCGCCGACAAAGCGTGTGGCTTCCGAAGTAAGGATCGGTGCCACATGGCAACCCTCGTCGACGAGTCGTCGGCAAATGTCAACCGCTTTGTAAGCGGCGATACCACCTGAAACACCAAGGACGACGAACCGCGAGGACTCGTTCATTGCCTCGGAGCGCTTTGCCTTGATCAGCTAGCGTCGTCACTTGGTACGACTGGCGCGTCGCCAGCCACCGTGATCGTGGTTTCGACGACGTCGAAGGGGTTCAAGAAACCGAAGTCTTCGGCGTCGGCAACAGCAGCTGCTTCAGCGGCAAGCTCGTCGGGATCTGGGCGGTGGTATTCAACCTTCGATGCAGCAATTTCTTCGAAGGCAATGGTGAGTGGCTTCGACGAACTGCTCGACACCTGGGGCGGCACCACGCGGCCAAGGACGTCGCCGAGTCCTTGGTAGTAAGCGTTGATCTCGCGGGCGCGCTTGGCACCAAGCGTTACGAGTGTGAATTTGGAGTCAACCTTGTCAAAGAGTTCCTCGATGGGCGGGTCCATGAGGGTCATACGCTTGGTGGGCATCGGTGAACTACTCCTCTGGTTGCGATGCCAAGCGTAAACGCGCTTGGCGACGGGCATTCAGTATACCGAGCACTTCGCCCACCGCTTGCTCTACCTCATGATTGACCACTTCATGGTGGGCAATCGCTCGGCCCCGGTCTAGTTCTTCTCGGCCTTTAGCCACCCTCATAGCCAGGTGCTCTTCACTATCCCCCCGACCTCTTAGCCTTGCTACTTGGGCCGCTTCGGAGGGTGGGGTCAATAAAACGACCACGGCGTCAGGTCGCTTCGCGAGGACCTGCAAGGCCCCCTCTAGCTCTATTTCAAGCAAAACATCGTGCCCTGAGGGGGCTTCAGGAACCGGGGTTCCGTATAAATTTCCCAAGAATTCAGCCCACTCCAAGAAGCCATCACGCTCGATATGGGCTTGAAAATCTTCATGATTCACGAAGACATAAGCGTCAGCGGGTTCGCCCTCTCGAGGTGCCCTCGTCGTCCAACTCCTCGATAACCACAGCGCGTTGTCGACCTCAATGAGTCGCTGGGCCACCGTCCCCTTTCCCGTACCTCCCGGGCCAAGTAAGACCAAGATCAAAGGATCAGCGGATACTGACACGGAGTAGCTCTGCGCGTTGCTTAGGCCCAAGACCCTTCACCCGTCGCGATTCAGCGATACCGATCTGATCGAGGAGACGCTTCGCCTTGATCTTGCCTAAGGCAGGAAGTGATTCGAGCAAGGTGATCACTCGCATTGAGGCCACCGCCGCTTCTGTTTCAGCCATCACGAATACTTCGGGCAGGGTCATCTGTCGAGTTTTTATCTTGCGCTTAACCTCGGCACGGATACGTCGAGATGCCACCGCCTTCGCGACTGCTGCTGAACGCTCTTGCGGCGTCAACTCGTGACGGGCTGCCATGTCGAAAGACCATAGCAGCGTAGGAAGAATTACCCCAATGCAGGCCTTGGCCTAGTTCAGGGCGTCTCGCAGTACCTGTGCTTGCCGGAAAATCTCGGCCGCTAGCTCCGCCACCGCAGGGCCTCGGTTGAGTATCTGTCTTGCGCTATTGACCAATACTGAACCTGTCGCGGTACCAGCAAACAGGCTACCGACGTCGCTGGCGCTAGCCCCTTGTGCTCCAAACCCCGGTACCAAAAAGCAGCCACCGAAGGTGGACAGCGCAAGGGTCCCCGCTTCGCGGGTAGCGCCAATCACCGCCCCGTAGGGACCGAGGGATTCACCGCTTCGCTCGACGTAGCGCTGGTTGCGAGCTCCGAGATCGGCGAGCAGGGTTGCTTCAACTGAACCGTTACCCGTCATCGCAGTTTGAATAGCCCTACCCTCGACATTGGAACTGGCCACGACACAAAAAATCCCTGCACCCTGCTCCTCGGCACGAATAAACAGCGATTCCATGGCGCCAAGGCCCAGATAGGGCACTACCGTAACGGCGTCTGCGCGCAAGGCCGATCCTTGTCCCACCCAGGCTTGTCCATAGGCCGTCATCGTGGCGTCAATATCTCCTCGTTTGGCATCAGCAATGCTCAAGAGGCCCGCTTCTCGGCACCGGGCCAAGACATGCTCTAGGGCTGCCAAACCTTGCGAGCCGTGGCGTTCGAAGTAGGCGACTTGGGGTTTGATCGCCGCAACCTGTCCAAGAGCCGCCTCGATGACGGACTCTCCCATGATCACCAGGCTTCCGGGTGTATCGGGAAGACCCCATTGTTCGAGGAGGGCCGCTGAGGGATCAAGGCCGACGCACAGCGGTGACGTGTCAGCAATAGCCCGCTGCAGTCGGGTGCCGAAGCCGAGCTCAGCCATGGGCCGTTCCAATGAGTTCACTGATCGAGCCCACGGCATGTGACTCCATCCATGTTGTGATCTCTCTCGCAATACGCCACGGCGCTCGAGGATCGACAAAGCTTGCCGTGCCAACTTGCACCGCAGAGGCTCCGGCCATGAGTAACTCGATAGCATCGATACCGCGGTGAATGCCTCCGACACCAACAATGGCGAGACCAGGGTTCGCTTTGGCACACTCAAAGACCGCACGGACCGCAACGTTATGGATGGCCGGACCTGAGAGACCGCCTCCCCCTGCCCCCAGCCGTAGTCTTCGCTGTTCTATGTCAATACTCATACCGAGCACGGTATTGATCGCCGTGATCGCTTCCGCGCCCGCCTGAGCCGCCGCCGCTGCAATCTCTGGAAGCTCAAAGGTGTTCGGGCTCAGCTTCGCCCATCTCGGTATCGCTCCCGCTCGGCCTACGGCTGAGACCGCGTCGTGGGTTGCCTGAGCCGAGTGCGCAAACATGCGCGACCGGTCTTCAACGTTTGGACAACTGACGTTTACCTCAATCGCATCGACATCAACACCCGCAAGGGCTTCGCCGCACGCCTCGTAGTCCTCGATGGATCTGCCCCAAACGCTCACCACGACGCGAGCTCCTCGCTTGCGTAAGCGAGGTAACTCTTCGGCGATCCAATGATCAAGTCCCTCGCCTTGAAGCCCGACGGAATTGAGCATCCCGACGGGCAAGGTGGCCACTCGCGGAGCACGATTGCCAGGATGGGCAAACGGGCTCAGTGATTTGACGACAACGGCACCGAGCTCCGACAAGTCGCCATAGGCACTGAGTTCGTCACCGTGGCCCGAGGTTCCCGACGCGGTCATCACGCACGATGGCAGTGCCAAGCTCGCAACCTTCGTCGCCAAAGATGCCATCATGGCCGCAGGTGCGTCCTTGCGTGCAGCTCTTGCAAAGAGAGCACCTCGAGGGGATGGCTAAGCCAGTCGCCTATTCCCTCAGCGGCGGCCCTAGAGGCTGACAGCGTCGTTAAACACGGCACCCCATGCCCGATGCAGGCCGAGCGAATATGTGCGCCGTCGGCTCGGGAGCCTCGGCCGCTCGGCGTGTTGATCACGAGTTGTACCTGGCCTGATGCTAAGAATTCCACGGCATCGGGAGCAAGTCCTGCATCACCGATCTTTGCCACGAGTTGATCAACTGCTATCCCTTGGTCACGGAGGTAACCAGCGGTACCCACGGTGGCCGAGATAAGAAAACCAAGATCGGAAAAGGCTTTCGCCACTTCAGCGCCCGCTGGCTTATCTCGATCGGCAAGGGAGAAGAACACCCGACCCGAAAGCGGTAAGCGCGTTCCCGCCGCCATTTGCGCCTTCACGAATGCCAAGCCGAAGGTGCGATCGACGCCCATAACTTCTCCCGTTGAGCGCATCTCAGGCCCCAGCAAGGTATCGAAACGCGGGAAGCGATTAAACGGCAGCACCGCTTCTTTCACACTGACGTAATCGTTACGCACGGGTCCCTGGGGGGCCAAGCCCTCGCCCCGAAGCGTCTCGAGGCTAGCGCCGGCCATAACTCGTGCGGCGATCGCAGCGAGGGGCACACCCGTGGCCTTGGCGACAAAGGGAACTGTTCGAGATGCTCGCGGGTTCGCCTCGATTACGTAGACGTCACCGTCTTTGACCGCGAACTGAACGTTAAGCAAGCCCACCACCTCGAGCGCCGTCGCGAGGCGCCGCGTCCAGTCTTCGAGGGTCGCAACCACAGCGTCGCTTAGTGATTGCGGCGGCAGCGCACAGGCCGAGTCACCCGAGTGGATACCAGCTTCTTCAACGTGTTCCATGACACCACCGATCATGATGTCACCCGTGCTGTCGCGAACAGCATCCACGTCAACTTCAATGGCATCTTCCAAAAACCGGTCTATGAGGATAGGTCGGTCTTGGGTGACGCCACCCTCGCGAGCAAGCGCTCCTCGATCAGCGCTACCCCCCAAGAGCGTGGCCATGGCCCGCGCTAAGCCAGCGTCGTCGTAGACAATCTCCATGGCGCGACCACCGAGTACATAGCTGGGACGAGCCAGTACGGGGTAGCCCACTTCATGAGCAATAACGCGAGCCTCTTCGAAGGTAGTGGCGGTACCACCCGGCGGTTGCGCCATTTCATGGCGTGCCAGCAGATCATTGAATTGTCGACGGTCTTCGGCCAAGTCAATAGATGTTGGCGAAGTCCCAAGGACCAGAGCTGGATCAATATCGTGGGCAAGTTTGAGCGGGGTCTGGCCACCGAGGCTCACAATGACGCCGATGAGCTTGCCCTTATCCTTCGAGTGAGCGATCTCCGTCTCGATAATTGCTCGAACATCTTCGCGCGTCAGCGGTTCAAAGTAGAGACGGTCCGAGGTATCGTAGTCAGTCGATACCGTTTCTGGATTGCAGTTGATCATGATGGTTTCGTAACCGGCAGCGCGAAGCGCTTGCGAAGCGTGAACACAGCAGTAGTCAAACTCGATACCCTGACCGATTCGATTCGGCCCTGACCCTAAAATGATGATGCGTTCGGCGTCCGAATCACCGATCTCGTCTTCTTCTTCCCACGTTGCGAAGTGATAGGGCGTGTAGGCCTCGAACTCAGCGGCACAGGTATCAACGGTTTTAAACGTTGGCTGTATATCGAGCTCGGCGCGGCGCTGCGCGACTGCAGATTCGGTCGTCCCCGTGAATTCAGCAATTTGAACGTCCGAGAATCCAAGCCGTTTCGCGTGACGAAGGCGATACCGATCCAACTCTTCGAGCGTCGATTCACCAAGCTCCGCCGCTTGATCGGTGATCAACTCGATCTGCGCCAAGAACCATGGATCAATGGCACAGGCTGCATACACGGCATCGACGCCCAGACCTCTGCCGAGAGCCTCGGCAACCACGAAGAGTCGCTCGGGCGTAGGACGGTCGCACGCCGCCAGCAAGGCAGCGTCGCTGAGCTTGAGGGCATCGGGCTCCGGGCTGGCACCGACGAGGCCAGCACGCCCAATTTCGAGTGACCGGAAGGCCTTCTGTAGTGATTCGGGAAAGGTACGACCAATGGCCATGGCTTCGCCAACACTCTGCATGCGAGTCCCGAGCACCGGTTCGGTGCCCGGGAACTTCTCGAAGGCCCAACGGGGAATCTTGGTGACGACGTAGTCAATGGTGGGCTCGAAACTCACCGGCGTTACGGTCGTGATGTCGTTCGTGATCTCGTCCAAGGTATAACCGACCGCGAGGCGAGCTGCGATTTTGGCAATCGGGAATCCTGTTGCCTTCGAGGCCAACGCCGACGATCGTGAGACTCGCGGATTCATTTCAATCACGAGGCGCTCGCCGGTCACGGGGCTTACCGCAAACTGAACGTTCGAACCACCCGTTTCGACGCCAACGCGGCGTAGGCATGCGAAGGCATCGTCTCGCATTGCTTGGTACTCAACATCAGAGAGCGTCTGCGCTGGGGCCACGGTAATGGAGTCACCGGTATGCACTCCCATGGGGTCGAGGTTTTCAATGGAACAGACAATCACGCAGTTATCTGCCTTATCACGCATGACCTCGAGCTCATACTCTTTCCAACCAGCCATGGATCGCTCCACGAGAATTTCTCCTACTGGCGAAGCGGCTAGCCCTTCGGCGGCAAGCACTCGGAACGACTCTTCATGAGGAGCGATTCCCGTACCTTGGCCGCCGAGAATATACGAGGGGCGGACCATGATCGGATAGCCGATTTCCGCGGCAATCTCAATGGCCTCTTCGAGCGAATGGGCAAATCCCGATTCTGGAACTTTGAGCCCGATTTCCATCATCGCAGCCTTGAACTTGTCTCTATCCTCCGCGGTTTCGATGGCTTCGGGTCGTGCACCAATTACCTCCACGCCGAGGCGCTCAAAACTTCCGCGACGCTGCAACGCCATGGTTAAGTTCAAAGCAGTTTGGCCACCGAGCGTGGGTAAGACAGCGTCGGGGCGTTCTTTTTCGATGATGGCCTCAAGAATGTCAGGATCTAAGGGTTCGACGTAGGTCACGTCAGCGGTAGCCGGATCCGTCATGATGGTTGCCGGGTTCGAATTAGCCAGGATTACTCGATAGCCCTCTTCTCGCAACACACGACACGCTTGGGTGCCTGAGTAGTCAAACTCACAGGCTTGGCCGATTACGATCGGACCTGAGCCAATCACGAGAATGGATTGCAGATCGTCGCGCCTTGGCATTAAAGCAAACCTCCCGTTGCCGCAATAATGCGAACTTTGAATTCATCGAATAGATAGCTGGCATCATGCGGTCCAGGGCCGGCCTCAGGGTGGTGCTGCACGCTGACCGCGTCCATCGTTGGGATTGCTATTCCCTCAATCACGCCGTCGTTCAAGTTCACGTGCGTGATGACCGCTCCGGGCACCGATCCTTCCTCTACCGCGTAGTTATGGTTCTGTGCCGTGATCTCCACGTGGCCGTTGCTGAGGCGCTTTACGGGGTGATTGGAGCCGTGGTGTCCAAAGGGCAACTTGTAGGTACGACCTCCGAGTGCTTGGGCTAGTACCTGGTGGCCCAAGCAAATGCCCAGGACGGGACGCTTACCTAAGAGGTTCGCGACGTTGTCAACCACGCTGCCCAGCGCTGCGGGGTCTCCCGGTCCGTTCGAGAGGAAGATGCCATCGGGATCCATACTCAAGATTTCGTCTGCCGTTGTGGACGATGGCACAACTTCGACGGTCGCGAATTCGGCGAGATGCTTCAAGATGGTGGCCTTAATGCCGAGGTCTAAGGCCACGACGCGAAGTTTTCCTGAGCCAACGCGATAGGGCATCGTCGTCGAAACCACCGAAGCGAGGTCTTGAAGGTCGGTACCCTTGGCACGCTTGGCAGCCTCAATGACAGCCTCGGGATCCGTGGCTCCGAAGGCACAGGGTATGGCTCCCGCACTCCTCAGATGCCGCGTCAGGCGCCGCGTGTCGATACCCGTGATCGCCGGTACGTTCTCTGTTTCTAGGTAGCTCTCAAGGTCACCCTCTGAGCGCCAATTCGAGTGGCGAACTGGTAGATCCCTCACGATGACACCAGACAAGAAGGCTCGATGTGACTCTTCGTCGCGCTGGGTAACGCCATAGTTGCCAATATGGGGGTAGGTAAAGGCAACCACTTGACCGGCATAGCTGGGATCCGTGATCACTTCTTGGTAGCCGCTCATGGCGGTATTAAAGACCGCTTCGCCCGTTGCGATGTCGCCGGTAGCGAGTGCCGCTGCAGCTTCACCCTCAAAGATCGTTCCGTCACTCAAGGCGAGGTAGGCGCGTGCTCGTTTCATCGGGTGAACTCTCCATCTCGTAGCGCTACGGTGCCGGCGACCACCGTATGGCGGACTGCGCCGATAAGCGATCGACCCTCGTAGGGGGTGTTGCGAGCCAGGCTCGCTAGATCATGGCGATTCACAACAGAGCGTGTTGAGGTGTCAACAATGACAAGATTGGCATCAGTACCGATCGAGAGATCGCCGCCATGAGCACTCAAACCGTGTCGACGCTGATCATGGCGGGTCAAGTTCGCGATATGAGCCGGCGTGCGACTCAATACTTTGAAAAGCAAGACGGGGTCCGCCTCGCCGCCACCGAGTGCTTCCAGCGTGAGGCTAAATGCCGTTTCGAGCCCAAGCATGCCCGGGGCGGCTTCATCGAAGGGACGCTCCTTCATTTCAGGGGCGTGCGGCGCATGGTCTGTTGCCACCGCGTCTATGTAGCCCGCGTGCAGTCCTATTCTCAACGCTTCGACGTCAGTGCTTCCCCGCAGTGGTGGGTGCACCTTGAAGGTCGGGTCGTAGCCAGCGCAGGACTCCTCGGTGAGCGTGAAGTGGTGGGGTGTGACTTCGGCTGTGACTGCAACGCCCCTGGCCTGTGCTTCTCGGACCATCGCGAGCGACCGTGCCGTGGAGAGATGGAGTACGTGCAGCCGCGCACCCGTGTCCTGTGCGAGAAGCAAGTCACGAGCCACCATGGCTTCCTCGGCGATAGCTGGTCGCCCAGCAAGTCCTAATCGGCTGCTCAACGCAGAGGCGTTCATACAGCCAGCCCCAGCGAGGGATTCATCCTCACAGTGCTGAGCCAAGGTCAGACCGAGGCCCTTGGCGTAGAGCAGGGCCCGGCGCATCAATCCGGCGTTCTGGACGCCCGTTCCGTCATCGGTAAAAAAGGTGAGCCCCAAGGCCGCGAGTTCACCCATGGGGGCAAGGTGCTCGCCACGTCGACCCAGTGTTATGGCACCCGCTGGGACGACCTCGAGCATGGATCTACGACCGAGTTCAAGGACGTGCGCGGCGACCGGGACAGAATCGATCGCTGGCACCGTATTGGGCATGGCCACGAGAGCGCTATAGCCACCTTTGACCCCAGCGGCCGCGCCCGTCGCTACTGTCTCAGCCGCTTCGCCACCGGGCTCGCGAAGGTGTGCGTGGAGATCGACAAACGCTGGTCCAACGTAGGCACCCTCTGCATTAAGGACGGTAGCGCCAGCGGGTACATCGAGCCCATCGCCTAACTCTGCGATCACATGGTCGCGGATGATGATATCCGCCTTCATGGTCGTATCGGGGAGCACGAGCGTCCCGCCTTGAATGATGGTGGTCTCAGACATTAACCATCTCCCCTCGAGTAGACAGCGCGAGGAACAAAATTGCCATCCGAATGGGGACACCGTTGGTCACTTGCTCGCGCACCACCATGCGCGGATCATCAGCCACCAGCGAAGACACTTCGACGCCTCGGACCATAGGGCCCGGATGCGTAATGACCGCATCATCTCGGATGAGGCGAGCGCGACGTTCGTCTATCCCGTAGAGCGTGGAGAACTCATGAAGACTCGGAACAAAACGTCCGGATCCACGTTCTTCTTGCATGCGAAGTAACGACACCACGTCGGCTTCAGCCAACTCAACATCCAAGTTCTCGGCGCGCTCTGCGCCATAGATCTCGACGTTTCCCGGTACCAAGGTACCCGGTCCGATGACGCGAACTTGTGCTCCTGCTTTGGCATAGGCCAACATTTCAGATCGTGCCACGCGTGAGTGGACGATATCTCCAATGATCAGGACGCGCGCACCCGCGAGCAGCGCTAACCCGGAACCACGGCTGTCTACTCCCCTGCGCTCGGCCACCGCACGGCGAACCGTGAACAGGTCAATCAGGGCTTGACTGGGATGCTCGTGTGTTCCATCCCCGGCGTTTATCACCTTGGCTTCTTTGACCCATCGCGATACCTGGTGAGCAGCACCTGAACTGCGGTGGCGAAGCACAACGGCGTCGATGCCCAGCGCCTCGATCGTCTCGATCGTGTCCTTGAGGCTCTCACCCTTCTTGACCGAGCTCGAAGCCACCGCGAGGGAAAGCACGTCAGCGCTGAGCCGCTTGGCAGCGGTTTCAAAGCTCAATCGGGTTCGTGTTGACTCTTCGAAGAACAAAGAAGCAATCACACGACCTTTGAGCACTGGGATCTTCTTCACGCTTCGGCCGTTGACCTCCACAAAGGATTCCGCTACCTCAAGGACTTCGGCCAAGCCATCAGCGCTAAGGTCCTCGATGGACAGCAGATTGCCCCCAATCAGGCTGTCAGCGCTCATCGAGGAACCATCCGGCCCAACTGCACACCGTCAAGTGACACGTCAACCATCTCGTCGCGAGCCGTTGGCAAGTTCTTGCCTACGTAATCAGGCCGAAGGGGAAGCTCGCGATGGCCGCGATCAACCGCGACACAAAGTTGGATAGAAGCCGCGCGTCCAAAGTCTCCTAGCGCGTTAAGCGCAGCTCGAATCGTGCGACCCGTAAAGAGCACATCATCGACCAGGACCACCCGCTTCCCCGTGAGATCTCCTGGAATGGTTGTTACAGCCTCCGGCAACACAGGCCGGAGACCAAGATCGTCTCGGTAGAAGGCGACGTCCAAACTCCCGACGGGGGGCGCCAAACCGGTGATCTCGGCCAGACGGTTCCCTAGTGCTTCCGCTAGTTCGATACCACCGGTTTGGAGTCCCACCAGGACCAGATCGTCGATGCCATGGTTACGCTCAATGATCTCGTGGGCCATTCGGGTCATGGCCCGCGCCACATCATCAGCGGTCATAACCTCGGCGTGTACGACAAACGCGGCACCGGGGTGCCGCGTATGCCTGCGTTCTCTATTAGCCACTCTTGCTCCCTCCGTACAAGCCTCACAGGACCTGTTTCACGGTGTGATCATGAATATACCAGAACCGGCGTCTAGCCGATTCAACGCTTACTAAAACTTTTTAATTGAAGAAGGTAACCATAAACGCTAGCAAGGTGACGCTGAAGGCTACCCAAACCGCAAACAGCCGGGAGAGGTGGATCTGGTACCAGCGCCCATTGTCGTGCAGTCCTTTTGACCCACGGATAAACAGACCGACCGCCACAATCGAGACCAAAGCCAAGTGTCCGACGTTCGAGCCCATGATGTACTCGAAACTCGAAGCGTACGCACCTTGAACCGTGGTGAAAGGCAGAACCTGGAACTGATAGATCTGCCAAACCAGGGCCCCAAGGATTGCTAGAGCACCAAGGCCAAGCAGCGGGGTCGTCGCTTTTCCGCTAGCACCCTGGCGGGCCTGCACCTCGGCAAACCACATGAACCCAGCGCCAACAATCGCCAAAATGGCGATCGCGAAGGTGTGGAGTGGGGCCGCCGTAGGAACGATGTGATTAATGGCATTACCAATCCCATCGGTGCACGACTGGTTAAGCCCGGCATTGAAGTTTGGCTTACAAGCCGCTCCACGCCACATGCCTTCTACGTTCAATGCCTTGAGGTAGAACCACGCAAAGATGATCAGGGCAGTAAAGACCATGTCTCCACCGATAAGCATCCACAGGAGCATGTGCTCTTTGCGGTGCTTAGCTTGTGGCGTATCGTGATGATTTCCGCCCTCGGCGTAGTGACCGTGGTGCTCGTGGCTACTGTGTTCGTCGACGACGCTCATCAGTGTGCCCCCCCTTCAGTGGAGCCGACCGTAGCCGGGCTTGGTTGCTTCGCCGGTGCCATCGGCTCACCCTCACCGAAGGTGTAAGGGTCGGAGGTCACGATGGGGTCAACGAGGAAGTTCTCGAGTGGTGGTGGTGAAGAAATGTGCCACTCGAGCGACTTTGCCTGCCATGGGTTGGAAGGCGCTACCTTGCCGTTCATCCATGAGTGGATGATGGCGTAGAGCAAAATCACCCAGCCGAGGAACAGGCCATAGGCGCCGATCGTTGCGATCAAGTTTGCGCTGTGGAAGTAAGGCGCGTAGGCCGCGATTCGGCGAGGCATACCCTGGAAGCCTTCCCAGAACATACCGAAGTACGTCACCTGGAAGAAAATAGCGATGACCCAGAAGGCGAGCTTTCCGATGCGCTCATTGAGCATCTTGCCGCTCATCTTGGGGAACCAGTAACACAGCGCCGCAGTAGCTCCAATCATGCCTCCACCCAGCAAGGTGTAATGGAAGTGAGCGGTGACGAACATGTTGCCGTGGAAGTACTGGTCTGCAGGTACGTCCGAAAGGTAGATACCAGTCACACCACCGATGATGAAGTTCCACAAGAACAAGTAGACCCAATACATCGGCAATCGAGTCCAAATTGACCCTCGCCAAAGTGTTCCGATAATTACTAAGAAGAACACGCCGGTAGGAATCGAAATGAGCTCGGTGGTGAGCATCCACGGGTCAGCCAAGTTGGGTGCCCAACCGGTGGTGAACATGTGGTGAGCCCACACCATCAACGCGAGGGCCCCAAGACCGAAGAATGCCCCGACGGCAATCTTGTAGCCAAAGAGTGGCTTTCTCGAGAAGGTCGACGCAACGTCCATCGCGGCGGCAACGCCCGGAATCAAAATTACGTAGACCTCGGGGTGGCCCATGATCCAGAAGATGTTTTCATAGAGCCAGCCTGCGCCACCTTGCGCCGGCGCGAAGAAGCTCGTTCCGACTACTCGGTCGGTGAGCAGCATCGACTGTGCGGCCAAGAAGGCGGGCATCGCGTACAGGCCAAGGCCAGCGGCCACAAGGGAGCCCCATACGAAGATGGGAAGGCGACCCATGGTCATACCCTTCGCTCGCATCGTCATTGTCGTCGTGATGGTGTTGATGCCAGCAACGGTTACCGAAACCACGAAGGTGATGATCGTGATTGCGAACGCGTCCTGGCCAGGGGGCGACTGTACCGAGAGTGGCGCGTACGTCGTCCATCCCGAATCCACGCCTCCGATGAAGAGGCTGATCAAGATCGGCGGTACGGCTGCAACTACCAACCACAGACTCAAGGCGTTCAGTCTTGGGAAGGCCATGTCCTTGGCGCCAAGTTGAATCGGCAAGATGAAGTTTGCCCATGGACCCGACACCATGATGATGGTCGCGATGATCATGATCATGCCGTGGATCGAAATCACTGCGTTATAGGTCTGCGGTGAAATCAGATGGTTGTTGGGCGAGATCAGTTGCGTTCTGATAATCATGGCCAAGGTTCCGCCGACCGCAAAGAGCGACATGACCAAGACCAGGTACTGAGTGCCGACGACCTTGTGGTCAGTGCAGAACTTAAAGTAACGCCTCCAACCTTGGCTTACGCCGGCCGCATAGAGCTCATCGTCGTGATCTTGGTCGTGACCAACCATCCAACGGAAGACCGCATTAAACGCACCGATGCCAGCCATGAAGCCGACAACCCAGGCGGCCATGGTCACGGTAACCACCATGTCCGAACCCCAGTTGGCATTGTTTTGGACGGTGTAGTGCGCGACGAGCCAACCTAGGAACATGGCTACCCCACCGGTCAAAATTCCGGTCAGGAAGTTTTGGTGACGGTATAGGCCACCCGCCTTGGGTCCTAACTTGGTGTCTTCAAGGAGTGCTGTTGTACTCACCCGGATCCCCTTTACTTTCCACCCAACGCGTATGCGTTGGCGGATGTTGTTGATGCACCGTGGCTAACCAGCCACGATGAGAATTGCGTTGGTGTGACTACCTTGCCGTTGGCATCCATGTAGGCGTGATACAAACCACACAACTGTGAACAACGAACCGCGAACTGACCGGTCGCGTTGGGGTCAGCAGTAATGTAGGTCTTGAACCCCGGGTTGGCATCGATCTGTACGCCCAACGAGTTGGGCCAGAATCCATGCGTGACGTCGTAACTCGTGACCACAAAGCGAATTTGCCGACCCACGGGCACTACCAACTGATTGGACTCAACGCCGGTCCCTGGATACTTAAAGGTCCACAACCACTGCTGGCCATAGACATCAATCGTCACCGGCCGCAACTGACCCTGGTTCTCCGAGCTCAGCGCCGTCATACCCCACACGAGAACTACGACCACGAGAATCGTCGACGCTCCCAGCCAGATACTGGTCGTCAAGCTGTTTTCACGCATCGGTGGACCGTCCGGTGGAGCTTGCTCCCCATGGCCATGACCCCACTTATAAATGCTGTAAGCGGCGATCGCGTAGACCAAAGCCGCGACCGGCGCCGCCAGAATCGTGAAGAAGATGATCGTGTCGTGGACCGACTTCATCTGCGACGAAAGGATCGACGGCATGATCTTGTCGGTGAAGAACACAGCAGCCCAAACACCGAAGGCCGTAAAAAGAATGACCAGAATCAAAATTCTGAAACTTGGCCGGCGATGGAACGGTCCGTTGTGCGTCCAACCGTCGACGGTCTCGGCAATCTGCTCGCGCTTGATATCTTCGTGATTAGACGACATGGAGGTACCCCGACATGTATCCGTAGCTGCTCATCACTGCTCCAAACCCTCCAATTCCTAGACCACAGGGGAATTCACAGTTCCACGCGTAGAGACCCTTGGCTCCAGCGATGAAACTAAAGGTGACGACCTGCCCTCCGGCAGTATTGGTCGCATTATCGCCAAGCTTGGACACCGGAGAAGGGACGCTCAGAAAGAAACCAGAAGCGGTTCCCGGCGCGGGACGAACGGTGAAGGTGTGGGCCATGTTGTTGCCATCGACACCAGTCACCGTCTTGCCATTGACGGTCTCGGTTCCCCCGACCGTGCCGTGCGCGCGTGCGAAGTAAGGATTGTTGACCGCACCGCCAGAGTCGTACTGATGCCACACCACGGTGACATAGGCACCGGCGGGCACCGAGAACTGGTTACTCGGCGAGTAGGCAGGCCACTGCGGATTACCTCCTGGGTGAACCTCGCCACTAGGAACGTTGGGTGCTCCATCAACCGAGAGCATGGTTCCGTACTTGCCCTGTGCACTCGCATACGTACCAAAGGTCAGCACTACATGATCACGAGTCTTGCCCTGATATTGGATCATGCCAACTGATTTTGCTGCCACGGTTCCATCGGGGGCGTGATACTGCTGTTTGGAAAATCCAAAAACCACTAGGCCAACGGCAACTACCGCGATGACAAGGGAGATGACTCCCCAGATAAGTCGCTTCATCCGTTCCCTCCCTTTTTAAAGTATTTGATTTTTATCATAAAATTATCTCCCTCTTGAGCATGGCTTAAAGCGTTCCCCCTGTCAAGAATCCAAAGGCGGGCGGCTCCCGATACCATATTGCCCATGACGCCAGCCCCACCTCCCAAGAACGCAGGTGGTGGCAGGGGGAAGGTCCATGTTGGCCTGGCGTTGGCAACCATCCTTTGCGCTCCTGCCTTCGCATTCGAGTTAAGCAGAGCCCTGGGAGGAAACACGCTTTCATGGGCCTATGTCTTTGAATGGCCTATTTTTGAAGGCTTTGCCGTCTATATGTGGTGGAAATTACTCCATGAGGACGAGGTGGCGACGAAGCCGAAGAAGGTGACGGCTCGCGCCGACGTGGCCAATGCAGCTGACCAAGTAAAACTCGACGCCTGGAACGCTTACCTCAAAGAGTTGGCAGAAGCCGAAGCCCATACCGAAGATTAGGCGTCGACTTCTCGGCCCAAAAATCGCTCAAAAGCGTCGCTAACGCTTCCCGACGTGACCATCAACCGCCGAAGAATGACGTAAATCGTCGGAATCACCCATAGGTCTCCGCAGATCCACAGCACGCCGGCGGCGAACTGTTGATCGTGCCACGCCGCCTTGGAGCCGATCATTGCGATGTTCATGGAGTACCAAGCGCTGTGGCTAAAGATCGACATGGCCATAGCGAGCACCAGCATTTCGGCAGCAGTGACACCCACCTCCAACAGCTGCACCCTCGTTGATCCCCGAGGGGCCCATGGTCCAGATCGCAAAATCACTCTCCAGAACAAATACCCAGCGATGATAAAACTGGGCGTCATTACCCACGTGTGAATGGCGGGATGCCACATCGCAAAATTGAATATCCGGGGGATGTGCCACAGCACCATGGCGCCATTAAAAGCGGCGATCGCAAAGAGTGGCGCGACCATGAGTCTCCCGACGCTTCGCTTCAAGAATCGTCCCCCGCCGCGATGCCACCACGTGAGGTACCTTCGACGCGCTCCGAGGGGTAACGCAAATAGTGCCGGTAGCCCAGGAGCACACACCACGAGTACGCAGGGTATGTAAAACATCTCCACGATGTGAATGATCATGTGAGCAGTGAGGTGATCCATCGAGAAGCCCATGGCGGGGCTTGAATCAATGAACGCGACGATGCTCAGGGCCAAGGCGTATACATATCCCTTGATCCGCCAGCGCCGGAAGCGCTGAGGATTCATCCGCGTGCGTAGGCGCGACAGACCCAACTCTTCAATGCCGATCAAGATCAGCACTGGCACCCATAGTGGACTAAGGCTCCACGTTTGGCTCATCCACCCCATGGCACCCACCTCACCACGAATTACCCACGTTTGGCAAACTCGTCACGCAGCGCCGTAAGGAATCGCCACCTTGACGCGTTGAATCACTCGCCACATTGACTGCCTACCCGGCACGACAAATGATGCCGTTCCACCGATGACTTCGACCACTTCTGTCGCCTGAGATCCACCCACGGTAGCGATGACAATGCCCTGAGCACTCAGGGGAAGACGCTTGCCAATTGGCACGGCCAAAGAACCGGGCGCTAGATCAGTTGCTGAGGCATCGGTGCTGTTTGCAAGCAGTATGTCATAGCCGCCATGGCCATCGGGGACACTTGATCGAACAACGCTGTACATCAAACCAACTGGTGGGCTCCAGACCGTCGTCGCAGACACCTCAGCTCCGGAACCGCTTACCGCGATGCTGCGAACCGAAGGCGCTGCACCCGCCGTGCGGACCAGTGCCGAGAAGCCATCTCCCGCGGCGTCGAGGCGCATAACGGTGTTAGCCGTCGTAGTCGGCGCGCCTCCGAGCCACCACGATGACCGGTTCTTTACGAACACGGCGTTCGTTCCGCCCTTGTCACAACGCGCCCCCAGAGCGATCTGGCCGGAGCGGTTTACTGCCACTGCGGTGATCGCTGCTACGCCGCAACGCTTCCCTGCTGGCGAGCTGGCGAGCTGGCGCTGCGTCGTAACGACGGTCGCCGTTTGCGCGTTCATCGAGAGTTTCTCGAGCGAGCCCTGTACGTCGACGAGGTACACCGTTGAGCCGTGCATTGCCACGGCACTCGGAGACTGAGCTAGTGACCCTACGATGCGGCCGCCAAGCGGTACTTGCTGGCCATGGAGCAGCGGGCTCAGGGCGGCGACGTGGGACTGATCAAACTGGCGAATCACGACGGCACCATCGGACGGTGAAGCCACCACAATGCCCCCGTTCGTGCCGGAGCCATGCGGTGTACTCAAACGCCACGCTCCCCCATGGAGCGACGTAAAACTTTGGTAGAAGGTATTCCGTGGATCGCTTAAGTGACCCATCGGAACTACTACTTCGGAGACGCCGCCGTCTACGACACCGGCATTAAGGGAAGGACCGAGGTTCAAATCCATCGAGGGCATGGTGTTCATGGAATTCGACTGCGCACAAGCTGAGAGCCCGAGCATCGCGGCGAGCGATATCGCGCTCAGAACAAAGGCCTTGTTCATGACGCAGCGTTGACCTTAGTCACGATGATGCCGGTGTTGGATTGGCCAATGGGATTCGACGCCGACGCGCCCGCTTGGCTCGCCCAGGTTGCAGTCATCTGGCCATTCGACGCGATCACGTAGATGGGTTCATTATGGATAATCATGGAACCATTGGGTCCAATCTGAACGTCCACGCCGTAGTTCTGCCACACCGAATGGAGTTGGGCCTTGGTCCCGGTGAGGAATTCAAAGTTTCGAAAGCCGCTCAGGCCTTCGTTAGTGATAAACGCCTTCAAGGAGGCTGGTTCAAGGTAGAGCGGATTGGTATTGACCGCGACGAAGACCGTATCGGGCGCTACTCGTTGAGCGGCAGCTTCGAACTCGTGGGCTTCCACAGGGCAATCATTCGTACACACCGGGTCAAGAAAACCAAGCACCACGCGATGACCTTGCAACGACGAGAGACTGACCCTCTGGTTGTTCTGATTGACCAAGGTGAAATTGGGCGCCATGGCTTGAAGAGGGGCCACCTGGGCTCCTGAGGCTACGGCCGCATCGGCACTCGCTCCGGGCAGAATCGGAAGCAGCAGCATGGGTACAGCCCCAAAGGCAAAGACCAAGAATGCCGAGAGTGAGCCAACCTGACGCAGCCGTGCGCGCTCGGACGCCGATCGCTCGAGGGTGACGGTGACTGGGATCTCCTGCGTGGCCGAAGCCTTCACGAGATATGCGATGCCCATCGTGCACAGCGCCCATGGCACCATCGAGTTGAGATCAGTACCCATACCACCAAAGACGCCAAAATCTTGAACCAGTACCCAGTTCACCAAGCATGCTCCGAGATAGACCCAGGCCACGGGCATCACCAATCGGGGCTTCGTCGACAACAGGGCCGCGCCGACGCCGAGCAGCACGAGCACCACGGCGAGGTTGTAGAGCCATGAGTAGCTAAGGGTGAAGTTCGCGAACCAGTGTTGAAGGGAGGCTGTGGGACCGGGTTGCGACACCGACGCCATGGCTTGAGCCATACCCGGAATTTCTCCCGGGCTCGAGGGCCTGCCTCCTGACCAGAACCCTCGACCCGGCCAGGCTTGCAGCGCGGCAAAGTAGAGCAACAGCACACCCATGGCGCGAGATGCCCACGAGGCGGTTCGCTTGTCGAGGAGGAGCCGATCAGGAAGAGCGATCAAGCCGCCGGCCACCACGTAGAAGGCCACTGCTCCCGGTGCACCGGTCATCCAACTGATTGGTGACACGAATAGTGTTCCGAGACTGTTTCCAAAGATCCAAATACCCAGAGCCCACGCCGCGCTCGCGATGCCCGCAGCTTGTGACCAACGACCCCTGCGCGCCACCAGGAGCCAGCAGCCAAGACCGACTTGGATCCACACTGTGGCAGCCGCCGCAGTCACGGGATGACGAAGCCAGGCATTGACCCCGCTGTTGACCAGTGACGCAAGCCACGCCGGAGCCGACGCGGCGGTGGGAGCAACGACTTGTGTGGGCATGCCAATGGGCATCTGCACTTGGAGCTGCAGTAGGCCGTCGATAATCCAAGTCAGCGCAAAACCAATGCGCAGGATCCGCCGAGCCGTTGGTTCCGCTACTTCCTCTATTGCGCCGCGACCGGCTCGCTGAAACCACAGTGCGCTGATCGCGCCGGCGAGGGCCACCAAAATAAGCGCAATCATGAACTCCTCAAGGAGGAGTCGTTCGAAGTGCTGCGTCACCGCAGTGTTCTGGCTACTGAGCGAGCCACCCATTCCTGTCACGAAACAACCTCCAACCGAAGGCCTTAAGCCTAAATCATGATCACAGCGCGGTGGGCTCGCCTAGGCGACCGAAAGCTTGGTTGCAATAGCGCTCAGGATCCCGTTGACAAATGATCCTGAACCTTCCGTGGAATAGACCTTGGCAAGTTCGACCGCTTCGTCGAGAATGACTGCCCTCGGGGGCTTGTTTTCTAACAAGAGTTCACCAATCGCCAACTCCATCACAAGACGATCAAGAAGTGAGATGCGCTCGAGATCCCAGTTGACGCTCGCTTCATCAATCAACGTCAATGCCCGGTCGTGATTCACAGAAGCGCTCTCCACCAAGGTGCGCGCATAGGGATCAGGGCTCACTTCAAGCGTCGCTAGTACGTCACCTGCGGAGACACCTTTCATGGATGCTTCGTAGAGGATGGCAAGGGCTCGCTCCCGAGCTTCATGTCGAACTTCACCAATGGGCGTCGTCACTCGATTACGCGCGCGTGATGTAATCGCCGGAGCGAGTATCAACCTTGATGACGTCTTCGATGTTGACAAACAGCGGGACTTGAACGACGAAACCAGTCTCGAGGGTTGCGGGTTTGCGAGCACCTGAGACACGGTCACCTTGAACTCCAGGTTCGGTCTCAGTAACAATCAACTCCACCGACGCGGGAAGCTCCACGGCCACGATCTCATCACCGTAGGAGTGAAGGTTTGCTGTACCGCCGACTTTGAGGAAGTTCGCTGCATCCCCCAGCGTCACGGGCGCAACCGTCGTTTGGTCATAGGTGCTGAGATCCATGAAGACATAGTCGTCTCCATCGCGAAACAAAAACTGTGTATCGCGCTTATCGATAATGGCTTGATCGAGTTTTTCGTCTGCTCGGAACGTGCGTTCGATCACAGCACCGTTACGAACATTACGCAGCTTGGTGCGCACGAACGCACCACCCTTGCCAGGCTTGACATGTTGAAACTCGACTACCTGAAATAGGACCTTGTCGATGTCCAAGGTCATACCGTTCTTCAGATCATTGGTTGATACAGCCATCAGGCAGCAACGTCCTTCGTAAATTGTGTCAGCGCTTCGGCTCCGTCTTTGGTGACCACCAAGGTGTCTTCGATGCGTACGCCACCGACCCCGGCGACGTAGACACCCGGTTCTACCGTGATGATGGTTCCAGCTTCTAAGATAGTCTCCGCCTTGGCAGCCACCCACGGGGCCTCGTGAATGTCGAGGCCTACGCCATGGCCCGTAGAGTGCTCAAAGCGCTCCGCCATGCCCGCGTCGGCGATAATGCTTCGGCACACGTCGTCGATGCTGCCCGCGCTAACCCCTGGTCTTACGGCCGCAACGCCAGCGGCCTGGCTTGCTTTGATCAGATCCAGCATGGCTTGAACCGCTTCATTGGGCTCTGTTCCGGCCACCAAGGTCCGGGTCATGTCCGAGCGGTAGCCCTCATACATGGCGCCAAAGTCAATGATGACGGGTTCCCCTGGGCTGATAATCCGATCGGTGGGGTGGTGGTGAGGCTTGGCTGAATTCTCCCCCGCCGCCACAATGGTCTCAAAGGCCAAGGCTTCGGCACCGAGCCGGCGCATCGCCGTATCCAAGGCCAGCGCAAAGGCCGCTTCGGTAACCGGTGTCGTACCCGTAGCAGCCAACATCGGCACCACGGCTTCGAGGGCGGCGTCCGCGATGCTCGCAGCTTTGCGCATACGATCAATTTCGCCCGCGTCTTTGATTTCTCGAAGTACTTCAACCAGATCAACACAGGCGATAGGCGTGCGCGCTAGGAGTTCTTCCCAGCGAGTGGCCTCCGCCCAGCTCAGGGCCGTGGCTTCTAGACCCACCCGAGCCGCGAGGCGTGCGCCTTCGACGAGCGCGTCTCGCTGTTCGCCTTGGCCACCAATCACAATCGTGACCACATCGGCCAAGCCTGCTTGAGCAACTTGCTCCGCCGATTGCGTGCGGTAGCGCCCATCGGTAGCGAGTATGGCCGCATCGAGGGTTACCAACAATGTTCCCGCCGAACCAGTAAATCCAGTCAGATAGCGAACGTTCACAAGATTGGTGACCAAGAGCGCATCAATGCCCGCCTCCTCGAATCGACTTCGAAGGCGCTCAAGGCGCGGTGCGATGGCTAGGGGGCGTAGTTGAGTCATAGCTGCTTCCTACCTTTTGAGTCTTTAGTGCTTCGATGACGTCAGGAGCCGAGCAGCGGCATCGACGGCGAGGGCGTAGCCCAGCCCGCCAAAGCCAACAATGGCGCCGTCGGCTACGGGAGCGATCACCGAGGTATGTCGGAAGGGTTCACGAGCTGCGGGATTCGAAAGGTGCAGCTCCACCACCTTCCCCTCGAACGCTGCCAAGGCATCGTGGATTGCCCACGAGGTATGGCTAAATGCCCCCGCGTTAATGATGATGGCATCGTGGTTACCGCGCGCCGCGTGAATTGCCTCGATAAGTTCACCTTCATAGTTGGACTGGAACGCTTCGAGGCCTAAGCCGTGGCGGCCCGCCTCCGCCAAAGCGGTTGCAACATGGTCCGCAAGGCTCTCGGTGCCGTAGATATCGGGTTCGCGCTCACCAAGCAAATTGAGATTGGGCCCTGAGAGGAGAAGAATTGTTGCGCTCACGGCTTGGCTCCCATATCCATCAGCGTAGCGAGAACGATCGCCGGGTCGACGCCGCGGACGGGTTCAACCCCGTTGGGCCCATCGAGAACAAAGGTGAGGTCATGGTGAGCCTTCTTGTCTCTACTCATTGCGTCAAGGAGCGCTGCGGCAGAAAGATCACCCGGGAGTGCACCGCTGAGACCAAAACCCTCCAAAATCTCCTCGTGGAGGACGACGCGAGCGTCGTCAATGCGACCCATGCGCCGCGCAAGCCGTGCGGCAAAGGCCAGCCCCACCGCAACCGCTTCCCCGTGCTGCATGGTGGTAACCGGCGCAAGTGAACCCTGTGCCCTGAGGTCTAAACCGACCGCCTCGATGGCATGGCCGAGGGTATGGCCGTAGTTGAGCACCATTCGGTGGCCTGACTCGCGCTCATCGCTCGCCACAACCTCAGCCTTAATCGCCACACAACGAAATACCTGCTCCTCGAGCGCCTCGCCCAAAATGTCGGTAGAAGGTTTGGCATCGCCAAGGAACGCGTACTTAGCCATCTCACCTCTACCGCATCGCCATGCCGCTTCATCAAGCGTGCTTAGCGTCTCGGTGTCACAGATCACCAGCAAGGGTTGTGTGAAGGTGCCCACGAGATTCTTGCCCTCAGGCAGGTTGATTCCCGTCTTGCCTCCAATGGCTGCGTCAATCTGGCCCAGCAGCGTCGTCGAAAGCGTTACCGACGCAACGCCTCGATGGTAAATCGCCGCAGCAAAACCAACGACATCACTCACGAGTCCTCCGCCGACAGCGACCACGACGTCACCGCGGGACAGTCCCATCTCGACAAATGCACGACAGAGCGTTTCTATCGTGGAGAAATTCTTTGCGTCTTCGCCATCACCGATGAGCACTATCTCGTAGGGAATCGAAAGGGTCAGTGCTGCGAACCAGGCTTGCTTTGCAACGGCGGCTTGCGTGACCACTACGGCTCGGCGAGCGTCAGGCAGCAGGTTCGTAACTCGTTCATCAAGTTCGCGTCTGGTCCCAGGCCCAATAACCACGTCATAGGGCGTCGGTGTCACATTCACCATTACGTCCACGACGCGGCACCTCCTACTGCTTCGAGCACTGCTTCGATGGCTTGCGAAACAGATTTTTGATTCACATCAATGTGAACGTCAGAAACTAATTCGTACCACTGATGCCGCTCGGACGCGATGACCTGAAGTCGACCTACGGGATTTCCCTCGAGCAAGGGCCTGGTCGACGGGTCACTGATTCGCGATACCGCGGTGCTGGGGCTGACATCGAGCCAGATCGTGAGTACGTGCTCGCCACTCTCGATAAGGCGCTTTCGAGCCTCTTCGGTGGTGACAGCTCCTCCGCCGGTCGCAATCACGCGAGGCGATGGTTCATCAAGGAGGGCATCGAGAGCGGCCAACTCAGCTAAACGAAAGGCAGCTTCACCATCGTGGTCAAAGATTTCTGCCACGCTCTTGCCAGCCAGAGACGCCACCACCTGATCGGTGTCGGCAAAGTGCCAGCCCAGTGTTCGAGCAACTGCTGACCCTACGGTGCTCTTCCCGGCGCCCATGAGGCCTACGAGCACGACGTGGGTAGTGTTGCTCACGGCCGTGCGGCCGAGGGTGTCTCCCCCAGGTGCGCCATGAATGACGCGTGATTTCGCTTGAACTCAGCGACGGAGTCTCCACCAAACTTGCGTTGCGCTTCGGTGGCCAACACGATGGCCAGCATTGCTTCGACCACGACGCCCATGGCGGGTACCGCCGTGACGTCCGTTCGTTCTTTGAACGAGACCGTCGACTCTTTCGTGACTACATCAACCGTTTCTAAGGTGGGGCGATTCAACGTGGCTAAGGGCTTCATGGCCGCTCTGGCGACCACCAAACCACCCGTCGTCATGCCGCCTTCGATTCCCCCCGCTCGAGCGGTCTCTCTTACGAAACCACCGGATTCGGCATCAGGGCTGGCGTCATAGTGAACAGCGTCATGCGCTTCCGAACCGCGTTGGCCAGCTTGGCGAAACGCCGAACCGAATTCGACGCCTTTGACGGCTTGAATGCTCATGATGGCTTGCGCAATGAGGCCGTCGATCTTGCGGTCCCAGTGAACATGACTACCAAGACCCAGCGGTACGCCATAGGCCAGCACCTCAGCAATACCACCCAAGGAATCACCCTCCTTGGCGGCTGCCTTGATCGCGGCGATCATCTTCACCGACGTCTCCGCATCGAAACAACGAACTTCATTCTCGTCGACGGCATCGAGGTCATGAGGTTTAGGTCGATGCAGTTCCGGGGTCTCGACCCCTCCAAGAGCGACCGTATGGCTCAGGATCGAAGTGCCCAGTTCAGCGAGCAATGCCTTCGCGAGTACTCCGGCCACGACACGAGCAGCAGTTTCGCGAGCTGACGCACGCTCAAGAACATCTCGGGCATCATCGAATCCGTACTTCTGCATCCCCGTCAGATCAGCGTGACCCGGTCGCGGCGTCGACAGTAGCTTCGAGGGAGCTCCCGGGGCGGGGTCCATCTCTTCGGTCCACTTTGGCCACTCGGAGTTCTTAATTTCGATCGCCACCGGTGATCCAAGGGTTCGGCCATGACGAATGCCGGTGAGCAAGACAAGCTCGTCAGCCTCAAAACGCATGCGCGGTCCGCGGCCGAAACCGAGGCGTCGTCTCGCGAGATCGCGCTGGAGGTCATCGTGGGTAATGGCCAAGCCAGCAGGCAGACCTTCGATAGTCACGACAAGGGCTTGTCCGTGGGATTCTCCTGCGGTTAAGAAGCGAAGCACCTTCCCATGTTAGGGCCCGAAGGCCCCGGTCTCGGTCAGCCTTCGTAGTAGGGATTTGCTCCCGTGGCGTGATCGGTCACGTCTACGACCTCCACGATCTCAGGCATGCCCTCTTTGAGGGCTACTTCAATACCTTGACTAAGGGTGGCGCGAGACATGGCACAACCCTGACAGCCACCCGAGAGGGCGAGATACGCAATGCCACCGTCGACGTCGAAGGCGACGAGATCTGCGCGGCCGCCATGACTCGCGATCGACGGATTGACTTGTTCTTCCAAAATGGCAATAGCTCGAACCGCCAAATCGGTTTCAAGGCCGAGCGCCAGAACGTTCTCGGGCACGCCGGGAGCAATTTCGGCAGCGCTCGGAGCATTGGGGTTAACCATCACGAGGCCACCACCGTTGTCCTCTGAGTATTCAAGACGCGCATTCGTGAGTTTTGCAATCGAGGCTTCGGGAACTACCACGCGGACACCGTTGCTCTCATACCGAGCGTCCGTGTCGGAGGCGTCGGCGAATGCGGCGAAGTAGAGATCGTAGAGGTAGCGAGTTTGCTCCACGCCACGAACCTCGAGCCACAACGCGAGCGTTTCAGAAGCTGGCTCAGCGGCAATGGCATCAATAACGATGGTGGCGGCCTCGGGAGTTACCTCAACGACCTGGGTGCTTTGTTCTACGGTCTGCGTCATAGCCTCCATACTAAAGTGCACCGCTGGCCCGTCAAGCAGCACTATCGTTGCCCGCGTGACTAAGGCACCAAGCGACGCGCATGAATGGGTAAGTTTCGAAGACGAAGAGGAAGCAAGAACCTGGCGATTTGACCTGACGTACCTAGAAAGTAACTGGGTTTGCATCTTCAATGATGGCTGCCAAGGCGTCTTGACCGAGGCCACCCCAGAACTTGCTCAAGGGTGCTGTTCCTATGGCGCCCACTTGCTCGACGAGCAAGACGAGCAGCACACCCTCATGCGAGCGAAGCAATTAACGGCAGAGGAATGGCAGTTTAAGGACGTCGCCCCCAAGGACCTCGTGATTACCAACGAGGCAGGGGATCGCGTTACCGCTCAGTATGACGATGCCTGTGTGTTCTTAAACCGACCCGACTTTGCTCTTGGGTCAGGTTGCGCGTTCCACGTGGCGGCGGCCAATCACGATGAGAGTTTCGTGAAGTGGAAGCCAGAAGTTTGCTGGCAGTTACCGCTTCGACGAGATGAAGAAGAGGGAGCCGACGAGCATCTCACGACATCCATCGGTCAGTGGGAGCGTCGGCACTGGGGCGACGGTGGTTTTGAATTCCACTGGTGGTGTTCAGAAGACCCGAGTGCATACCGCGGATCGACTCGTGTCGTGGACTCGATGAAAGACGAACTCATCGAAATGGTTGGTAAGCGTAACTACAAACGACTACTGGCCTACATGGACGAGCGGGCCGCACGCACGGTAAAGGGTCAACTGCTCCCCCACCCCGTGGTTCGTACCAAAGCTCCGAAGTAGCGACCTAGCCAACCTCATCGTCAAGGGGGTCGTGTTCGTCGCTCCGACCCGGCGAGACGGTGCCAAGAATTTCATCAAACGCATCTTCTTCTGCCATGCACCACGATGCATGCGAATCCTCGGGTTCGGCACCACACTCGGCGCAGGCCTTCGGCTCTGCCCCAAACGAGCGCTTCAAACTCCGGGCCTCTTCAAACCTGCGGTGGCGACCCTTTTTCACCTAAAGCTCCTCACTGCCCACTCGCTAGCGTCACTAGCGCCAGACATTTCGCTCCACGCCACCGTTTTGTTCGAAGGCGCTTTGAGAAGTGACAGTCTATCTGCCCACGAGGGCCGATGACTAGCGCTGCGAACCTAGGATCTCAAAGAGGGAGGTCACCAATGCCAGAAGACTTTGATCCGTCAGCCATGATCCAGCGATTTAGGGAGCGAGCCGAGGCCGTGCAACGCCGAGGGATGCCCCCCATCGAAGGCCCAGACCGTAAGGAATTTATCCGTCAGGCCCAGTTGGATTTTCAAGATTACGCCATGCTTGGAGACGCCGAAATATCCCTTGACGATGGAGTCTTAACCTTGCGGGTGAATTTGCGACCCCAGGGTACTTAAGCCTTGGGGCGCAGCGGCATGATGCTGTGGCCCGTTACCGATTCAATAATGGCGCTCGCTTCGACAAAGAGCGCCCGCGCTTGGTGTTGGTGGCTCCGCCAAGCAGCTGCTTGTGGCGGCATGCTCAGCGCTACAAAACACGCGTTCGCAGCAAGGCCGACCTGGCTGTAGGCCTCAGAGAGCAAGGTAGCAACGCCAGCGTTAGGGCCCGGCAAGTTGGAATTGGCAGCGTCAGCATCATTGGCCATCACTGAGCAGGTGGTCTGAACAGCGTTGACCTTCTTAGAGCCAAGCGCAGCATTCACCTGCTTGAAATCCTTCAAGATCCCTGCTGTCGAAGAAACCAAGGCCGTAGAAGAAACCCAGGTACTCAATTGCTGAGCTGGCGAGCCAATATTCTCCGCCCCCGAGCACGCACTCAAGAGCGCGGCCGAGATAGCCATGAGGCCGACTAGGCCGCGATGCATTCGATCACGTGGTAGGCACGCTTACCCCTTCGAAGCACGACGAATCGACCAAAGAGCAGATCCTCGCTGCTCAGCGTCGCTTCGAGCCCGTCTCGAATCGAGTCATTAACAAAGGCACCACGTTGCTCAAGGGTGCGCCGAGCTTCAGACTTAGAAGCTACGAGCTCAGTCTCGACCAACACATCGATCAGACTTGGTTGCGAAGTAAGCCACGAGGTGGGCTTCGTTGAGGACGGCACGTCACTGACGAGCTCCGCCAAGGTGGCTTCATCGAGCCCAGCGAGTGAGCCGCCAAAGAGAGCAGCCGTAGCTAGCTCCACACGACGCAGATCATCACTGCCGTGAACGAGCTCGACCATTGCCGCCGCTAACGCACGTTGCGCAGAACGCAATTGGGGTTGCTCGGCAGTCTCTGCTTCGAGATCGGCAATGGCATCGAGGGAAAGAAAACTAAAGAAACGTAGGTACGTACCGACCATGGCATCGTCAGTATTGATAAAGAATTGGTAGAAGCCAAAGGGGCTGGTCTTGGCTCGATCGAGCCAAATGCGTCCGGCGTTACCCGCTGATTTTCCAAACTTTGTGCCGTCGGCATTGGTCACCAATGGTGTCGTGAGCCCGAAGGCTTGCACGCCATGGCGTTTCCGGACGAGTTCGGCGCCCATGGTGATGTTTCCCCACTGGTCAGAGCCTCCGATTTGAGCGGTGCAACCGTAGCGCTCGTAGAGCTGGGCAAAGTCATAGGCCTGGAGCAACATGTAGGAAAACTCCGTGTAGGAGATTCCTTGATCAGGGCGCTCAAGTCGCGACTTTACTGACTCTTTGGCCACCATCTGGTTTACCGTGAAGTACTTTCCCGTATCTCGAAGAAAATCAATGAGCGTCACGGCACTGAGCCAGTCGGCGTTGTTCACGAGCAGCGCCGCACTGTTGCTCGCTTGTCCGTCAAAATCAAGAAATTTTTTTAACTGCCCTTCGATAGCGGTCACATTCGCGTGCAGGGTATCGGCGTCGAGCAAGGTGCGCTCGTCGCTGCGCCCGCCGGGATCTCCGATCATTCCCGTTGCTCCCCCAGCCACAACAATGGGTCGGTTACCTGCGAGCTGCATACGTCGCAAGGTGCAGAGTTGAAGAAGGTTTCCCGCATGAAGCGAGTCAGCCGTTGGGTCAAAGCCGGCATACAGGGTGACGCCACCTTGATCAAGCTGGGCTAAGAGCGCATCGTCGGTTACCTGGTTGACCAAACCCCGTGCAGTGAGATCCTCGGAAATTGCAGGCATGGGCTCAAGTCTCCCACAAGCGATCGCGCACCCCTGTGTCACACGGCTATCCTGCCGACGTGGCCACTCATCGGCAAATGTTCGCCCTACCTCCCCTCGCCGGCAAGATTCCTGATTCTTTGAGCGGCGCCTACGCTCCCCATCGAGAAGCGTTCGACACCGCCGAGGCGGTCGGCGCCCTAGGGGCGTGGCCCAAGGAACTCCATGGCGTACTCTTTTGGCTTTGCGCCACCCCGCTCCACGCCAGTGTCCCCGATGCCGATCTGAGCGCCGACAGCGCCTTCGTCTGCGCGGTGGAAATCAACCGTGGCCGGGTACTACGGCAGCGAGGTGCTTTTGTCGTCACGAAGGCACTCAGTGAAATCTTGGGCGTAGCGCCCTTGCGCGACCGGCTGGACCTCGCTACTCGGGCGGGGACCGATCAACTCTTGGTCGGGGCGCAGCGCCTCCTCGTCGGCGGAGCCGACGGGCTTCCCTACGTGATTCGGCCGACCCTCGAGACCGTGGGGGTCGCCACCTTCGATGCCGTCCTTAATCGACCAAGCGCTGAGTCGTGGCTCTCAACCCCTGATACTGAATCGGTCTACCTCGTCGCCCACGATCCCAACGGGAACTTTGAAGTCCTTACCTACAGCGCCACCACGGGTCAACTCTGTGCCCAACGACTCGACCAACGGCTTCGTCGACCCTTTCACCTCGCCCTGAGCGAAGACCGTCTCGTGGTCTTTGGCGCCACGCACCTTCAAGTGTTCGATCGAGATCTCGGCCAAGCAGGCGACGACGTACTACCCGCCGGTGAGCTGGCCATCGCGGCTGTTCTTGGAGCGACCGAGGGTGGCGACGGCCTGGAAGTAACGCTTGCTCGCCGACGCCGTAGCGGTCTGAAAATCGCTCGCGTCACCATCGGCGAATCTGCCCTTGGGGTTACCAAAGTGGTCAACACCCCCTTCGCGTCTCTCACGCCGAGTGTCTGCCCGCCAAGCACCCAGCCTCGAAGCATCGTGGGTATCGAACGTGACGCCAGCGACATCACCACCGTGACGTCGGTGGATCTTGAGCGTCACGCTCAAGAGCAGCGGCACCTACCACGCGACACGAGAGCGGGAAAACCCCTCTGTGTGATGGGGGCCCGCTCCCAAAAGCGCTACGTGATCGTCCCCACCAATCATCTCGATGGCTCAAGGCAAGAACTCTTACTCTTGGATGCGGAACATATTGGTGGACCAGAAATCGCCACCCTTCAAGTCCCCCGGCACCTTCCCCTCAATGGACAAGGCGTATTTCTTTCGAATCTGCAACTTCGCTAGTTAGCCCAAACGCTCGATGATGCGTCGATGGATCTCATCATGGACGATCACATTGTGATCCCGATCGGGAAGGCGACACACGAGAACTTCTAGTCCCTCGATGGGCTTCGCTAGGGCATGTGCAAACGAATCACCGCTCGTCACCTCAGTAACGCTGAGACCAAAACCTTGAGCCACCCGCGCGATATCTACCTGGGGCGGCGTGCCAAAGAGCTGTTCAAAGGTTTCGTGGCCAACGCTTCGGCGTTGGGGCAAAAACGAGAAGATGCCGCCCCCTCGGTTATCGAGGACCACGATACGAGCTCGCTGTTCATGCGTAATCCCATCGATGAGGGCTGAAACATCGTAGAGAAAGGCGAGGTCACCAACGAGACAAGTAACTGACTTGCCAGCGGCAGCCATGCCGAAGGCAGTTGAGACGACACCATCGATACCGTTCGCGCCGCGATTCGAGGCCACGAGAGCCTGACATGGTCCACCAAACCACTCCAGGTCGCGAATAGGCATCGACGACGACGCAACGAGCACCTCATCGTCGCCGAGATGCTGGCTCAACGCACGCACCACGGCGGGCTCACTCCACGAGTCTTCTTGACAAATATCGTGCAATGCTCCCTGAACAATTCGCTCAGCTTCTTGCCATAGATGCGAGAACGCTTCATCAACGGGCGTCGGATCTCCGCTAATGAGAGCCACTGCATGATTCAGCGTTGCCACCTTGCGATGTTCCACGCTCACCGCCCAAGGAAAGCGACTCGGCCCGTCGGGGCCCACCGTGATCAGCGACGTGCCGTCCTGAGCGCAGGCTTCGATCCAGAGGCTTAGTTCCTTGGACGCTGGCGGTCCACCAACGATGAGTATCTGATCAGGTTGCAGTTCTCGTCGCGATCGAGGAGATCGCACGATCGCATCCGCGGCACAAATCACCGAAGCAGCGCCAAAACGCCGCGCCCCCGAGCGCGGGTCCGCAAGGATGGGCATGGTCGTTGATGACACTAACGATGCGATCGCTGCATCGTCGAATGCTCCCCCGCCCAAAATCAAAATCCGACGGGCGGCGAGGTCTTGGAGCGTTCTGCGCTCTGGACCAAGTGGCGTGGCACGCAGCCACGCTCCGCCATCACGTCGACCCTCAGGCATGATTCCCGCGGGTGTCGCGAGCGGTTCGACGAGTCCGAGGTTCACGTGGGCGACACCCCTCGTTCCGCTGACTCCTGACGACTCAAGAACGAGCCTCGACGCTAGCGGGCGCCATTGCGTTGCGTCCATGGCCGCTGGCGCCTGAACATCAATACTGAACACCGCATGGCGATCGAAGCATCCAGCTTGGGTAATGGTCTGCGCCGATCCCCGTTGGTGAAGTTCAATAGGGCGATCAGCACTCAGCACAATCAGCGGTACTCGATCGAGCGAGGCTTCGATCACTGCTGCCGAAAGTTCTGCGACCGCGGTACCCGACGTCACCACGATAGGGACAGCCTGGCCAGTGGCTCTGGCAAGCCCTAGGGCAAAAAACCCAGCTGAGCGCTCGTCGAGGCGAACGTGTAACGCGAGGTCGCTCGACGCCGCCGCCAAAGCCAGCGGCGTCGAACGCGAACCCGGACAGACCACCACGTGGCGAAGGCCACTTCGAGCAAATTCATCGAAGAGCGTGGCACAGAACGTCGCTTGGATCTCTGCGCTCGCTACGCTCATACCGCGATGTCCTCTCTTCACGTCACTAGTTATGGTTCCGGCCCGCTGTTGGTCGCGTGCCATGGCTTTACTCAGACTGCTTCTTCTTGGCGAACCCTAACGGCCGGCCTTCAAGATTCCCACACCATTGTGGCGCTCGATCTCCCCGGCCACGGCGGCTCGAGTTCCGTGGAGGCAAATTTGGACGAAACTGCTTCCCTGATAGCCGAAATCACCCGCGGTAATACCTTTTGCCTGCTTGGTTATTCGCTCGGAGCCCGCGTTGCCCTCACCACCGCCTTAGCCGGTACCCGTGGCCTCGAGCGAAGCATTCTGATCAGCGGAACTGCGGGCATCGCTGACGATGCGCTCAGGACCGAACGTCGTGAACGCGACAATGCGCTCGCTGATGCTATCGAAAAACAGAACGATGTCCCCGCTTTCTTAGAGCAATGGCTGAACCAACCAATGTTTGCAACGCTGAGTCCCGATCAGGCAGGCAGCGCTGAGCGCTATGAGAACACCGCGAGAGGACTCGCGTCATCGCTGCGACTCAGTGGTACGGGCACTCAGGAGCCAAGTTGGGATCGACTATCGAAGATCGAGACTCCGGTACACCTCATTAGCGGTGCGTATGACCCTCGTTTCGTTACCACGAATACCCACATGGTCCGTCACCTTGCTCGCGGTAGTTTCCATATCGTTCCGGGCGCAGGACACGCCGTTCACCTTGAGCAACCCGATTACACCCGGACGCTCATCTCCGCGTTACTCGCTACCTGATCGCTAAACCAAGAGCGAGCAGAACCCCAATACACAGCTGTGCTTGACCCGTTGCTTTGAGCATGGGCAACAGATCCCGACCTTCTGCCTCGCTGAGAGCGAGTTGTAATGGTTTCGTCGTAGCCACAAAACCCACGAGGGCGATCGCACACCACGGATGGATCACCGCCATCACCACAATGGCTAAGGCCGCGACGAGTAGCGAGATTCCGTAGAGCCAACCCGCTCGCTGGCGACCCAAACGCACCGCCAAGGTCCGCTTCTTCGAGAACCGGTCGCCAGTGATATCTCGGAGATTGTTCGCTTCCAAGAGTGCCGTGGCTAGGAGTCCCACCGGAATCGAAGCTAGCCACAAGAGCGCGGGAATGTGTTGGTCTTGGACGTAACCCGATCCAATGGTCGCAAACACTCCAAAAAACACAAAGACGAAAAGCTCCCCGAGGCCGAGGTAGCCGTAAGGTTTTGGCCCTCCTGTGTAGAGCCACCCGGCCACCACCGCGGCAATGCCCGGCAGGACAAGCCACCAACTCGTCAGTGAGCACAGCCATAGACCCACCAAGCCGGCAATCGCGAAGCATGCCACGGCCGCCCGCCGCACGCTCGCAGGTGCCGCGAGACCTTGGCCGACGAGCCGCACGGGTCCCACGCGCGTCGCATCGGTGCCTCGAATTCCATCCGAATAATCGTTCGCATAGTTCGTGCCAATTTGCATCGCGAGCGCCACGACTGCTGCGGCCACCATACGATTCCAACGCAGCGACTCGGGACGAATCGCTAAAGTCCCGACGAGCACGGGGACCAGGGAGGCGGGCCAGGTTCGCGGACGAGCACCATCAATCCAGCGCGTAAAGCGCCCAGGCTCGCTCTCGGTCACGGGCGGCGGGGGAAACGAGAGAAGTCCGGGGCACGATGCTCATTAAACGCATTACGCCCCTCTTGTCCCTCTTCGGACATATAGAAGAGCATGGTGGCGTCCCCGGCGAGTTGCTGTACACCGGCGAGTCCATCATCGGCGGCGTTAAAGCCCGCCTTCAACATCCGCAAGGCCAAAGGTGACAGCGTCAAGATTTGCCGACACCACGCAACAGTCTCGCGCTCGAGATCTTTCAGCGGCACCACCGCGTTCACGAGGCCCCACGCAAGTGCCGTCTCGGCATCGTATTGGCGACACAGGAACCACACTTCTTTCGCGCGCTTCAAACCTATGGTCCGAGCGAGGAGTGACGATCCATATCCACCGTCAAAACTTCCCACCTTGGGTCCGGTTTGGCCGAAGCGAGCGTTGTCGGCAGCGATGGATAGGTCACATACCAAGTGCAAGATATGTCCGCCCCCGATTGCGTATCCAGCAATCATCGCAATGACGGGCTTGGGGATACGGCGAATCAAAATTTGAAGATCCAGCACATTGAGGCGGCCTACCCCGTGGCTGGCAACCTCATCATCGCCGATGTAGCCATCATTGCCACGAATCTTTTGGTCGCCGCCCGAGCAAAACGCATCGGGACCCTCCCCACAGAGCACAATCACGCCGACGCTGAGATCATCGCGCGCCATAGAAAATGCGCGCTCAAGTTCAAACAAGGTTTGTGGCCGGAAGGCGTTGCGCCGTTCGGGTCGACAAATCGTGATCTTGGCAATGCCCTCGGCGGTCTCGTATCGAATGTCGGTCCAGTCGCCGCTTTGCGTCCAAGCAGCATCGCCGAGGGCCCGAAAGGCATCGACGGGATCGACCGGCTGGCCGGTAATGACGGTGTTGGTGGGGTAGTCAGTCACGGCCTCCACGCTAACGGCTGGACCCCCATAATCTGTTCCTGTGCCCGAACTCGTCGCCTTAGACCTCGAACAAGACCAGCAACTCCCGAAAATCATTGAATCCATCTGGTCTCGTGGCGACGCAATCTGCGTCCTCGATCCTCGTTGGGGCACCGATCTTTCCGAGCGAGCGCTGCGAGCGCTCTCCCCCACTCGCATCATCACCAAAGACGGCGAGCGGCGCTTACCGGGAGGAACAGGCACCGACGCTGGCGATGCCATCGTCGCCCTCACCTCAGGATCAACCGCTGATCCTAAGGCAGCCATTCTCACGCATGATGCCGTCAAGGCGTCGGCGCTTCTCACCTCTCAGGCCCTCAACGCGGGCCCATCGAGCCACTGGTTGTGCTGTTTACCCACCACTCACATCGGCGGCCTCAGCGTGATCGCCCGAGCGCTGATCGTGGGCAGCGCTCTCAGCGTCATTGATCGACCCGACACCGCCTTCATTAACGCAGGCCCGAGTCGAGGCATCACCCATGTGTCCTTAGTAGCGACCGTGCTTCGCCGATGCACAACGCGTGATTACGAGCGGGTGCTGCTCGGTGGTGCTGCAGCTCCCGAGGAGGTGGCCCCCAATGTGGTGAACACCTACGGCATGACCGAAACGGGATCTGGCGTTGTCTATGACGGGTGGCCCCTTGAAGAGGTGGCAATCGCGATTCGCGATGAAGATGAACAGGGCTTTGGCGAAATTCTCATCGCGTCACCCACCTCGCTTCGGGCCTATCGAGATGGTAGCGACCCCTTCGTGACAGGACCCCCTAGCGAGCTGCCTTGGATCGCCACCGGGGACCTTGGACGCATTAGTGACGACGGTTCCCTTGCTGTTCGTGGCCGCATCGCCGACGTGATCATGACCGGTGGCGAGAAGGTCTACCCCTTGGACGTAGAGAGAATTATCGAAGGTCTCGATTCAGTTGCGCACGTGGCTGTGTGGAAGCGACCAGATCCCCAATGGGGCGAGCGAGTAGTTGCCTGGGTAGTTCCCAATGGCCAAGGTCCGAGCCTCGAAGACCTCAAGCATGCGGTGCGTAGCACCTTGGCCGATTATGCGGCTCCGAAGGAACTCGTGATTGTTGCATCCCTCCCCCGGACTGATCTGGGAAAAGTTTCTCGGCGATCACTTTCATAGTCCTAGCTGCGCCATCCCCCCGGAAAATACCGTTGCATGAGCGATCTCGCCGCCCCTTCACCAGGATCTTCATCAGGTCCACCAAAGGCGATGTCGAGCCACGTGTTGACATCGTGAATCACTTCTTCAACAACGTCGATACCAACAATCTGATCGACGAGTTCTGAGGGAAGCCCATCAGATCCATGGAGAGCCCCAAGAATGTTGCCGCATATCGCACCCGTCGAATCAGAGTCGCCGGTGTGTGTCACGGCCGAGGCAATCCCGTTGAGCACGCTGGTCGGATTCCAAGCACAGCTCACCGCAATGGCTAGTGCTTCATCTGCTACCCAGCCACCCCCGAGTTCTCGTTCAATCTGTTCGGGTTCTGGCGGGTGACGTTCCCCAAGTGCAATAGCGCGCTCCATAAGATCACGCAGATGCTCGCTCGCGGTGCCGAGAGCTACCTCCACCGAACGCTCAAGTGAGTTATCCGCAAAGAGGCCGGCAATGACCATGGCGAAAAAGCCTGCTGGTTCGATCCCGTCATGGTGGCCGTGGGTGACGGCAGCAACTTCGCAACCCAACTCGTGAGCACCGATCAGATTGGCGCCCGGGGCTTTGCCGATATCGAGAAAGCCCGCCGGCGCGGCTCGCATAATCCCCCCACAGCCCTTCGAGTCATTGATTGGTCGATCGATCCGACCAATTTCGCCATGACGAAGTGCACTCAGACAGGTAACGCCTGGCGCTTCCACACGATGGAGCACGCGATGGTCAGCCAGCCAGGACGACCACGCTTCACCCTCAATGCCCACGTCCTCCCAGCTATCTCCTTGGGTGACAAGCCAGTGGAGGTAACTGCGAAATAGTGCACTTGGTGGATGACACACACCACTTGCGGCGAACTGCACGTTCGCCCCTAAGAGACCTTCACAGGTAAATAAAGTCATTTGTGTGTCATCCGTAATAGTGGGCTCGCCATAAAAGCGCGTCACCAAGGATCCCCCCGTGATTTCGAGAATCTCCTCGATCTCGTAAAACTCAACCGGGCCACCGAGCGCGTCACCGAGCGCCCCGCCGAGCAGCGTCCCTGAAACCCTTTCGTGCCAATCTTGGGAGTCCACCGCAACAGCCAAGCACACCAGCGATGTCGGTGGAGTGCTTTGCTAAGTTCAAGCGGTGACTCATCCCGGCGTGGGGCCGACCTTACGAGCCAAAGATGCGCCTGCGTTGCCGCGCTTCCTCAACGAGGTGGTGGGATTTGAGGCAAGCCTCATTACCCCTAGCAATGAGGGTTCGCTACCAATGGAGCTTCGAGACCCCGAGGGAAACCTCTGGATTGCGGGCACCTACCGGGGGGCGTGAGGTGCTCCCCGCCACCATCTCGCTGGAAACCCTTGATCTCGTCTGGCTTGATCTCGGCGCGCTCAGAGCCATTCAATCGGGCGACGCCATTACGGGCGCAACGCTCCTTGGATGGGACAACCCCCACCGACTCTTCATCGACGAAGAAGCGTGGATGAGCCGGCTCTTTGGCCGTCGCCTCATTGAAGACCCTCGGAACGACACCTGGTTAGTGCGCGCCATCGTGCATCGCGACACCAATACGTTGGTTGGGCACCTTGGCGGCCACCAAGGCCCTGATGAGCGACGGTGTGTAGAAATCGGCTACACGGTGGGCGAAGGCGCGCGCGGTCAGGGCATTGCAACGGCCGCTGCGCGCGGCTTCCTTGATGCCATGGCCAGCAGCGGTGAAGTATCGTTAGCGCGAGCGAGCATTAGTCCCTCGAACCTTGCCTCCCTCGCAGTTGCGCGGAAACTCGGCATGATAGAAGTTGGTAGCCAGATCGACGATATCGATGGCCTCGAACTCATTTTTGAAACTCGTCTCACCACCCCAAACCATGAAAGTCTTTCGCCATGATGTTGCGTGACCACCCCGAAGCCATTACCTCGCCGTATCTCTTGCAACATATCGACAATCCCGTTGATTGGCACGACTGGTCACCTGAGACCTTGGCCAAAGCCGAAGCACTGAAGCGACCTCTCTTAATCTCAATCGGCTATGCGGCCTGTCACTGGTGCCACGTCATGGCGCACGAGTCCTTTGAAGACGAGGCTGCCGCCGACCTCGTCAACCGCTCCTTCATTCCCATCAAGATCGACAGAGAAGAGCGGCCTGATCTCGACGCGATCTACATGGCAGCCTGTCAGACGATGAACGGCCACGGCGGTTGGCCCCTCACCGTCTTTGCCGCGCCGGACGGACGGCCCTTCTACGCCGCGACGTACTTCCCCCCCATCGATCGGGGCGGCCAGCCAAGTTTTAGCCGCGTCGTGGTGACCTTGGCCGAGGCCTATAGCAACCGCCACGCTGAGGTGGAGGCACAGGCAGACGAACTGGCCCACGCCGTTGGTCGCGAAGCGCGCTTTGTCGACCTACTTGCCCGGGAACCGGGAGCGTCAGCCGTCACCCTGGACCAGGCCCTCGACACCTTGATTCACGAACTTGGTGAACGCTTCGACGCAGTTCACGGTGGTTTTGGTGGTGCACCTAAATTCCCGAGACCAAGTTTCATCGATGCCTGTTTGGCGCACCACGTACGAGTCGGCGATGAACGAAGCTTGACCATGGCAACGACCACCCTTGAGGCCATGGCCGCGGGCGGTATCTATGACCACCTCGCCGGAGGTTTTGCCCGCTACAGCGTTGACGCGTCATGGACCGTTCCCCACTTCGAGAAGATGCTGAGTGATCAAGCCTTGCTGGTTCGTAGTTTTGCCCGTGCGTATGCCGTAACCAAGAACGAGACCTACGCCCAGGTGGCGACAGAGACCATTGCCTGGGTGTTGCGCGATCTCCGCCTCGATGACGGAGCACTAGGCGCATCTCTTGACGCCGATGCCGACGGGGTCGAAGGTTCGCACGCAACCTTCACGCCCGCAACCATTGCTACGGCGCTCGCGGGCCGAGATGGTGTCTTAGACCGCGATCAAGCGTGTTCGTACTACGGCGTCAGCGCATCGGGGAATTTCGAACACGGCACCAGTGTGTTACGCCGGCCACTCGGTGAATCGCTGCTCCGCAGCAACGAAGAAGAAGCCACCCGAAAGGCTCTCTTGGCGCAGCGACTCGAACGGGTACAACCGGGTCGAGATGACAAGGTGATCTTGGAGTGGAACGCCATGTTCTTGGCCGCGCTCGCCGAAACCGCGGGCATCCTAGGCAACGATGAACTCGTCCGCCAAGCGGTTTCGCTCGATGCCATCTTGGACGCGAGCATGGCTCCACATGGTCAGTGGTTGCGGTCACGACTCGGATCCGCTCCTGGCCCCATGGCTATGCTCGGCGACCTTGGCTGGCTCCTCGAAGCCAAACTGCAACTCTTTGAACTCACCGGCGAAGATCGCTTCTTGGATGCTGCGCGATCACTGCAACGAGAAATTCTTGAATCATTCTCAGACCCAGAGGGTGGTCTCTTCACCACCTCGGTACAAACCCAAGGCATCTTGATGCGAGCCAAAGACATCCTTGATGGTGCCCTACCTTCAGCCACCGCGGTAACGTCTCGAGCTTTGGCTCGCCTTGGCGCTATCACTGATGACGGCGATCTCTTGACCTTTGTGGGCGATACCATCCATCGCGCCGATCCCCTCTTCGAGCGCCAAGCTAGTTCCGTGCCTGATTTGATCGAAGCCCTTGGGTATCTCGAAGCTGGCGTTGAAGTGGTAATTCCAGGATCTGAACCTGAGCTTGTGGCAACCAATGCCGCAACCTTTGTGCCCTATCGCCTCAGCGTGGTGGGTCACCACGACCTCGCACTCTGCCGCGATCGCGCTCCGGGCTTCGCCTATGTCTGTCAGCAGCGAGCGTGCCGTATGCCGGCGAGCGATGCCACTACGTTGGAGACGCAGCTATTCGAAATCCGAGGATCCTCCACACGCCCATGAGCCCCACGCGAACTATGAGACGATCTGATCCGCCCGCAGAGGCAGTTCGTGACGTTTTAAAAAACTTACCGAGAACCGATCGCCTAGACATGCGTGGTGGCTCCGTACACTACGTCTTAGTCCTGGGCTCTCCTTGGGACGATCTGGTAGGTATTGACCTTGCCTCAGGATCGCTGATCCGCCTTCGAGTCCCTTGGAGCCAAGCCAACCCGCCCGACCTCTCTGCTTTTGATGTCGTTGAAGCAAGCTTGGCCGCTGATCCCGAGACCGACGACCTTGCGCACCCCGAAGCCGCCACGGTCAGCCGTTTACCGCGCCTGATCGGTTCGTTGCGCGGTCGCGCCATCAAGCAAATCCTCAGTCGCGTTCAAGCACCCCTCGATGGTCCGCTGCTTGGATTCCGCGGGCCCTCGGCACCGTTCTGGGAGTTCGATGGCACACGGCCCTCAACCGCGCTCGTCGTACCAACCCGTGGGCCCCAACTGTTACGCCGCCATGAGGATCTCTCGACCTGGGTGCGCTTTGGCTGGGAGCGCGATGACGTCTGGCTTCGCTGTGAAGACAGTGCTGCTTCGAGAGCTCTCGACGCTGCTCGCCGGGAGATGTTGTCGGGGAAAGAACTAGCCACTGCCCTCGGCTTTAAGCCTTCGTACCTGTTGGCTTCTCTCAGTAGGCCCTACGACGGGCACTGCTACAAAATCTGCGTGGGATTATTGCCGCGCTCCTAGCGCATCAATTTGCCACTAGCCAAGTCTTCAGCCATGGCCCAGCCAAAGGCAACGAGGCGATGACCCTTCTCGTGCTTGACCGTTTTGAAGAAGATTTCCGTACCCTCAGGAATCTTGGCTTTCGGAGCGACGATGTCGAGGCCGCCGACGGGCCCTGAACCCGATGGTGTCACGATAAAGCTTCGATCATCGAGACCCTTCTCGTCACCAAAGCGCTTAGCCAAACGGCGAGCCCATGCGCGCTCTTCTCCGGAAGGCTTGTGATCAACACGTGGAACCACGTCTTCTAAACCTTGGAACAAGCGATAGCCGTCGATAATCATGAGTCGACTTCCGATTAGCACATCTTCGTCGGGAAAGGCCAAGAGGGCGCGTCGGAGCTGATCGATCAGTAGCGCTTTAAGGGTTTGCTCGGACTTCGCATTGCGGTCAATGAGGCCCACGCCGATCAAGAGAGCGGGCGTTCCCCCGATGCGTTCGAGGGTTGCGAATGCGTATCCGCGTAACTTATTCCCTTCGCGAACGAGCGAGACGAGTACCCACTCTTCCTTCACCTTTGAGATGAACCCGATATCGAATCGCGGTTCGCGATCCACACAGAGATTCGCCATCTCCTCGATTTCTGAGTCAGAGAGAGCGGTGGTGTCCTTGGTCATTACCTGCATTGCCATCTGTGCATTCTACGACCACAAACGACCCTCCCAAAAAGGGGGCGGATCACAAGCAGCGCCTTAGGCGGCCAAGATGGCGTTGGCGCCCAATAATCTCCGGATTTCACCCACGACGTTTTGAGGATTTACGTTGAACTCTGGGGGTAGGCGCAGCACCTTTTCCCCCATATGGATAAATACTGGCGACTCTCCTGGGTGCTCTTGCAAGATGCCCTTCAACTCATTGACCGTCGAGTCGGAGAGGGCTTCAAGGGGCAAATTGAGCCGCAGTTCACTCGATGCGTTGGGATCAATAGCGGGTCGTGAAATCTGCATCGCGGTGATCTTGGGTACTTCGTCTCGGGTGTCCACCCGTCCGCGAATCACCACGATGGCGTCATTATCTAGCAAACTCCCGTAATCGGCCATGGCCTTCGGAAAGACAAAGACCTCCATGGAACCCTGCAAGTCTTCGAGCATGAAACGAGCCATGAGCTCGCCCTTCTTGGTGTAGTTAGTCTTCATCTCAGTGACGACTCCCCCGACTTGGCGCACTACCGCTTCGGCGCTCGCGCCGTTACTCGAGCCTTCAGCAATTTCCTTTAGGTCAGCGATCGTGGCATCGGTGTGGCGAGCCAGCGCTCGCTCGAGACCCATGAGGGGATGATCGGAGATGTAGAGACCCAACATTTCTTTTTCAAAGGCCAATTTGGTTGCCTTATCGAATTCACGATCAGGAATGGCAATATTCGTCCCTTCCCAGTCCGCATCGTCGTCTCCTGCATCCTGGGCCGCTGAAGCGAAGAGGGTAGAAATTCCCAGATCCCGCTCCTTACGGCGCTCCACCGTGCGCTCAATGATCTCGTCGGCCACGAGTGCAAGCCCTTGCCGTGGATGGCCCATCGCGTCAAAGGCGCCAGCTTTGATCAGGGATTCAATGGTCCGGCGATTCAATACCATGGTGTCAACCCTGCGGCAGAAATCGTAAAAGTCGCTGAAGGCACCATTGGCTTCACGCTCGACCACGATACGTTCAACGAGGGATTCACCAACATTACGGACCGAGGCCAAACCGAAACTAATCCCCTTCGTTGAAGTGGTTTCCTCCACCCGAGGAGCAAAGTCACCGAGCGACCGGTTCACATCAGGCACCACGACTTCGATGCCCATGGAACGACACTCCGAAAGGTAGACCGCTGTCTTGTCCTTATCGTCGCTTACCGTCGTCAAGAGGGCGGCCATGTACTCAACGGGGTAGTGAGCTTTGAGCCAAGCAGTTTGGTAGGCCACCAAGCCATAGCCATAGGAATGGCTCTTGTTGAAGGCATAGTCAGCGAAGGGTTCAATGATGTCGAATAATTCGGTCCCTAGCTCCTCGCCGTAGCCCTGGGTCACGCAACCCGACACGAATTTCTCACGCTCGGCGGCAATGAGTTCTCGAATCTTTTTACCGCAGGCCTTTCGGAGGTTGTCCGCTTCTTCGAGGGAATATCCGGCAAACTTCTGCGCCACACGCATGACTGACTCTTGGTAGATCATCAAGCCTTGAGTATCTCCGAGCAAGGGCGCAAGATCATCATGTTGATAGGTAATGGCTTGGCGACCATTTTTTCTATCGGCATAGTCATTGTGCATGTTGGCCTTCATCGGTCCAGGCCGATAGAGCGCCACCAAGGCTGCAACGTCGTCGAAACTCGTTGGTGCGAGCGAACGCATCAACGCCCGCATGGGTCGGCCTTCTAGCTGGAACACGCCAACGGATTCCCCGCGACGCAGCATGGAAAAGACCATGTCGTCATCGAGATCTACCTTGTCAATATCGGGTCGTGGTTCTCCGCTTCGCTTAACGAGGTCCAAACACTGCTCGATGACCGATAGGTTTCGAAGACCAAGGAAGTCCATCTTGAGAAGACCTAGTTCTTCGACGCCGTGCATTTCAAACTGAGTCACGATGGGAGCGTTTTCGATGTTGCCTGACGCGTCAGGCTTCCGCTGAATGGGAAGGTGCTCGATCAAGGGATCTCGGGTAATCACTACGGCCGCCGCATGAATTCCGTCGCCGCGACGCAGACCCTCAAGACCGCGAGCCACATCAAGGATGCGTTTTGCGACTTCATCCGATGCATACATCTGGCGAATTTCAGCTGCAGCCATATAGCCGTCTTCTTGTCCCGGCAGTTTTTCAAAGCACGCACTAAGAGAGACATCGCGGCCCATGACTACCGGGGGCATAGCTTTTGCCACCCGATCGCCGTCGGCATAGGCAAAGTCCAGTACCCTCGCCGCATCTCGCACTGCCGCCCGGGCCTTAATCGTTGAGAAGGTAATGATTTGCGCGACATGGTCTGAGCCGTATCGCTCTGCCGCATACTTGATCATCTCGCCTCGATAGCGGTCGTCAAAGTCCATGTCAATGTCGGGCATCTGTTTCCGACCAGGATTTAAGAATCGCTCAAAGAGCAAGTCATAACGGATTGGATCGAGGTCCACAATTTCAAGGCAGTAGGCGACGCAGCAACCAGCGGCCGATCCACGTCCTGGGCCAACACGAATATGGTTTCGCCTCGCATAGGCGATGAGGTCCCACACCACAAGGAAGTACGCACTGAATCCCATGTCGGCGATGACGGAGAGCTCATAGTCAATACGCTCTTGCACGTCTCTCCCGAGCGCATCGCCATAGCGGCGCCGAGCACCTTCCATGGTCAAGGAGCGAAGGTACTGCGCGGAGCGCTCCTGGTAGTCCTTGCCCCTGAACTCATCGGGAACCGGAAACTCAGGTAGGGAAGGCTTACCTAGTTCGATCTCGACCTTGGCTCGCTCGGCGATGATGAGTGTCGAGTCACATGCCGTCTCCACTTCGCGGAAGAGGTAGCGCATTTCTTCCGCCGACTTTAAGTAATGCTCATTACCTTCGAATTTGAAGCGATTCGCATCCGAGAGTAAGGATCCTGTCTGGACGCAGAGTAAGGCATCGTGAGCTTCGTGGTCTTCGCGATGCGTGTAGTGACTGTCATTAGTCGCGATCAGGGGGGCGCCAATTTTTTTTGCGATCTCGATGAGCTGAGGATTGGTCGACTTTTGTTCAGCGAGACCGTGGTCTTGAATCTCGACGAAAAGGCTCTCCTTCCCGAAAATATCTTGCAGTCGTGCCGCGAGCCGCGTGGCTTCATCGGGTTTGCCTGCGAGCAGGGCTTGCAAGACAACACCTCCCAAACAACCCGTCGTGGCAATGATGCCCTCGTGGTATTGCTCAAGGAGCTCCCAGTCCAAACGGGGCTTGTAGTAGTAGCCCTCGAGGTAGGCCGCCGAGGACAACTTCATCAAGTTCCGGTAACCCCGCGTTGACTCGGCCAGCAAGGTTAAGTGGTAGTAGAGCTTGTTACCACCGTCGGTGTCACCACCACCATCGTCGATTTTTCCTCGACGCACAGGCCGCTCAAAGCGAGAGTTTGCGGCCATGTAGGCCTCAGTGCCGATGATGGGATTAATGCCAGCGTCTTGACAGGCTTTATAAAAGTCCAAGACGCCGTACATATTGCCATGATCAGTAATTCCTAAGGCTGGCATGCCATCGGTAACGGCCGCATCGACGAGGTCGCCGATACGGGCAGCGCCATCGAGCATCGAGTACTCAGTATGGGTATGAAGGTGCACAAAAGACTTCGAACTCACTACGTGTCTTCCTCCAAGAGACCACCCGGTTGGGTTAGCAAACTACATCGGTGTGATCTGTGAACCATACCCCTTCTTGACGGGGTGTGGGGAGCCTCCCACCGAGCTGCGCTCACCGGTCGCTATTGACTGCTCCAGCGCAGCGATTTCTTACCCCAGCGCTCCGTTCCGGAACCCCCTGGCAGTCTGGTATCGAGTCTCAAATACTGACGTTACGCCGTTTCCACACCGTGATCAGTCCTAGTCCGAGAAGCAATAGGGCTCCTTCGATGAGGACCCAAACGTTGGATCCGGTAGCTGCTAATTCGGCCCTAGCGAGTGGCACACTGAGGGTTACCGAAACAGGCGTCGCTGATGTTGCGCTGCCCACTGCGTTGGTCGCGGTTACTGAGATCGAGTACGTCTTGCCGGCCGCTAAGCCGGTCAACACACACGACGTCGAGGTACTAGAGCAGTGAGCACCACCCGGTGAGGCGGTGGCGGTGTACCGCGTGTCTACGCCGTCGGGACTCGACCATGAAATGGTTGCTTTGCCCGTTCCCCCAACAACCTTTAATGTGCTCGGAGCAAGGGGGGCGAAATAAGCTATCGAGGCAAAATAGTTCTGCGGTTGAATCGTATATCCGGTAACCACACAGGTCGTGGGTGAATTACAAGCAATTCCCAAAAGGTCGCCTTCGAAGGCTGTCTGAAAATTCGGGCTGCCGAGGACCGACCATGTTGTGCCGTCCCACGATTCAATCAAGCTCTGGTCGGCGCCATTGGGGTATACAAATCCGGTTGCTGTGCACCAGGTGGCTGCGACGCACGAGACCGCCGTCAATATGTTAGAAGTGCTATTTGCATTGTTTAAGCTGGTAACGGTGGACCACGTTGTGCCGTTCCACGATTCAATCAACGCTTTCTGGGTGGTGCCGTCGTAATACCACCCCACTGCAGTGCAGGAAGATATTGAGATACAAGAAACTCCAAAAAGACCCGAGTCGATACTGGTGCTAGCGGGTGGACTCGTAGCGATGGACCAGTTGGTGCCGTTCCACGACTCAATTAAGGCCGGATAGTTGTTCCCGTCGAAATACGTTCCCACTGCGGTACAGAAGGTGGTCGAGATACAGGAAACTCCTGACAGATAGGTAGATCCGATGCCAGTACCAGTCGGGCTCGCAACGGTAGACCACGTTGTGCCGTTCCACGATTCGATTAAGGCCCGATACATCGAGCCGTCCCAATACTGTCCAACAGCGGTGCAGGAAGATGTTGAGATACAGGAAACTCCAGCAAGAAGCGAGTCAGTGCTATTGGTGATGGGCGGACTCGTAATGATGGACCAGTTGGTGCCGTTCCACGATTCAATCAAGGTATTGCTAGTGGTGTTGTCATAGAACGATCCAACAGCGACACACGACGTTGTTGAGACACACGAAACTCCGGAGAGGGAGCTGTCAACGGCAGTTGATGGATTCGGACTCGCAATCGTCGACCACGAAGTACCGTTCCAAGATCGTACGAGCGTTTTACGATAGTAATTAGCGGTCACAGTCGTACCAACTGCGATGCACCGAGATGTAGTGGGACATGACACCCCATACAGCGCAGTCGGTACTCCTTTGGCCTCTGCGACGCCACTGGCCACGACGTTGACCGCCGCCCCCAAAGACAGCGACGTAGCGAGAACGACCATCAGCGATGTCCTGCCT